>CAYOZX010000343.1:0-3467 GCA_964408515.1 uncultured Acidobacteriaceae bacterium | reverse complement strand
AAGATGGGGATGAACACGCGCAGCGCTGTGTCGGTGCCGCCGGGCTCGCCGGCTCCCGCCAGCACGGCGCGATGTAACCGCCGCGCCCGTTCGACGGGTGCGCGCTGGGCCGGCGTTGCGTCAGCGTCGGCTGGGATGGTCCAGCGGCTAGTATACTCGGCGTCGACCCAGCCCACAGACTCGAATTCGGGATGCTTTTCCCGGAAACGGATGGCGTCGCCCTGCCAGTCCGGCGCCCAGGGATCCGGATCCGCGGCCCAGCGGGTGACGAGGACTTCAAGAGGGGCCACATGAGAGCTGATGCTGGCACTAACCTTATTTTGGATGCTACGCGCCGTGAGCGTGGAGTTCTGAACGATCTGCGCGCGTTCGCGGGTGAGCATGACCCGGCATAGGAACAAGGTCACGAACCAACCGCTGATAGCCACCATGAGGGGCAGCAGGTTCCACCCCGCACGCACAATCCGCCACCAAAACCCCGCAATGTCTCGTCGCGCGCCGCTCACCGCGGGCGAAGTTTCCGCGTGCTTCTCTGCCACGATGAGCTATTATATGGACCGTTAACTGATAACTTAAATATTGTCAGTGGATAGGGTTTGCTTACCTGACATAAGGTTACGGAATCTGTACTTCTTTGGTTACTAATCGGAGGGCCGGCGCAGCCGCTTTCAGGGTCTTGGCCTAGGCTTGACGATTTCGTCCACCACCGCTCGCGCGGTCGGGTGGTAGGTGGGGCGGGCCTTAGCGTAGATGGCGCGTGCCCGGGCGCGGCCCTCGGGCGTCCTCATCAGCTCCTGATAGAGAGGCCGGAGGTACTTTCTCCCCCCTTGGGACTCGAGAAACTGGTCCAGATGCGGATACGCGGGTTCATAGCCGCGGCGAATTGCTTTCAGGAGCCACTGGCTGAGAATCTCGGCGTTGCCGGATTTCGTGAAGCCGAAAGCCTGATCCAGTTCGGCCATCTTGTCGAGGTCCGGTACGGGTGTGAGATAGCGCAGGAAATGAATCCACTGCTGCGTGCTCCAGCCTTGGGTATCCAGTTCGGAAGCGGGCACGCGGCCTCGCAGCCATTGCGCGGCCTGGCGCTCGACGATCAAAAAAGCTTCGGAGCGGGGCTGCGGAGCGCCCGCGGGCAAACCCGCCCCGTATAGCCACTTCTCCACCGGGATCTGTGCCGCGATTTCCGGCTTCTGATTCAAGAGATTGGCCTTGAGGTAGTCCAGAAACTGGCGCGTGGTTACGCTCTGAAAAGCGAAATGATCAAAGTACCCGCGCAGGAAGGCGTCGAAAGTGGGCCGCCCGAACGCTTCCTCCAAGGTGAGGAGAAACAGCGAGCCTTTTTCGAACGGCACTAGCGTGAAGGCGGCTTCAGCGTCGCGGCCGCGCAAGTCGAGCCACAAAGATTGGTCCTTCGCGCCGAGCCTGGCCAGTTCCGCCTCCAAGTCCTGTCTTCCTGTCGCGGCCAGCATCTGTGCCCGCTCCGAGCCGTACACCTTTTCAATGATCCGGCGTTCGATGTATACCGTGAAGCCTTCATTGAGCCAGAAGTCTCCCCAAGTGGCGTTGGTGACCAGGTTGCCGGACCAGGAGTGCGCCATCTCGTGCGCGATCTGCGAAACCAGGCTCTTGTCGCCGGCAATGGTGGAGGCGGTGACAAATGTCAATCGCGGATTCTCCATGCCGCCCAACGGAAAGCTCGGCGGAGCCACGAGAATGTCATAGCGGCCCCACCGGTAGGGGCCGAACAATTCTTCGGCCACCGCCAGCATTTTTTCCGTGTCTTCAAACTCCCGCGCGGCGCGAGCGATCACCGGCTTCTCCGCATACACGCCGGTGCGCTGGCCCACGGGCTGAAAGGCGAGATCGCCGATGGCCAGCGCGAGCAGGTAGGACGGAATGGGCTGAGTCATGTGAAATCTGTACTCGCCGTCGTGCAGGGAGTGAGGGTTGTCCTCCGCACTCATCACTGCCAGCAGATTTCGCGGAGTCCGCACTCGGGCGGTATAGGTGATGCGCACGCCCGGTGTGTCCTGCAAGGGGATCCAACTTCGTGCGTGAATGGCTTGCGACTGCGTATATAGAAAGGGTTGCTGCTTGCCCGCGGTCTGGGGCGGATCCAGCCATTGCAATCCCGAGGCGTCGGGGCTGGTGGCGTAATGAATCCGAACCAGTCGCCCATCTTTGGGAAGAGGGATGGTCACCGCCGACCCCAGGAATGGTTCAGGCTTGCCGAGTTCAAAGGTGGTGGCTGTGAAGTTGCTGCCATCGCTGGAGACTTCGACCCGCTCGATGGTCAATTGCCGGCTGTCGAGAATCAGCGGCGCATTGGAAGATGCAGGCCGCTCCACCGTGAGGGTGGCCGTGCCTTTCAGGATCTTGCGATCGAAGAGAGCTTCCAGATCGAGCTCGATGTGCTTTACGCGGGCTTGCGAGGGATCCGCGAAGGTGTGAATGTCCCTGCCGGTCTCCTCCGGACGGGAAGGGACCACCCTGCTGCAAGAACTCAGCAGTGCCAGACAAAGCGCGAATGAAAGGGCGCTGACCGGGCGCGGGGAGCGCATCGTTAAACCGGCTCAGTGTATCACGGGAACGGCTTCTACTTTCGCAGAACGTCCAACGCCGGGTCCAGAACCACGGGTAGCGGCGGCTGCGGTACCGCTACGCTGAACGTGGCGGGCTCATTGGCGGTTTCCACCCAGATCACCTGTTTGCCTTGAGCGGACTGGATCTCCACGGGCACATGCGCGCTGAAATCTTCGTCCACGTCGCTCTGCGTGATTGTGCCCGTCACTTTGAGAGCGGGCGCTTTGCCGCGTACGGTATAGGAGAGCTTCAAAGTCGGGATTCCGTTGCCGTAGACCCATTGCTCGAAGAACGCTTCCAGCTTGGGGTCGGCGGATTTGGGTGGAAGGTACGAGGCCGCCAGTTCGCGAAACTGCTCGGTGGACACCGGCTTCCATTCATAACGGCGGCGCAACTCGCGCAACATGGCCATGAAGCGCTCGTCGCCCAAGCGCCGGCGCAGCATGTGGATGATCCAGGAACCTTTTCCGTAGGTGATGAACTGCCAGGCCAGCGGAGCTTGCGCGCTCTGGAGGCGCGATCCCAGCACGATGGGCCCGGCGGACTCCAGGCTCTCGTTGCTGGTGGTCTTTGACAGCAGCCGAGTCTTGTATTCGTCCAGCATGACGTCGAGGGTGTGCCGCCCGCTGCGCTTCTCGAGATACAGCAGCGCCGAATAGTTGGCCAGCGATTCCATGATCCAGTCGTCGCGATATGCGGCGGAAGTGACTACGTTGCCCCACCACTGATGCGCGGTTTCGTGAGCCTGCAGGAGATCGGTGAAGAAGCTCTGGCCGCGTTCGCTGAGATGGACAGGCCGTTCATGGGGCAGCAGATACGAGAGCGTCGAAAGATACACCAGGCCGCCGAAGCCCTGACCGAAAGTGCCCGGCACGGGTGAGACT
>CAYOZX010000342.1:0-3477 GCA_964408515.1 uncultured Acidobacteriaceae bacterium | reverse complement strand
GCTCTTGTGTGGAGACTTAGCCATGAAACAGACCTTTGCCATTGCTATCGGTGGCGCTGCTGGTCAGGGCGTCGCCACCCCAGGCGACATCTTCGCAAAGATTTTTAGCCGCCGCGGCCTGCACCTGAATGCCTACAATGCGTACCAATCGATCATTCGTGGCGGCCACACCTTTCTTACCATTCGCACCGGTCCGGAAAAGGTCACCAACATGGGTGATCGTCTCGACCTACTGATCCCTCTAAACCAGGACACGATCGATCGGCACCTCGGACTGCTTACCTCCGGCGCGGCGTGTATTTATAACGCTGATACGATCAAGCCAGGCGCTGCGGCGGAGGGGGTAGCGCTCTGCCCTCTTCCGGTCTCAAAGTTGGCCGACATCACCCGAAACAAGGTGGCCCAGAACACGCTCGCGGTGGGCGCTGGTCTCAGCATGATGGGGATCGGCTTCCAGGCGTTGGAGGAGGTCCTCGCCGAGCAATTCAAGAAGAAGGGCGAAGCCGTAGTCTCGGAAAACGTCGGAATCGCGCGGGCTGGATACGATTACGCCACCTCGAATTTCAAACCTTTCGCCTGGCCAGTTCCCATCACGGAAAACCGCTATGCAGTGCTCAGCGGCAACACTGCAATGGCCATGGGCGGTGCCGCCGCGGGTGTGAAGTTTTACTGCGCCTATCCGATGAGCCCTTCGACTGGCGTGCTGCACTGGATGGCGGCTCACGCCCGCAAGGCCAACATCATGGTGCGGCAGGTGGAAGACGAGATTGGGGTTGTCAATATGGCGATTGGCGCGGCCCACGCCGGTGTTCGTGCAATGTGCGCTACCTCCGGCGGTGGCTTTGCCCTGATGAGCGAGGGCCTTGGCATGTCAGCCATGATGGAAACGCCGGTAGTGGTAATTGACTGCCAGCGGGCCGGTCCGTCCACAGGGGTTCCCACCAAGACCGAGCAGGGTGATCTTTGGCAAATGTTGGGCGCTGCCTTTGGAGACTATCCGCGCGTCTTGGCCGCCCCGCTTGATATTGGAGATTGTTTCAAAATCATCCCCGAGATTTTCAACATCGCTGATCGTTTCCAGTGCCCGGGCCTAGTGCTCTGCGATCTATTACTGTCAGAAGGCAGGCTCAGTGTCGACCCAAAGGACCTGGACTTTGCCCCCACCATCGACCGCGGAGAGCTAATCACCACGGCGACGCCGCTATGCAGCACGGATGGCAACGGCGGCTATAAGCGGTACAAAATCACTCCAAGCGGTATTTCGCCGCGGGCTGTTCCGGGAGTTCCCGGTTTCACCCACACGGCTGCGACGGACGAGCACCAGGAAGACGGCGTCCTGATCAGCGACGAATTCACCAACCCGACGAAGCGCCGCGCCATGATGGAAAAGCGCATGCGGAAAGTCACCGGCATCGAGGCCGCGGTTCCTCCGCCCGCGTTATGGGGCCCGCGTAATGCTGATGTTACGTTGATCGGCTGGGGGTCCACCAAAGGAGTGATCGAGGAGGCTTGCGAGATCCTCCGCGAGCAAGGGATTTCGGCCAACCAGCTCCAGATTCGCTGGCTCGTGCCGCTGCATGGCGAGGCGATTCTCGACATTCTGAAAGACGCACGGCACACGATCATCATAGAGAACAACTACAGCGGCCAGTTTGCCCGTTATCTGCGTAGCGAAACCAGCTATGTCCCAAGCGGATACATCCGCAAGTACGATGGGGAACCGTTCATGCCGCACCACATCGTCGAATCGGTGAAGGAACAGTTGGGCGGGAAGTCCAAACTTTCTGTTCCCGCGCATGAAATCATGGTCTGAGGAGAAGGAACATGGCTACGGTTCTAGCAGATCCGAAGCACGTGGCAATGGCCGACCTGAAAGGCAAAGTGGATGCCGACTGGTGTCCCGGCTGCGGGGATTTCGGCGTGCTGGCCGCCGTCCAGAAGGCCCTGGTCGAGCTGCAGATCCCTAACCACACCGTGGTCACCATCAGTGGCATCGGTTGTTCGTCTAACTTCCCGGGCTACATCAACACCTACGGGATGCACACCCTGCATGGCCGGGCACTGGCAGTGGCCACGGGAGTAAAGCTGGCGAATCACGATCTCACCGTGCTGGTAACTGGCGGCGACGGCGATGGTTTCGGCATCGGCGGCAATCACTTTGTCCATACCATGCGCCGCAACGTTGACCTGCTCTACATTGTTATGGATAACCAGATCTATGGCCTCACCACCGGCCAAACCTCTCCCACTAGCCGCATTGGCATGAAGACCAAAAGCATGCCCTTCGGCAACATCGAAGCGCCGGTGAATCCGATTTCGCTGGCTCTGGCTGCCGGAGCCACTTTCGTCGCGCGCGGCTTCAGTGGTGAACAGAAGCATCTCACGGAGCTGATCAAGCAGGGTATCCGGCACAAGGGTTTCTCGTTCTTGGATGTCTTCAGCCCATGTGTCACCTATAACTTCGACAATACCTACCAGTGGTTCCGTCCGCGCTTGAAAAAGCTCGAGGACGATCCCGCTTACGATCCTGCAAACTGGGTGGCGGCTATGGAAAAATCCTTGCTCTGGGGTGAAGAGATCCCTATCGGAAAATTCTTTGAGCGCACCGATGTGCCTACTCTTCACGGAGCCGAGCCGGTGCTGAACGCAGGCCCGCTCGTGCACAAGGACGCCCAGATACCACCCGAAGTGACCCGCGCGTTCATTGAGGAGTTGATGTAGTGAACGGGCAGCGCCTCCGGCTCCGTAACCGCCATGCTGAAAGAGTGGGAGCTCTGTGGTGAATCCGGGCACGAGAACTGTGAAGGGCATCGATACGCTGGTAAAGGCGAACCCAGTGTGGGATTTGGCGCACCGATAGGTGACAAAGGAGTGAGGGCCTCGTGAAACTTACGGACACGATTGATTTGGTGCTGAAGAGCAAGCATGACAAAAGAATACTGTTCGTAGCGCCCGATCAGTCCGTCTATGAAGCGATCGAGAGGATGGCCGAGGACGGCGTGGGTGCATTACTGGTTATTTCCGGCGACAGACTGGTGGGCATCCTCTCTGAGCGCGACTACGCCCGCAAAGTGATCCTCAAGGGGCGATCCTCCAAGGAGACGCGAGTCCACGAGATCATGAGCAGCCCGGTCGTTTTCGTGACTCGGCAACACACGGTAGACGAGTGCATGGCCATCATGACTAAGCAGCATTTTCGCCATCTCCCGGTCATGGAAGAGGATGACGCCGTGGCGGGAGTGGTTTCAATTGGCGATCTGGTGAAGTGGATTATCTCTGGTCAGGCACAAACCATTCAGGAGTTGGAAGGCTATATTACGGGACGGTATCCCGGCTAGGAGAGCGGGGGGGCAACGCTGGCCCTGCGATCCGATCTCTAGCTGCGGGACATCATCGAAGCCCGGACGGCTATCGCTCTAGGGCGTGTTCTTCTTCGGGTGGATGCAATCTACAGGGCAGGCATCGACGCAGGCGGTG
>CAYOZX010000341.1:0-3505 GCA_964408515.1 uncultured Acidobacteriaceae bacterium | reverse complement strand
GGGCGACGGCCACCCCAACCGGAACAACCAACGGCGAGGGAATCTCGAACCAAGGCACGAAGGGAATGGCAATTTTACCGGTGGCCAGCACACGCAAATTTTTAAAGCCATCGCCAAAGCCAACGGTCTGGTCGTTGGTGAATCCACGAGTAGCGCCCCGGTACAATAGAAGCCCGCACAACGTGACGATGAAAGGTTGAAGGCGCAACCGCGTGATGAGCAGGCCGTGGGCCAGCCCCTCGATCGGCTGATTCCCGAGCGCTTCCGCCCCGCCCATGCCTCACACTCGCGCCGCTTCGGGGAATCGGTCGTCCCCAACCGCGGCATGGGGACGCCGGACGAACTCTGGGGACTGCGCGCCGACGGCGTCGAGTTTCCGGTCGAGGCGTCAATTTCCCAGGTCGAAGCCGCCGGCCGGAAACTGTTCACCGTCATCCTGCGCGATGTCACCGACCGCAAGAGTGTGGCCGAGGCTTTACGCGCCAGCGAAGAACGGCTGCGCCTGGCGGTGGAGGGCGCCCGCCTGGGAACCTGGCACTGGGACCTGGAAACCGGCAACCTGGAGTGGTCCAGCGGGTGCCTGGCCATGTTCGGGCTGCCGCCCGGCGCCGCCATGAGCTATGCGGTCTTTCTCGCCGCGCTTCATCCCGAGGATCGCATGGCGGTGGACGAGGCCGTGCAGCGCAGTCTGGCCCAGCGCTCGGAATACGACATCGAATTCCGCACGGTGTGGCGCGACAGCAGCGAACACTGGATCGCTGCCCGTGGCCGGGGCTATTACACGCCTGAGGGCCAGGCGGTTCGCATGGAAGGCGTAGTCATGGATGTGACCGAACGCCGCCAGAGCCAGGAGCGCCTGCGTGACTCCGAGAATTTTCTCCAGTCAACGCTCGATGCCTTGTCCTCCCACATCGCCATCCTCGACGACGCCGGAACCATCATAGCCGTCAACTCCGCCTGGCATCGTTTCGCCGCCAACAACGGCGGCGATCCCAACCTGTGCAACGTGGGCTGCAACTATCTGCAAGTCTGCCGCAAGGTCGCGCAAGAGGCTGCCGAAGCCGGCGCGGCCCTTGCTGGCATCGATCAGGTGGCTTGCGGGGAGCGGGAAGAGTTCAGCATGGAATATCCCTGCCACAGCCCAGACGAAAAACGCTGGTTCACCATGCGGGTAACGCCCTTGGCCAATCAGGGCCATGGCCGCGTGGTGCTGGCTCACGAAAATATCACCGGCTTAAAACTCGCCGAGCAGCAACTGCTCGGACAGGCCGAGGAACTGTCGCGCCAGGCTGACGAGCTGATTCGAGCGCGCGAAGCGCAACAGGACCAGACGCGCATGCTCCAGTTGGTACTGGACAACATGGGGGAAGGATTGGTGGCGGCCGACCTGCAAGGGCGCTTCATGCTGTGGAACGATTCCGCCAGCAAGCTGCTGAGCCGGACGGCGGCGAACCTGCCGCCGGAGCAGTGGTCCTCGCATTACGCCTGCTATCTGCCGGACGGGATCACGCCCTGCCCGACGGATCGCCTGCCATTGGTGCGGGCGCTGCGCGGGGAACCGGCGCAGATGGAGTTGATAATCCAGCATGCCGACACCAAAGCCAGGTTCTGGCTGGAGTTTACCGGGCGGCCCGTGCATGACGCTCAGGGGAACCTGCGCGGGGGCGTGGTCGTCTTCCGCGATGTCAGCGAACGCAAGCGGGCGGAACAGGAAATCCGAGCCCTCAACCAGGATCTCGAACGAAGAGTCTTGGAGCGCACCTGCCAGTTGCAGGCCGCGAACCAGGAACTAGAAGCCTTCACCTATTCCGTCTCTCATGATCTGCGCGCTCCTCTGCGGCACATCAGCGGGTTCTCCCAGATACTGGCCGAGGAATTTGGCGCCGGCCTTCCGACCGATGCCCAGCGTCACTTGGAGCGAATTCAGAACGGTACCCGCCGCATGGGCCTGCTGGTCGATGATCTTCTCAATCTGGCGCGCCTGGGCCGCCGCGGCTTGAGCCTGCGCCATACGGAGCTGAATCCGCTGATCGAGGAAGTGCTCGCCGAACTGGCTCCCGAGTACACAAATCGGCAGGTCGAATTCAGGATTGCGACGCTGCCTCCGGTGGAGTGCGATCCGGGTCTCATCAAACAGGTGTTTCAGAACCTGCTCGCCAACGCGCTCAAATTCACCCGGCTGCGCGCTCCGGCGGTAATTGAAGTCGGCCGGAAAGATGCCGATGGAGTCCCTGTGGTCTTTTTGCGCGACAACGGTGTGGGCTTCAACATGAAGTATATCGACAAACTTTTCGGCGTATTCCAACGGCTGCACCGCCAGGAAGATTTTGAAGGTACGGGAGTGGGTCTGGCGACCGTGCAACGCATTATGAAGAAACACGGCGGGCGCATTTGGGCCGAAGCGGAATTGGACAAGGGCGCCACTTTCTACTTTTCCTTCGGGGTTCCGGCAAAGGACGAACGCAAAACAAAGTCGGCAGGAGCGGGAGAGTCACGATGAACGAACGGCAAATCGAGATCTTACTGGTGGAAGATAATCCAGACGACCTGGAGCTCACCCTTCACACGCTGCGCAAAGAAAATCTGGCGAACAGCATCCATGTGTCGCGCGACGGCGAGGAGGCCCTCGAATTTCTATTCTGCACCGGACCTTACTCGGACCGGGATTTTAATCACCCGCCCAAGTTGATCCTTCTGGATCTCAAGCTGCCCAAGGTCGACGGAATGGGAGTGCTTCGGCAGCTCAAAGCGGACCCGCGCACCAAAACGATCCCGACAGTTATTATGACCTCCTCAAAAGAAGAACGTGACTTGTTAGATGGCTACGGGCTGGGCGCCAACAGCTTCATCCAAAAACCGGTTGACTTCAACCAGTTCCGCGAGACCGTCAAGAAAGTGGGACTGTACTGGCTGGTCATCAACCAGCGTCCGGTGGCGGAAGCATTACCTCGCGAGGTGGCGAAATGAGGAGTGGCCAAGGGATGCGAAACCCACTCTGATCCCGAACCGGAGCGCCAGCACACTCGCGCGGGCCCTGCTTTCGGCCCGTTTGTAGAATCCTTCCAACTCTCTACCGTCCCGATCGCATCCAACCTCAATCAGTCTATTGCGGAATGAAAGTGTGTTCTCTATGGTCCTGGCTGCGCAACTTCCGCCCGAATGCCGGTTTCTTACACGGATGAACCATTGATTCGACGGTCCACGATTCCTGTCGCACGACACTTGAGCCAGAACCGTCAAAATTTGGATTCTCTCTCCCATGCATAACCTTAGAGTCAGTCTGCTTCTTAGCTGCGCCCTTAGCCTGCTTCTGGGCCTTTTGACTGGTTGCGCTGGTACCAGTTCCTCTAATACGAATCCGCCGCCGGTGACTTCGCACCAGTTCACCCATGTGTATGTGGTCTTTCCGCCGGCAAGCGGAGTGAACAACCAGCACTTTATGAGCACGGTGATCAACAAGCCGGCCATTGAAGGCGTCACCAGTTCCACGGCTTTGAACAACGTT
>CAYOZX010000340.1:0-3506 GCA_964408515.1 uncultured Acidobacteriaceae bacterium | reverse complement strand
CGTTGTCGCTGTAGTCCTCGCGCACGGTTCCCCATTGCCGCTCGCTGAGGTAGGGTCCCCACTTCTTCCACGCCGCGCGGCCCGTCTGCGCTTCGTCGAGCCGGTCCCTTTCTGCATCATTGCTCATGGCGCGCTCTCCATTTGGCCGGCGAAGCCGGGCAACCGGATTTCTCGGGGCAATCCAACGAGGGCGGCGGCGTGCTGCGGGCGGTTCAGTCGAGAGCCAGCTTCCGGATCAGATCGGCTTGTGCAGGAAAAGCCTGTTTCAGGTCGGCAAGCTGATCGGCGGTCGGGTTGAAGGTGTCGCGGGGGTCGTAGCCGGGCGCCAGACTGCAGCTTACCAGCACGTAACCGGGCCCCAGGAGTTCGGCTCCGAACCAGTGGTTATGCGGAGCAACTGCGTGCAAGACCTGTCCCTGATCCAGATCCGCACCGATGTCGATGGTGGAGTAGGTTCCATCGGGGGGAAAGATGTGCAGCCGCACCGCACTCCCCTGGTGGTAGAACCACTGCTCGTCCTGGTTCAGGGCATGGAGGCGGAGCAGTTCTCCTTCTTTCAGCAGGAAGTAGTTGGTGGAGTAGAAGTGGCGATCGCCTGCGAAGCGCCCGGGCAGGGATGCGCTGCGCACGACTTCCCCGCAGCCTGGCCCCGGCGCAAAGTGCCCGCCTACGCCAGTGGGAGTGAGTTCGAGCTTCTGGATCAGGTCATCCGCCTCCTTGTCGGCGGCGGGGAATCGTTTGGAGAAGCAGACGGTGATCCCGATGATCTCCGTCCCGCCTTTCTTTCGCAACAGGCCCTTTTGCGTCACGATCTCCAGGGCCGTCGTCCCGCCGTCCGCCGTCGGCACATCGATGGTTTCGTGGAAGTTCAGCAGGGGCTGGCCGCTTGCCATCACCGCCTTGTCGTGTGCCACATGGGCTGCGCGGGAATCGGCGCTGCCGATCAAGGCCTCCTTGCTCTGTCCCACCAGATCCGCAAAGTTCTGGTTCACCCACAGGAAGACAGAGTTGTAGTCCTTGATGCAGAAGTAGACGCCGTCGGCCTTGTCGAGCACGTCGCCCACACCCATCGGCGGATCGGTCGGCAGCATCTGGTTGTTTCGATCGTCGCCGGGCATGGCTCAAGTCCCCGCGCCGCGTGGCGCCGAAGAGAGTTCGAGCTGCTGGTCGGCGAGGTCCTGGGCCAGTGCCACCATGGTCATCGTGGGGTTCCAGGAACCACTGGCGGGCCACAGGGCGCCGCCGGTGACAAAGACGTTCTCGACGCCGTTGGGGCGATAGTCCAGTCCTACCACACCCTCGTCGCCGGCGCCGATCCACAGCGTGGAGCCCTCGTGGACCAGCCCGCCGACCCGCCGCTCCCCGATGGAGGGGCGCTCGGAGGACCAGATGCCGGTATTCGGATCGCCGTGCCAGTATTCGACGTTGCCCTTGGGGGCGAAGACGCGCTCCATCATCTGGAAGGTGCCGGTGTCCATGGTGTCCCAGGTCATCCGGTCGTTTTCGTTGGCGAGCACCTGCAGTGTCACGTTGGTGGTGGGATCTGCCTGCCCGTTGAGGTGGAAATAATTCTTCTGGTTGCGAAAATCGATCTCGCCCAGCACCGCGCAAACGAACACGAGGTAGTCCTTGGAGGAGCACAATTGTGCAATCGAGGCCGTCGCCACCACGTCCGGCATGTGGCGGGCTGCCTTCTGGACATTCTTCTCCGGCTCCCGGTCGGAGAGCACCGAGAGCTGGACGTGGTACTGCATGTTGTTGTCCTTGTTCTTGCCGGCGAGGTAGATCGCGGCCAGCTCCAGTTCGCCGATGCGATCGCCGAAGTCGAAGTCCTTTCGCGGCACGCGGGCGACCACCGAGGTGATGAAGTGCGCGGTGAAGCGATCCCCGGCCCGCTTCATCTGCGGGAAGGAGTTGAGGAGGAGCGTGGTGGGCGGCAGCGTGCCCATGGCCAGGATCACCTTGGCGTGGCCGACGTTGACCATCCCGCGTGAGGTATCCAGCGCGGTGGCCACACCGTCCTGTTGGTGGATGCGCTCGACGATGCAGTTCGTCATGATGCGCATGGGGCTGCCGGTGCCGGCCGTTGCAAGATTGGCCTGCTTCGCGGCCAGCTCCATGATCACCGCCGGGGTGGAGAACTTGGCGAAATCCACCCCACTCGCTGCGCCCGCCCCCGCCGCGAGGGGCGCTGGCATCCAGCGGGTTGCCGACTCGATCTGGCCGATCTTCGCGTTCAGCATCTCCTGCAGGGCGATCTGCATGATGCCGTAGGTCGGCCGCTGGCGGGCGATGATGCTCTGCAGTTCAGGTCCGGAGCCGGAATCGATCTTGTCGGCGGGCACCACATTGAGCAGCGTTTCGGCCGAAGCGAAGCGGGCTTCGACGGCGGCGATGGTCTGCTCCGGCCAGAAGGCCATTTCATCGCGGGTAGGGCGGGGGCACCAGGCGCTCCACATGATGCTGCGCCCCCCGAAGAAGGGCACCATGCCATGCTGCCAGTTGATATTCCCGCTGGGCTGGTTGGCCGTCTGGCTGGAGAGCGTCCAGGGAAAGGTTTCCGTCAAGCCGCCGAGGGTACGCTGGTAGGGAATCGGGAGATTCTGAAAGTGCTCGGGAAGGAAGAACGGACCGCGCTCCAACATGAGGATGCGCGTCTTCGGCCTCGCCGCCAGGACGCGCTCGCAGAACGCCAGCGCACAAAAGCCTGTGCCGATGACGATGTAGTCGAACTGCTCCTCCTCCCGAACCTGTTTCCACTCGGTTTCAGACAGGAAGAACACATGATCCATCACCTTCTGCGGGGTGGAGACCTGAGGGCCGGGAGTGGGATAGCCGTGCGCAAAGTTCGGCGAGCTGGAAACGGCGGTCATTGATGCCTCCAATCCATGGTGGGAGGACTGCATGTCGTCCTCGATCCGGGACACCCTGTGGACATGCAACGGATTGCTGCGCTGCTCTTTGCGGCTGCGAATGTTCCTAGACAAGCTAGCAGATCGGAAATGGATTACAAGGAGGCTTGTGTGCTTGCGGGGCGAGGACTTGCGGGGTGGCAAGCCGTGATTTCATGGCGTCGCGCGCCGCGTCGAACCTACCCGGGATGTGCTCGAGCCGGCCGCCGCTGATACTGCGTTGTGCGCTGTCGTGAAGGCGATCTCCAGGGTGTTGTTAGCATCGCAATCCGCGCTGCCTGCTGCCAACAACAACGCCGCCCGGCAATTGCCGGGCGGCGGGCCATGAGACTCAGGCTCCTGGCCTGCTCAGTGGCGAACTCAGGCTTGCGCTGCGGCTACCACGCCACCAACGTTGTTGATCATGTTGGAAATGCTCTTCAGGTCGACGTTGGTGTGAGTCGATGCATCAACCTGCGTCACCGGCGCGGTGATGATGTTCGGGCTGGCGAACGACAGGCCGGCACCGCCGGTGATCGCGTTGACGCCGAAGTTGGCGAAGACGCTACCGCCGCGGACAGCGCGCATCTCGGCGGCGTCCAGGGATTGTTCGAC
>CAYOZX010000339.1:0-3508 GCA_964408515.1 uncultured Acidobacteriaceae bacterium | reverse complement strand
GACGTTGATCACCGGATTATAGGAGAGAGGCTCGATGAACAGGGCCTTCCCGCCCGGGCGCAAGACGCGTGAGGCCTCCTGCACCGCCTTGTGGAAATCCACGTGGTGCAAAACACCGTTGCCGTAAACCACATCGAAGCTCTGGTCGGGATAATCGATCTTCTCCGCCGTCATCCGATGGGCCTCGACTCGAACGCCATATTTCGCGGCCACGCGGTGCACCACCCCGACCATGCTGGAGACCTCGGCGCCGGAGACGTTTTCCGCGTCATGACCTTCGAAAATTTTCGCTCCCATGTCCGCGAGCCGCTGCGTAATCGCGGAGCTCTTCAGATCAGAGCCTGAAACCCTGTAGCCAAGATTGAGCAGCACCTCGGCAATGCCGCTCATGCCGATGCCGCCGATGCCGACCAGATGTATACGCTGAATCTTGGCAAACATGGATAAGAGTTCCCGACCCTGAATCTACCGGACTCGCGCAGACCAGGCGATGGGAAATCGGTGAAAAGCCGCGCCCTAGTCGATTGCTGCCGGTTCCAGTCCTGCCAGGCGCGCCGCCATTTCCCCGATATCCCGGGCCGCATTCGGATGCGCCAGCCTGCTTGCGGCCTCGCTCATGCGCCGCAGTCGTCCCTGATCGTTCAAAAGCGCGCCTAATGTGTCCGCCAACCAGACTCTCTCCAGCCTGGTTTCTTCCACCACCACTGCCGCTCCGGCGCGCTCCAGGGCCTGCGCATTGACGCGTTGATGATCGTCCGCGGCGCGGGGAAAGGGCACAAACACCGCCGGCTTGCCCGCCGCCGTGATTTCCGCCACCGTGCTGGCCCCTGACCTGCACAGTAACAGGTCGGCGCGGGCGAAGAAGGCAGGCATGTCGCCGATGAACGGGAAAACTTCGGCAGAAACGCCCGCTTGCTGATATGCAGCCTGCAGGTCATTATAGTCGCGCTCTCCCGTCTGATGGACGATGTGGATGCGCGGCACCTGCCGCAGCAACGCCGGCAAGCATTGGATCATGGCCTGGTTGATGGCTTTCGCTCCCTGGCTGCCGCCGAACACCAGCAGGGTCGGCCTTTCGTGAGGCCCGGCCGTGGAAGCAATTTGAAAGAAGGCCTCGCGCACCGGTACACCGGTGATCTGGGCCCGGGGGAAGAATCTGGCCGTCTCCTCGAAATGGACCGCTGCGCCCGAGACCCAGCGCGCTACGATGCGGTTGGCAAAACCGGGCACCACGTTAGGCTCGAAGGCGAGAGTTGGAACGCGCTTCCAGATGGCTGCCAGCATCGCCGGACCGGAGGCATATCCGCCCACGCCGATCACGACGTCGGGTTGGAATTCCACCAGCATGGCGCGCGCTTCCCAGACCGCGCGCGGCAGATCGAACAAGGTCTTGAGGCGGGTCTTGAGGTCGACCCGATTCAGCGCCCCCACCCGGACCAGCTTCAAGGCAAACCCCGCCGCCGGCACCAGGCGATTCTCGATGCCCCTGGCCGTCCCGATGAACAGGACTTCGGCGCCATAGCGTTTCTGCAGTTCCTGAGCGATGGCCAGGGCGGGAATAACGTGTCCGCCGGTTCCTCCCCCAGCCAGAATGGCTCGCATGCTGTGACTATAAACTGGAACGCTGGCCGGCTGGCGAGGGGGCGTTGACGCTCTAGGAGCGGGAGGCTGAGTTATTCCATCTGCTTGGTGATGTTCAACAGCACGCCCACGCAGGCCAGCGTGACAAACAGTGACGATCCTCCGTAGGAGACGAAGGGCAGCGGAATGCCCTTGGTGGGCATGATTCCCAGGACCACGCTGATGTTGATCAGGGCCTGCACCACCACCATGCAGGTGATGCCCACCGCCAGCAGGCGTCCGAACATGTCCTGGGCGAGCAGGGCGGTCCGCACCCCGCGCCACAGAAAGATTCCGAACAAAACCAGGATGACCAGCGACCCCAGTAGCCCCAGCTCCTCGGCAGTAACCGCAAAGATGAAGTCGGTGTGGGGCTCAGGCAGATAGAAAAGCTTCTGCTTCCCTTCCATGAACCCCAGGCCGGTGATTCCGCCGGTGCTGACGGCGATCAACGATTGAATAATATGGAAGCCTTTGCCCTGGGGATCAGCATAAGGGTTCCAGAATGCCAGCATGCGGTCGCGTCGCCAGGGGACATGAAAAATCAGGAAGTAAAGCGGCAGAAGCGAAGCGACGCCGGCAGAGCCCAGGTAGTGCAGGTCCACTCCGGCCACAAACAGGAGGCAGGCGGTGATGGCCGCGCAGGCGATGGCGGTGCCCAGGTCGGGCTGGAATACGATCAGGGCGAGAAACATCAGCGTGGGCAAGACCGCCGGCAATAGCGTGTTCCGCCAGTCCCCCATGGAATGGATACGGCCTTCCAGAAAATAGGCCAGAAACAGAATCAGAGCCACCTTGGCCAGTTCCGATGGCTGAAAGGAGAATCCGCCCAGGCGGATCCAGCGATGGGTATGATGGGCACGGTCAAGCAGAAACACGGAGATCAGCATCAGCGTCGTCACGCCCAGCAGCGAGAACACCACGGCAGGGAGCTTGTAACAGCGGTAGTCGACCTTCATGGCAACCAGCATCGCGGCAATGCCGGCCGCCGCCCATCCGACCTGCCGGAGCAGGAAAAAATAGCCCGAGCCGTAGCGTTCCTTGGCCATCACCGCCGAAGCGCTGAAAACCATCACCAGACCGACGAAAACCAGGACCAGCGTCACGGTAAACAGCCAACCATCGACGCTGACGCGCTTGGCCATGAGAGATTCATTTCAACACGGAGCCGGAAACCCGCGGAGAGGAATGTCTGTGATTTCCGCAGAGCGTGTAACTATCTTGGTTCGGGAGCAGCCTGTAGAGCCTGGACAGCTTCCTTGAACACGCGCCCCCGGTGCTCATAGTTCTGGAACTGGTCGAAACTGGCGCAGGCGGGCGCCAGCAGAACGATATCCCCACGTCCCGCTGCCTCCGAGGCGTGCCTCACGGCCTGATCCAGGGTCCCTGCCTGATCAATCTCGGTCGCGCCTTTGATCTGCGACTCGATCTTGGCCGCGGCCGCGCCAATGGTGTAAACCCGCTTCACCCGCTCGCGCAGCAGCTGATTCAGTACACTGTAGTCGCTGCCCTTATCCTTGCCGCCCAGAATGAGGTGAACGTTGGCCGGGAACGACTCCAGGGCCTTGATGGTGGCATCCACATTTGTGGCCTTGGAATCGTTGTAGTACTCCACGCCGCGGATGGTGGCGACGTATTCAAGCCGGTGCTCCACCGCCTTGAAGTTGCGCACGGCAGCGCAAATCTGCTCGGCGCCGCACCCCATGAGCACCCCGGTACAGACTGCCGCCAGAACGTTCTCCACATTGTGCGCACCCTTCAGCGGAATCTCCCTTAAAGGCATGATCTCCCGCTGTCCCTGGGGACCGCGAAACAGGATCCGCCCCTCCGCGACAAATGCCCCCTTTCTTACTTCTTCCTTCCGGCTTACCCAGTAAACCTGGCGCCC
>CAYOZX010000338.1:0-3518 GCA_964408515.1 uncultured Acidobacteriaceae bacterium | reverse complement strand
CCCCACCACATTCGGTGCGAGGCTCGGGGTCGGGATTGCGGAATTCCGGATCCAGCGGGTCAATCCAGGCCAGGAAAACCCTCTCGGCAGCGGGGGAGGGCTGTAGAGCACGATATTCGTATCGCGGCATAGAGGCCTCGGCGGCGTTCGACGAATTAGAAAATAGCACACTTGCAGGCGCCGGACCTGGCGCCTACGCGCGGATGTTCTATAATGCAACCCCGCTCATGAAGACCCGGAAAACTCCCCCTCATCCGATGCCAGCGGACGCGCTGGTCTATCCCCGCTTTTCCGGTGTGCCCACATTCATGCGCTTGCCCCACATCCCTCGCCCGGAGGAACTTGATCTGGCGTTAATCGGCATACCTTTCGATGGCGGCACCACCTATCGTCCCGGGCCGCGTTTCGGGCCTCGCCACATTCGCGTGCAATCCGCCATGATCCGGCCCTGGAATCCCGTGCTGAAGGTCAACCCCTTTGAGAAGTGGAGAATCGGCGACTTCGGCGACCTTTCCATCAATCCCCTCTCGATCGAAGACACTTACTCTCGCATTACGCAACAGCTGGACAAGATACTCCACGCGGGAACCCGGACCGTCTGTGTAGGAGGCGATCATTCCATTCTCCTACCTATTCTACGTGCCATCCACAAGCACTTTGGGCCGGTGGGCTTCATCCAGCTTGATGCCCACGGCGACACCTGGGGAGGCTATTTCGGCAGTCCCCATTCGCACGGCACCCCGGTCAAATACGCCGTCGAGGAAGGCTTGATCAGTGAAGGCGATGCGCTGCAGGTAGGCTTGCGCGGGCAAGTCTACTCGGATGGCGATTTTGATTTTGCCCGCAAGCACAAAATCAAGATTGTGACGTCAGAGGAATTTCATCGCGGGGGTGTCAATCTTGTGAAAAGGCGCCTGAGAAGATTTCGTAATCGGCCGGTCTACGTCACGCTGGATATCGACGTGGTCGACCCCGCGTACGCTCCCGGTACCGGCACTCCGCAGGTGGGTGGTCTCTCCAGCCCGCAGATTCTGGAGCTGGTGCGCAGTCTGCAGGGTCTGAAGCTTGTGGGATGCGATCTGGTCGAGGTCTCGCCGCCATACGACAACAGCGAGATCACTTCCTTGCTGGCGGCGAATTTGCTCTTTGAACTCCTGTGTCTGTTCTAGCGACGATATCGCTGGCGGTCCGAAGATCCACGCCGCAGGTCGCAGGCCGCTGCCCCCTGGCCAGTGCGCACTGGGCCGTGGGAAGGACCCAAACTGGGAGGTCGCGAAAGTCATGGAAGCAAGACTCTTGGCAATCTGCAACTATTTGTTGGCAACCGTAGTTGTCATGCACGCGTGTCAGCTTTGGGCCGGGCCAGCCCGTCCGCCGTTTGACATCGTCATCACCAACGGCCACGTCATCGATGGCACTGGTTCGCCGTGGTATTCCGCCGACCTGGGCATCCGTGACGGCAGGGTCGAAGCCATCGGAAACCTGAGCGATGCCCAGCGAATCAGAACCATCGACGCCCATGGAACGGTGGTCGCCCCGGGCTTCATCGACATGCTTGGCCAGTCGGAACTCACCATTCTGGTTGACCCGCGTTTGCCTTCCAAGATCTATCAGGGAATTACCACCGAGATCACGGGCGAAGGACGCTCGGTCGCCCCTCTCAATGACGCCATCATCCGAGCGGACCAGTCGACCTACGATCACTATCAGATCACGCCGGACTGGCGCACCTTCCAGCAGTACTTCGCCCGCCTGGAGCGGCAGGGCATGGGAATCAACCTCGCCAGCTACGTCGGCGCAACTCAGGTACGGCGCATGGTGCTTGGGGACGACAACAAGCAGCCCACTGCGCCCCAGATGGATCAGATGCTGGCCCTGGTCCGCCAAGCCATGCGAGAAGGCGCGGTAGGAGTCTCAACTTCGCTGGAATACGCGCCCGCTCCTTACGCCCAGACTGAGGAACTGATTGCCCTGGCAACGGAAGCCGCCAAATTCGGCGGCATCTACGCCACCCACATGCGTAACGAAAGCGATGCCATTCTGCCCGCCATCGATGAGGCCCTTCGCATTGGCCGCGAAGCCCACATCCCGGTTGAGATTTGGCACATCAAGGTCGCCGGCAAAGGCAACTGGGGACGTATGCCTGAGGTGGTCGCCAAGATCAACGGCGCCCGCGCGCAGGGCACCGACGCTACCGCTGACACCTATGCCTACACGGCCTGGTTCAACAGCTTCTCGGCTTTTATTCCGCCTTGGGCGCACGACGGAGGTGATGCCAAACTGATCGAGCGGCTGAAAGATCCCGCCATGCGCGCCCGTATCCGCAAGGACCTGCTGACACCGTCCAACGATTGGGATAATGAATGGCAGGAGATTCCCGGTCCGGAATCTGTCCTGATCGGCGTCGTGCACAACCCGAAACTTCTTCCGTTGCAGGGCAAGACCCTGGCCGAGCTGGCGAAGCTGCAGAACAAAGACCCCATGGACGCGCTGTTTGATCTGCTGATCGACGACCAGGCATCTACCGAAGTGGCGGCCTTTGGCATGGATGAACCCGACGTCACCCTTGCCCTTCAGCAGCCCTGGGTCTCCATCGACAACGATTCTCCTGGCGCTTCCCCTGAGGGCGTTCTGGGACAAGAGCATCCTCATCCGCGGGCTTATGGCACCTTTCCCCGCATCCTGCGCAAATATGTTCGCGAGGACAAAAAGCTCACCCTCGAAGAAGCCATCAGGAAGTTCTCGGCGCTCGCGGCGCAGCGCATGGGCTTCGCCGATCGCGGCGTGCTCAAAGCGGGCATGAGGGCCGACGTCGTGGTTTTCGACCCCGAGAGCGTCCGCGATCTTGCCACTTTCGAGAATCCGAACCAGCTCTCGCAGGGCATGGAGTATGTGCTGGTAAACGGAGTCCCTGTCGTCGACCGGGGAAAAATGACGGGAGCGCTGCCCGGAAAAGTGCTGCGCGGTCCCGGCTATACGCCGTAGGACTTGGTGCCGCCAAACTTCACTTTTGTACCACCGTCACCTTGTGCCATCCCACTGTGGCCTGTTCCACTCGCGCAGGCAAGCGAAACCGCGAATCCAGCCCGATGTCCGGATATTTTGGCTTGAGATACTTGTCCACGAAAAGCTGCAGGACAAAGCGTGGAATTTCCACCCCATCGAGCTGCACGGAATCGACCTCGACCAACCCTTGTCCGCTTACACCGCGCGCGTGGGCGGTGACGAGCACCTCGTGCACTCCGCTGAACACGGACAGCAGCGGGTTGTAGGAATTCGTCCCCGCCCTGATCTGATCGAAATCCACGCTGGCGGTGGCCGCCACGATTCCAGGCTGTCCTCGAAAAACCACCGACCTGACACCCGCCGGCAAGACGACGTTGCCCGAAGCCACGTAGGCGTTAATCTCCCCTTCTTGCAGCTCTGTGGGTGCGGGATCGACCGGCGTCCGGGCCGCATTGACTTGCAGGTGTTGGAGCTTGCGACTCGCGCTGGCCGCCAGCGCCGGATGTGACGCT
>CAYOZX010000337.1:0-3533 GCA_964408515.1 uncultured Acidobacteriaceae bacterium | reverse complement strand
GGCACCTGGTAGTTCGCGCCGCCCACGCGGCGCGTCTTCACTTCGAGCAGCGGCTTGACGTTCTCCACCGCCTTCTTGAAAAGCTTCAGAGGCTCGTCGCCGCCCTTCTGCTGCAGTCGGCTCAGGGCTTCATAGAAGATGCCTTCCGCCGTGCTCTTCTTCCCTTGCCACATCATGGTGTTGACGAACTTCGTTACCAAGTCCGATCCGTAAATCGGGTCCGGCTCCACTTTCCGCTTGGCGATATATCCTTTTCGAGGCATTGCTGCTTCTGGCTCCTGGCCGTTCTGTCATTCCCCATTCATTCAGCTGCTTAGGCCTTCGGCCGCTTGGCGCCGTACTTCGAGCGGCTCTGCTTGCGGTTGGCCACGCCTACCGCGTCCAGTGTCCCGCGCACCACGTGATAGCGCACTCCGGGCAGGTCTTTTACCCGGCCGCCGCGAATCAGCACGATCGAGTGTTCCTGCAGGTTGTGGCCCACGCCGGGAATGTAGGTCGTTACCTCAATGCCGTTGGTCAGGCGAACGCGCGCCACCTTGCGCAAGGCTGAATTCGGCTTCTTTGGCGTCTGGGTGTAAACCCGGGTGCAAACGCCCCGCTTCTGCGGACATCCCTGCAGCGCCGGACTCGCCGTCTTGTAGCGCGGACGCTTCCTCCCCGCGCGAACCAGCTGATTGAAAGTAGGCATAGGTTGTGTTCCACCGCTGCTGCGGCCGTTCAAGCTTCCACACCCGGACACACCCACATGAAGGCCGTTCGTACTCCCTGCATTCAGGGGCTGGAAGGCAGGTCCGTTCGCCATCCATGCTGCTCGCGGCTTTACCCGCCGACGAGAGATTTTGCTTCCCGTTCAGACTTAAGACTGACGACGGTGACATCAGGCCCGGAACTTGGCCCGTCCGGGAGTTGCTCCGTTTCGTCAGAGCGGCCCCGCATAGCTTTTCAACGGGTGAAAAGGACGCGCGGGACGTTTCAGCGAGGGCGCTTCCGGGCTCATCGCCCCGGAAACGAATTACTAGAGCTCAGCTGCATTCCTCGGGCAGCCTCTGCCTCAGCGGAGGCTCCCTCCGTACAGGTAAGCCAGACTTTACTCGCGGAACCCTTCGAATATAACAATCCCCGGCACACATCGTCAATGGGCGTGTGAAGCATCTGAACCAAAAGTCGCCCTGGGGTATCGGCAAAACAAGCAAGATCAAGGAGTATCAGGGGGAGCGTGCCGGGCGTGGTGTACTCTGACTGAATATTCTGGATTCTTTCCTCTACCCGAGATTGCGCTGCAACTGCAGGCGCCCGGCAGAGCAGACAAACTTGCTGAAAAAAGTTTCAGCCTCTACACTGCAACTTTGCTTGATCCTACGGAGGCTCGCCCCGTGCGCAGCATTGGGCGGGGAGGGTGCATGGGTAGGCTGTCCGCAGCAGTCCGGTCGTCGTTCCTTGTTTTCGTCCTGAGCGTGATCGCGGTTCTGACCGGCTGCAGCAGCAGTTCACCCACCCGTAATGCTCCCTTTCCGGTCCCGGCCAACATTGCACTTTCCCCTTCGGGCTCGGTTTCCCTCGATGTCGGCAGCTTCACCCAGGCCTTCACCGCCTCGCCGCGAAACAACAGGAATACCGTCATTACCACGCCGGTGTCGTTCCATTCCAGCAACACGGCGGTCCTGACCATCGCCAACAATGGCCTGGCCTGCGCGGGCGCATGGGATTCGCTGACCGCGCCCCAGATTTGCACTCCTGGACCAGTGGGCACGGCCCAGGTGACCGCTACCTCTCACGGCGTAAGTAGTCCTCCGACAACCGTTTACGTGCATCAGCACATTGACCGGATTGAGCTGAGCCCGATCCCCGGCCAAACCCCTCCCGCAGCCCCGTGCTTCTCCAAAGGTCAGGTGTTCAACTATCAGGCCACCGCCCTGAGCCGCGGCCTGGACATCACTGCCTCGGTCGGCCCTTTCACCTGGCAGCAGACCAACACCGAGGTCGCCACCATCGTCATCGCCACGGCGAGTGCCCCGGTTACCGGACTCCAGCCCGGTCAGGTTCAGGCCACGGCTCGCACGCCGGGCACGACCTCCCTTATCGCCAGCGTAAGCAACGTCAACAGTTCGCCATTCGTTTACACCACCTGCGCAGTGCAATCCATCAGTCTCGCTATTACCGGAAGTGGCAACTCCGTCAGCTTGACCCAGGGCAGCGGCAAAACCATCACGGCCACGGTCACCGACACCCAAGGCAACACCATTACCGGGATACCCTTGACTTGGTGTTCGTCGCAGCCGGCGACAGTTGGAGCCGGGGGCACCGCCACCGGCACGACCACCAACAACTGCAGTACGAACAGCAGTGACTCGCTGAGTTTCACGACTGCGAAGGCGGGTGGGGGAACCATCACCGCTTCCTGCACTCCCCCTTCCTGCAACATCGGGTTTCAGCCGCCCTTGCCGATCTATCCGAAAAGCGTGGTGGACGTCGTCGTAGGTCCTTCCAGCACCACGACGACCACTCCCAGCACTACCGTCTTTGTCGCCAGCACGGGCGTTTCGGGCACGAATAACTGCGCCACCGCGGCGGGCTGTGTCAGCACGCTCATCCCCATCGCCGCTCCCAGCAACACGGTTGGAACCGCGGTCGCATTGCCGGCTACCCCAAATTCCCTGGTCTTCGACCGCCAGGGCGCCAAGGCCTTCCTGGGAACCGACTTCGGATTCTTTGGCACCCGCGGCCTGATGACCGTGACCACCGCCTCTCCGCCTGTGGTTTCCGAGTTCAGGTCGGTGGTGGGCAAGGTGCTGGCAGTATCCCCCGACGGCCGAAAAGCGATCGTTTCGGATACCCTCTCGACTCCCAACCTGGTATACGTCTTTGACAGCACCAACGGAACTTCGGTGAACCTGGCGATTACTGGCGCCACGGCCGCCGATTTCTCGCCCGACAATCTGAAGGCATACATCCTCGCGGGCAGCACGCTTTACGTGTATTCCACTCTGGAGGCCTTGAAGACCATTCCCCTGAGCGCGCCTGCAGTCGACGTGTCTTTCCTGGCCAACGGCGCTTACGCCTACCTGGCCGGAGGCGCCGCGTCGGGAGTAACGGCGCGCATCAGCTGCACCAACGGGACAGCCGGGACGGTCGGCACGCCGGCGACGCCAACCTTTCTGAAGACCATCCCCAACGCGACCCAGATCATCGCCGTGGACTCCCCCGGCATCGACGTAATCAACGTGGACAGCACCCCGGTGGGATGTCCCCCCGGCGCCCCCAGCCACAGCGTGGACTCGTTCAATCTGGGCCAGGGCAACTTTGCTGCGAAGCAACTGCTGCTTTCGCAGGATGGCGCCCGGGCCTATGTCATCGCCAGTAACCTGGGCAGTGTGCTGGTGTTCAACGTGGGCAACCAGACCTCTTCGGCCATCCCGCTGGCGGGAGACGCGATCCCCATCCGCGCCGCGCTCACCGCCGACGGAAACCTCCTCTACATTGCAGCTGCTGACGGCAAGGTGCACGTGCTCAACACCCAAACCGGCGGCGACGTC
>CAYOZX010000336.1:0-3556 GCA_964408515.1 uncultured Acidobacteriaceae bacterium | reverse complement strand
CGATGACCTGTCGATTACGAATCGACTGCTCTACCAACTGAGCTACGTCGGCTTGTCTCGATTCTAACTGCGGAGGGTTGGAGCGTAAAGCTCACTCCATCGCTGACTGCGTCTCATGATTTCCCTCCTCTGCGTGACTCTGAGGTTCATCCGCTGGGATCCTTGCCCGGCCCCGTCGCGTCAGTGAGGAACGCAAAAACTCGTACCGATACGCGGAAGGAAGTCGCGATTCGCCATCGGCGTTGCGCGAAACGAAAAGGCCGCCCGGCAATTGGCGGCCTTCTCTCTAAGGGAGAATAGTTCCAACGGGGTGAAATCCGTCAAAACTTTCTGGCGAAATCTTATGAGCCGAAAAAGCGGGGTGTCAAGGGATTTTTGGGAAATAAATAGCTTTAGTTTCAACAGCTTAGAAAATAGGTTAACATATTCGTTCCACGTATCATTTTGAGACCAAAACGCCGGCCCGCCCTCTAAAGAGCTTTGATTGATGAGCTTAACTTGGATTGGGTGTCCGGAGCCCTCTCCTCCGAGAGGTTCAGGGCGATGAAATCCTCTCCGGCAGCCCGGCGCAGGACCCTTGCCGGCAGAAAGCGATTGAGGAAGATGCGAATGCCACCAAAAGCCAGACCTGCCACGGCTGCAAAGACAATCAGAATCCCGCACAGCAGGAACACATTCAGCAGCAGGTTGGCCAGATTGTTCTTCTTGCCCTGATAGGTATTTTCGCTCCAGGTGACGTCGGCGTCATAGTTGACCTCGCTCAACAGCGAGCGCGCCTCGCGCGGAGAAGCTCCGCCCAGCACCAGGGCGACGATCGGACCGGTGCGCTTGTCAGAAACCAGGCTTGGCGCCGGCGCAGCGGCGGAATTTCCGGGCGCCGGGTTGAGAGTAGCATCGATCTGGCGAAGCTGCTGCGCGGCCAGTTGCGGCGTGGGGTATCCGATCAACACCAGCGTCACCGCCCCGCCGGAGGTCTGGTAGCTGCCCAGCGCCACCTCGGCGCTTTCATTGAAGTTCACCAGGTCGGCGGAGACCGGCGCTCCGACCCTTTCCAGGCCGACCGGTCCCACCACATATTTCGCACTGTTCTTCACATATCCCAGCTTGGGGAGATATTTCGGCAGGCTGGGCAGATTACGCGTGTTTCCCACCGGCAACGGCAAGGTTTGCGATAGCTCACGGAGCTCAGCGGCTGACATGGCGCTCAGCTTCTCGAAGAGCGCATCCACCAGGATGTTTCCGCGATAGAACAGAACGCGCTCGTTCAGCGACGATCCCTGGTCCGGGATGGACTCCGTCAGCATCTGCGGCATCTTGTAGTAGGTAAAGGCGCCGTAGGCGCCGCTGGCATCGCCAAAGCGCGCCGCTTTAATGACCAGCTTGCGTCCGTCTTCGCGGGTGTAAGTGCCCGCTTGAAAGTCGCTGAAACCGTATTCCTTGAGTAGAGCGGCATTTACCGGGTCAGCGACCGCCGGGTCGGCGCTGGTTTTCAGGGAACCCGACACGTTCCAGCCGGCAAACTGCTGGGGAAGCAACGCGGGCAGGTTGTTCTCTGCGAAGGCCAGGCCCGCACCCAGGACGCATAGGGTCAACGCGGAAATGAATGTGACGGCCCTCATTTTGGACAGATACGGAGCGGAAAAACCCTAGGACATTAGACTACAGAGCGGCGGGGAAAGTTTCCAGGGCGGTCGGTTTCAGCGGAAAGAGGCGAACAGTTCGTGCGATGGCAGTTTCCCGGCCTGCCTTTCCTTGTCCTTGCGATCCTTGACCCGCCTGGGGGTTATGCCTGTTTCGCGGCTGCAGATGGAAAACCCCTTGCAGCTAGGGCGCTTCGCTCTTATCCATCTTGCTCGCGACTTTCACGCCGCTCAGTCCGCTGACGTATTTCGAAATGCCGCGGTAGAGCGACTCCGCGATGCGCTGGCGATATTCAATGGTCGTCATCCTGCGTTCGTCGCCCGGGTTGCTGACGAAGGAGATCTCGGCCAGGATTGAGGGCATATTGGCGCCGATCAGCACGATGAACGGCGCCTTTTTGACCCCGCGATCGCGAATGCCCGGACTCTTTGCCGCCAGGCCGCTGTGCAGGGCATGCTGTACGTTGGCGGCAAACTCGCGCGATTCTTCGATCTTTTCCTTCAGGGCAATCTTCTTTACCAGGTCCTGCAGCTCATGAATCGACTTGTCGGAGGCTGCATTTTCCCGGGCCGCCACCTCCAGGGCTTCGGCAGAAGAAGTGAAGTTCAGATAATAGGTCTCCACGCCACGCGCGTCGGGATCGCTACTGGAGTTGGCGTGGATGGAAACGAACAGGTCGGCCTGCTCCTGGTTGGCAATCGAGGTGCGGGTTTCCAGGGGAATGAAGGTGTCGTCGTTGCGGGTAAATACGACGTCCGCCCCCAGGCGGATCCGCAGAAGCTTGCCCAGACGCCTGCTGACATCCAGGACCAGGTCTTTCTCCTCCAAACCATTGGGGCCAATGGTACCGGTATCGTGACCTCCGTGCCCGGGATCGATTACGATCTTGCCAATCTTCAGCCCCAGGGCCCGAATGAGCGACCGGTCGCCGCGCGCTGTGGGCGTGGCTTCGCGGACATCGGGAACGGCAGGCGCGCGCTTGCTGCGGGCCGTGCCAGGCCGTCGCGGAACCGCGGACGGCAGAGCGCTCGCCGTGGTCGGCGGCTTGACCTGCGGAGGATCGAGTTTGGCGGCCGTCACAGGGTTGCTGTCGTCATTGTCATCAGCTTCCACGATGGTTTTCTTGGGTGTCGCGGCCGGTGCACTTGAGGGCCGTAATGCGGGTCCAGTCGTGCCGCGGACCGTTGTGGCGTGCACCACGGAATCGCTGGCCAGGTCCGGGGCACTAGCAGCACTTTCTCCCCCTGCCGCCTTTTCTCCTGTTGTCTTTTCCTGACGGGGCCCGGGTTTCACCGGTTCCCGGAGCGACGCCATTTCAGGCCCCGCTCTGTCCCCAGCGGCGCGCTTCCGGTTCCGGCTCTCCTTGCCGGAAGCATTCTTGCCGTGGAGATCGATAATCAGTCGCGGTGGATCGGTCAGCATGAAGGTGTCGAAGTCGGATCGATCCGCCACTTCCAGGACGATTCGGGTCTTGCTGGGCTGGAACTGGGCCACGCGAATCTTGCTCAGCAATCCGTCATCTACACTGAACACCCGGGCCAGTGAAGGCGCCAGGCCAGTGTCGGCAAGATCGAAGAAAATGCGCTGAGGGTGCTCGATGCGCTGCGCCTCGAACTTCGGCTCTCCCTCCAGATCCACCGCCACTCGCGTGTAGTCGGGACTAGACCAGTAGCGGATGTTGGTTACACGCGAAGGCTTTGGACCTGCTTCCGGGATGGAAGCATTTGCGGCCGAAGGTTGTGCGCCCGCAGGCGCATTTCTTGCCCCTGGCTTGGAGGCCTCAGGTTTCGGCTGATCTGACTGCTCGCCGTCCTCTGCTTCGCCCGCGGAACTCAGGCTCGCTTGCAGGGGCGCCGCCAAGGCATGCCGCGCCTGCTCGGCCAGGGAATGCCGGGGATAGCGACGCAGGAATTCC
>CAYOZX010000335.1:0-3561 GCA_964408515.1 uncultured Acidobacteriaceae bacterium | reverse complement strand
CTGGGCTGCCGCCCGGGCCGCCAGGTAGCCGTGCTCGCCCTCCTCCAGCAGAGTGCAGACCACGATCTCGGGGTTGCGTCGTGGCTCGACTCCGGCAAACCATCCGTTATCTTTGAAGTTGGCCTTCCCCGCGGCTCCCAGCTTGGCCTTGAGCGCGTTGCTGATGGTCTGTGCGCTGCCCGTCTTGCCGGCAAAGTCGATACCCTGCAGATGGGAAAGGGCCGCGGTCCCGCCCGGGTTCACAACTCCGGCCATGGCGTCAGTGACGATTTCCCAATTTTTGGGATCCAGCGGAATCCGCACCTGGTCAGGAACGCTGGAAGCCGGAACCAGGCCGGGAGGCAAGTCGTGCGGATTGGTGACATGCGGCCGTACCAGCAAACCCCCGCTGGCGATCGCGCCAATTGCTCGCGCCAGCTGTACAGGCGTGACCGCGACCGCGCCCTGTCCGATGCCCACTGAAATCGTCTCCCCGGCGTACCATTTCTGCTTGAAATTGCGAATCTTCCATTCTTCGGAGGGCATGACCCCGCTGACTTCCTGCGGGAGATCGATTCCGGTCCTCTGCCCCAAGCCAAACAAGGTGGCGTACTTAGCGATCCGCCCGATGCCCAGTCTTTCCGCGAGCGTGTAAAAGAACACGTCGCACGATTGATAAATGCCTTTGCTGATGTCAGTGATCCCGTGGGTGCGATGCTCGGCCACCACCCAGCATTTGAAATACCTCCCGTAAAAGGACGCGCCGCCGGTGCAATTGACCTTCATGTCCTGGGCGATGCCTTCCTGCAAACCGGCGGTCGCCATGATGATCTTGAACACCGAGCCCGGCGCCAGTTGCGCCTGGATGGCCTTGTTCAGCAGGGGGTGGTTGTCGTCGTTGACCAGTTTGAGCCACTGTTCGCGAGGGATGCGAACGGCAAAGTCATTGGGATCGTAGGTTGGGCGGCTCGCCATGGCCAGGATTTCCCCGTTTCGCGGGTCCATGGCCACAATGGCCCCGTTCTTTCCTTCCAGGGCCTGCTCGGCCGCGATCTGCAAGTCGACGTCGATGGTCAGCTTGAGCTGTTTTCCCGGCACCGCCGGCTTCTCGTCGAGCTGCCCCACCTCCTTACCCCGGCTGTTTACCAGCACCTGCTTGGATCCGTTGATTCCCATCAAGATCGGGTTGTATTCCAGCTCAACCCCGGACTGACCGACCACATCGCCGGGATTGTAAAGCTCAAATCGCGCCTGGTTCAGCATTTGTTCGCTGACCTCGCCGACATAACCCACCAGGTGGGCCATGAAGCCGTTGCGCGGATAGAGCCGCCGGTGGGCCATGATGGTGTCGAGTTCCGGCAATTCGTTGCGGTGAGACTCGATGAACGCCAGCTCGTCAGGCGTAATGTCTTCTTTGAGATAGGTAGGCTGGTATTGCGGCGTGCCGGTGAACTTGCGCATCCGGTCCCGCACTTCTTTGGGATCGAGATGCAGACCGTGGGCGATCAGGTCCGCATCCACGCTCAGATCGCGCGTGGAGTCCCGCAGCAACAAGGCCGTGAAAGACGGATAGTTATCGACGATGACCCGGCCCTCGCGATCCAGAATCTTGCCCCGCGGAGCCAGGATGGGCACCTCGCGGGTCTTGTTCTTCTCTGCCAGGGCGGCATAGAACTCGCTTTGCACCACTTGCAGACGCCACAGCCCGTAGGCCAGCACCAGAAAGACAACCAGGATGATGTATTGCACCGCGGTAAGGCGGAAAGGCGATACTTTTTCGTCGCGGCCAAACATCAGAGCGGGCGTCGGACCTCAAACCTCAGCGGCTAAACCCGGACCAGGTTAAGCGTCCAATCCTTTCTGGAAGTTAACTCAATTGTAATCCGGCCGACGGTCTGCGACTATTTGCGCCCTGGGTGACGGAAGGGCAGAGACTTCGGCGGCTGATGAGGACCGCTGAACCAACCGGCGGGTTCCCGGATGTCATTGAAGCAGCGTAGACTTGCGGTGCAATGACCGGGCGCGATTCATGGGACTCGGCGGCGCAGGCACGGGTGAGTGATCGCTGGGCCGCGGCTTCCGCAGGATGGAACACGGCGATAACAGACGCCTTGCTCGGAGCGGTCGATCTCACGCCTCGTGCCACGGTGCTGGACCTGGCGGCAGGGTCGGGGGACCCTGCGCTGAGCATCGCCCAACAGCTGACGGATGGCAGAGTCTTCGCCCTGGACAGATCAGGAGCCGGACTTCTGCTGGCAAAGGCTCAGGCCCGGAAGCTTGGTCTGGCGATGAAGGTCACCTGCATCCAGGGAGACGCGCACGGGATCCCGCTGGCTCAGGGTTGCGTGGACCGCATCACCTGCCGTTTTGGCATCATGTTCTTTGCCGATACCGGCCTGGTCATGTCAGAAATGCTGCGTGTGCTCAGGCCCGGTGGGCGTGCAGCCCTGCTGGCCTGGGGACCCTTCAGTCAGCCATTCTTCGACGCCACTATCGCGCTGGTACTCGAGCGAGTCCGCGGCGCCAGAATGCCGGATGCGGCGCGCGCAATGTTCCGATTTGCAGCCGTTGGTTCGCTGGAGCGCGAGTTGCGGATGGCCGGCTTCCGCGATGCCCGGGAAGAGCGGTTGACACTCCCGCGAGTCTGGGCCGGAACGCCGCAGGAGCTGTGGGCCTTCCAGCAGGAAATCAGCACACTATGTCATCCGTTGTTTGCCGGCATTCCCACCGACCTGCGTCGAGAAGTCGACCGGGAGGTGGCAACGGCCCTGGCCCGCTTCCAGAGCGGCAAGGTTCTGAAAGTGCCTGTCAACGTGGTCATTGCGACGGGTATGAGGGCGGGCGAGTAGAATTCTTAACTTCGGATTTCCCCTCGACAGCACGTGAGACCAGGGAAGCGGCTCCCTCCCCGACAAGCGTAATGACGAGTGTAATGATCACTGGCCTGCCTTCGGTGTCACCCTCTTGAGCAACCCGAGATGGCCCTTAAGCCCTCTGCTTGAATCGATCGAGTAAGGTGAAGAGAATCGCGGCGGTGGCGGCGTTGAGCAGCGCGGCGCCCAGCTCATGGGCCCAACTCCATTCCAGGGCGAGCTTGACCAGGCCGCGGGCGACGGTGAAGTAGACAATCTCGTGAACGATATAGAAAAACAAAGTCACGAGAAAGCGCGCCCCGACGTTCTCCACATCCAGCCTGGCGCCCAGTGAAGACGCGCCGAAGCCCACCACGGTCTTGGCTATTCCGTAGATTCCGATGGGCTGGTGAGTGAGCGAATCCTGCAGGAGGCCGATTAGGGCGCCGGGCGAAATGGGCTGCGTGGGCCCCAGCGTGGGGGAAGGGCATGGGGGCCATCGCGAGGCTCCCGTAGCGGCGCGCCATGTCGCGGGCCCGGTCGCTCCAGACCGTTGCAGTCGGCCAGCGCTCCTTGCCCTGGCCGTGCGGCTTGTAGAGCGGCGAGAAGCTGCCCATCGCCAGGCTCCAGCGGATGTACATCTTCTCGGTCAGCTCCTGGGCGTCGCCCTCGTTGGGCCTCTTGAATCCGCCGGCATCCTGGCCCCGCTAGGGAAAGCCGGACAGCCCCG
>CAYOZX010000334.1:0-3580 GCA_964408515.1 uncultured Acidobacteriaceae bacterium | reverse complement strand
TTTTGACCGCAAAGTTCGCCAAGATCGCGCGAAGGTCGCAAAGGCCCAGCGGCGAAGCTACTCCTCGGCAATGTCGAGGCGATCGACGCGCTCGCCGGCCAGAATCCGCGACTCGCGCCACTCGGTGTAGTGATCGGAAACCATCACGTGGAAAACCCACTGGCGGCGCTCTTCTTCGGGTTCAATCAGGCCCTGCTGCTTCAGCGGGAGCATGTAGCTCTGCAGCCACTTGATCTGTTCCCGGCTCAAGCCGCGGCGTTGGATATCGACCGTAACTCCTGCCAGATGGGATGATGCGATCTCGCCTTCCGCCGGCGCGGCATTGCGGTTGTGGCGGCGCAGCCTTTTCTGAATCTTCACGGTGCGGACGGCGGAGTTCACCTGAATCGAGGTATGGAACTTTTCGTAATAGGCCTGGCCGAGGTCGTCGAGAAATTCACGCGTCCAGGGACGGCAGTAACGGCGGTCGGGATCGAGACGCGGATCGAAACGCAAGGTCGGCCCGGCGACGATGGGAACCAGTTGGTCGTTGGCCTTGAGTTGTTCCAGTTCGGCGTCGTCCTGGATACGGGGCAGCTCCAGGCGGTCGATTTCCTGGTTCTGCAACAAGAGCGACTCGCGCGAGGGACGAAATACAGGGTTCCAGCGGAGACGGCGCAGATGAGCGCGGCGGAGGTGGCGCGCGCGGCGCGGCACGACGTAGCTGTGCAGGGCAAAAGCCGGCACGCAGACCGTTGTGGCCAGGAAGAAGACAAAAATCGCGTAGCGAGCGTTGCGGTTCACGAAGTGGCCTCTAACTGTTAATTCCCTTGCCGTCTGTCCCAGGGCGCCGCGAGACAGGCGGCCATTCTAAACCGGGACTGCACAAAAACAAGGGCTTTTTTGTAGTCCGGGGGGTGGCTCAACAGACCCCCCGGAGTTACCTCATGGTTACGTCACCCGCGCTACGGCGCGCCCGTGGCAACCGTGGTCGATAACAGCACCCTGAATGCCACTTACGGGATGGTAATTTCCAAGGGGTTACGGCACGAATGGCGGCGCAGAATGACAACTTGCGCCGGCCGCGATGACAATTTCCGATACGCCACTTTCGTGGGGGTTACCGTTGTTTCGTGTTTACTTTCTGAATAAGTCCGCGACCGCCTGTTTCATCACCTGGCCACCGACTTCGGCGATCGAGCGGGTCAGCGGAATGTCCTTGGGGCAGACCTCTACACAGTTTTGCGCGTAGCCGCATTCCTGAATGCCTCCATCGCCCATCAAGGCGACCAGACGCTCGCGCTTCAGGGCCGCTCCCGTAGGATGGGTATTGAACAGCCGCACCTGGGAAATGGTGGCTGCGCCTACGAAGCCGGTGCGCTCATTGAACTGGGGGCAGGCCTCCATGCAACAGCAGCAGGAGATGCAGCGCGAAAGAGGATAGGCCTCCTCCTGCTCATGCATGTTCATTCTCGGACCCGAGCCCAGGTCGTAACTGCCGTCGATGGGCACCCATGCCTTGACCGCCTTGAGATTCTCGAAGAGGACACTGCGATCAACGGCCAGGTCGCGAACCACGGGAAACTTGGAAAAGGGTTCCAAGCGGATGGGCTGTTCCAGCTTGTCGACCAGCGCCGAGCAGGCCATGCGCGCGCGTCCATTGATCAGCATGGCGCAGGAGCTGCAGACTTCCTCCAGACAATTGGAATCGTAAGTGACCGGCGTGGTTTTCTTCCCCGCGCGGGTTACGGGATTGGCGGCAATCTCCATCAGCGAGGAGACGACGTTCATACCCGGGTGCCAGGGCACCTCGAACTCCTCCCAGCGAGAGGGAGTGCTGGGAGAGTCCTGGCGCTTGATCTTGAGAGTTACGGTCTTATTTGACAGCGTCGTATCTCCTGGGTCGCGGCGGGATCAGCGAAATATCCACGGTCTCAAACTCGAACCTGGGCTCGTCGGCATCGGGCGCGAAACAGGCCTTGGTGCTTTTCAGCCAGTTCCTGTCGTCGCGCTCGGGGAAATCAGCCTTGTAATGCGCGCCCCGTGATTCGTCGCGCAAGGCCGCGCCCTGGGCGATGACGCGGGCCAGTTGCAGCATGTTATAGAGCTGACGAGCGAAGGCTACGGAAGTATTCGCCCACTGCGACCGGTCGCTCAGATTGATGTGGCGGAAGCGTTCCAGTAACTTGCACAACTCGGCGTCGGTTTGCTGAAGACTCTTGTTGTAGCGAATGACGGTACAGTTCCGGGTCATGAGCTCGCCGAACTCGCGCCACAGCTTGAAGGGATTCTCGTCGCCCTCGGCCTTCATCAAGGTGGCATTGTTTTCTTCCTGGCGCTTGCGCTCGGCGTCAAAGTGTCCGTTGCCCGCGGCCGCCGGTTGATTGCGGGCGTACTGCACCGCCGCCGGCCCGGCCACGAACCCACCAAAGATGCAGGAGACCAGCGAGTTGGCGCCCAGGCGGTTGGCCCCGTGATACTGGTACTCGCACTCGCCTGCGGCATAGATGCCGGGGATGTTGGTGGCCTGGCTGAAATCCACCCACAGGCCGCCCATGGTGTAGTGCATGCCGGGAAAGATCTTCATTGGCGTCTCGCGGGGATCGTCGCCGACGAACTTCTCGTAGATCTCCAGGATGCCCTCCAGCTTGCGATCCAGCACCTTACGGTCGATGTGGGTCAGGTCGAGATACACCATCGGCTTGCCGTCGATGCCGAGGTTATGCTCGTAAACCACTTTGTGGATCGCGCGGGTGGCGACGTCGCGCGGCACCAGGTTCCCGTACTTGGGATACCACTCCTCGAGGAAATACCAGCGCTCGCTCGCGGGAATGCGCTTGGGATCGCGCTTGTCGCCAGGAGTCTTCGGCACCCAGACGCGTCCGCCTTCTCCCCGCGCCGATTCCGACATCAGCCGCAGCTTGTCTTCGCCGGGGATGGAGGTGGGATGCACTTGAATGAATTCTCCGTTGGCGTAGTAGCATCCCTGCTGGTAAAGAGCGGATTGCGCCGAGCCGGTGCATACCACCGAGTTGGTCGATCTCCCGAAGATGGCCCCGATGCCGCCGGTGGCGACGATGATGGCGTCCGCGGGGAATGTGCGGACCTCCATGGAACGCAGGTCCATGGCGCAGATGCCGCGGCAAATGCGATTGCCGTCGAGCACGGCGGAGAGAAATTCCCAGTGCTCAAACTTTCTGACCTTGCCTTCGGATTCGTAGCGCCGCACTTGTTCGTCGAGCGCATAGAGTAGCTGCTGGCCGGTGGTGGCGCCGGCGAAGGCCGTCCGGTTGTATAACGTCCCGCCGAAGCGGCGGAAGTCGAGCAGCCCTTCCGGAGTACGGTTGAAAGGCACTCCCATGCGGTCGAGGAGATCGATGATGGCGGGCGCGGCCTCGCACATGGCCTTGACCGGCGGCTGATTGGCCAGGAAGTCGCCGCCATAGATGGTGTCGTCGAAATGCTGCCAGGTAGAATCGCCCTCGCCCTTGAGGTTCTTGGCGGCGTTGATCCCGCCCTGGGCGCAGACCGAGTGCGAACGCTTGACGGGCACAATGGAGAACAGATCGACGCGCCCGCCCATCTCGGCGATTTTGATCGC
>CAYOZX010000333.1:0-3587 GCA_964408515.1 uncultured Acidobacteriaceae bacterium | reverse complement strand
AAACAGTGAAGCGGGCTTTCTTAGAGTGACGGATTAAACTTCGCTGAAATCGATCAGCTTAGGACGAACCGTAAACATGCGTGTGCGGCATCCCACACACACCAGCCCGATCCCGAGCCAGGCCAGCCCGGCGTATTTCGTCCACGGGTGAAGGCCCAGCAGGAGCACGAAGCAAAACACGCTGCCAAACCCCGGCAGCAGGGCGTCGATCAGGAAATTTCTTTTTCGGCTTCCTGATGAAAACCAGAAGTGGATCAGGGCAACCAGGTTCACTGCGGTGAAGGCCAGCAGGGCGCCGAAGGTCACGATCTCCGCTGCCCGCTCCCATGGAACGGTGAGCACCGCAACGTACGCCGCCGCCCCGACCAGCAGTTCGTTGTAGACCGGGCTCCTTCTGGATCCCAGGTGCCCGAAAATTCTTCGCGGCAGCACATCATCGCGTCCCATGCTGTAAAGAAGCCTTGCCGCCCCCACGTGCCCCGCTAGACCGCAGGCCAGGCTGGAAATCAGAAGCACCAGCCCGTACAGGGTAAAGAGCGAAGCACCGCCCGCCGCCCGCGCCACATCCATGAAAGCGGTCTCCGGATTTTGCAGCGTGGAGTAATCCGGCCAAACGCGCTGCGCCAGGTAAACCTGCAGGCCGCTGAACAGTCCCGTGAACACGCAAACCAGCACTGCTGCCAGCAGCACATTCCGCCGGGGGTTCTTTACTTCTTCCGCCAGGATGGAGACGCCGTCGAATCCGATGAACACCAGCGCCGCAAACGACGTTCCCGCCGCCAGCGCACGCAAGTCGAAGCTTTGCGGATTGTATATGGGCTGGAACGAAAAGAGCCCTCCCATCGGCTGCCGCAGCACAATGTAGCGGACCGCCCGGACCAGGAAGATCACCGTCACCAGCATCATCGAGCCCAGCAGAATCTCGTTCATGCGGGCGTTGAATTTGATTCCCTGCACCGTCATCACAGTAATCAGGCCGACGATGAAGGCGGCCAGCATCGCGAACGGAACCTGCGGCGCCAGGCGACGGATGGTCAGCACGGCATAGAGCGCGTTTTGAATCGGCTGGAAAAGGTACTCGAGAAACATCGCCCAGCCCAGAACAAACCCGAGGTGCGGATTCAGCACGCGGCTGATGTAGGAGTAGACGGAACCCGAGGCCGGATAGACATTGGCCATGCGGCCGAAGCTGACCGCCGTGACTGACATCGCGACCATGCCCAGCAGGAGAGTAGTTACCGCGTGGCCGTGCGAAAGCGCCTGCGCCTCTCCGAACAAAGGAACGGCCGCGATCGGCGAGGTCAGCACTACGCCGTAATAAACCAGATCCCACAGGCCCAGGACTCTTTTGAGGTGTGGTTGTGCCGCCTGCGTCCCCGACGCGCTTCCCGTGGTCTTCTCCAACGGCCCTCGTCTCCTGCCGGGAAACTCCCGCTTAAAAGAAGTAGCGTTCCTTCTTGCGCGCTTCCTCGTATTCCCGGCGCGCCGTTTTCACCGGCCCGCGCTCGGACACTTCCGCGATGGGAACGTCCCACCAGGATTCGTAACCCGGCACTCGGACATCAAAGGCGGTTTCGACGACGATGACCGATGTGCGCGGATGACTTCGCGCTGCGCTCAGCGCGCGCTTCAATTCTTCGCGGGTCCGGACTTGCACCGCGCAAGCCCCCAGGCTGGCGGCGTTCGCCTGGAAATCCACCGGCACGAGTTCGCCGTCGTACCTGCCCTTGCGGCGAAAGCGATACTCCGTGCCCATGCCTTCATTGCCGCAACTGCGGCTCAGACCGCCAATGCTGGAAAACCCGTGGTTGTTTAACACGACGATGTTGAGTTTGCAGTCTTCCTGAATGGCGGTCACGATCTCCTGCGCCATCATCAGGTAGGACCCGTCGCCGACCATCACATAGACTTCCTTTTCCGGATGCGCCAGCTTGATCCCCAGACCTCCGGCGATCTCGTATCCCATGCAGGAATAGCCGTACTCCATGTGGTAGCCGCCAGGCTGGCGCGTACGCCAAAGCTTGTGCAGGTCGCCGGGCAGGCTGCCCGCGGCGCAGACCATGATGTCGGCGTCTTCCATGAAACTGTTGAGCACGTCGATCACTTCCGCCTGCGCGATGGGTGGTTCCTTCCTCACCGCGTAGATCCGCTCCACTTCCTTCTCCCACTGGTTCCGGAAACGCGCCATCTCCTCGCCGTAGCCGGTCTCGACCCGGTAGCCGGACACCGCGCGATGCAACTCCTCGATGGTCACGCGCGCATCGCCCGTCAGGGGCACGGCCGCGTGCTTGAAGGCGTCGAATTCGGCGACATTGATGTTGATGAATCGAACGCCGGGATTTTGGAAGGCGGTCTTGGAGGCGGTGGTGAAATCGCTGTAACGCGTGCCAATGCCGATGACCACATCCGCCTGCCGGGCGGCGATGTTCGCGCCCGGCGTCCCGGTCGCACCGATCGCTCCCAGTTGTTGGGGATGATCGTAGGGCAGGGCGCCTTTGCCCGCCTGGGTCTCACAAACCGGAATTCCCGTGGTCTCCGCCAGCTTCGCCAGCGACTCGCTGGCCTCCGAGTAGAGGACACCGCCGCCGGCGATTATGAGCGGACGCTTCGCGGCGCCCAGGATTTCAGCCGCTTGCCGCAAAGCGCCTCCGTCGCAGCGGGGGCGCGGGATGCGCCACAGACGCGGCTCGAAAAACTCCTCGGGATAATCGAATGCCTCCGCCTGCACATCCTGGGGAAGGCAAACCGTAACCGCGCCGGTCTCCGCCGGAGAGGTCAATACGCGCATCGCCTCCGGCAACGAGACCAGGATCTGCTCGGGACGCTGAATCCGGTCCCAGTAACGCGACACCGGACGGAAGCAGTCGTTTACCGAAATGTCCTGCGCGGACGCGCACTCCAGCTGCTGCAGAACCGGAGCCACGTTGCGCCGGGCAAAAGTATCTCCTGGCAGCAACAGCACCGGCAGCCGGTTGATTGTGGCCAGCGCGGCGCCGGTCAGCATGTTCGTCGCGCCGGGCCCGATGGAACTGGTGCAAACCAGGGCTCGAGTGCGGAAGGTTGCTTTTGCGAAAGCCGTCGCGGTGTGCACCATGGCCTGCTCGTTGCGGAAGGGGTAGTACTGCAGGTCGGGGTTTTGCTCGAGCGCCTGTCCGATTCCCGCGACGTTGCCATGCCCGAAGATGCCCAGGCACCCCGCGAAAAACCGGGACTGCTTGCCGTCGCGTTCCACCACCTGGCGGCTCAGGAACGCGATGATTGCTTGCGCTACCGTGAGGCGTCTCGTCATAAGGAAGCCCAGGAAATGATCTATCCGGCAATCCTACATCGCGCCTGAACCCAGGCCGTCAGCTATTTCCTTACCATCGGCAGGCGTGGGTCAGTCTGGTCCCAGGTGGTTCGAATCCAGGTGTGCCGCTGATCCTCGGTCACGGCCAGGGTGCGCGACGAGCCAGCGAGAAAGTTCAAATAGTACACGTCATATCCCGGGCCAGCCACCGCGCTGTGATAGCCATCGCGGACCAGCACCACATCGCCGTCACGTGTCTTCAGCGGAGTCCCTTCGGTACCGCGATCCGAGTACAGGT
>CAYOZX010000332.1:2606-3603 GCA_964408515.1 uncultured Acidobacteriaceae bacterium | reverse complement strand
CCCGTCTACAGCGTAATCTCATTATCAAATCTTAGTGTCTGATTGTCAAGTATCTTGAGATTTCAAGCGCAGGCCTAGAGAAAGGCGGCCGCCGCACGGTCCTTAAGTGCCGTTATTAGAGCCGGATGCCCATCCAGCGGAGGGGTCACGCTAAACTCGATTCCTGGGTACAGGGCGCTCAAGCGTTCGATGATGCGAGGCAAATCCCGCTGCATATGGAGGCCCAGGGTCAGGAAGTACGGTACTACCGCAATGCGGCTGGCCCCTTGGCCAGCCACGGACGCCACCGCCTCCTCCAGGCTGGGATGGCCCTGCTCCAGGAAGGCCGCTTCCACGTTCCCAAGGCCTCCAGAGCCCGCCAGGGCCTGGGCCACGGCGCGTACCGCATCGTTGGCCGACTCGACGCTCGAACCGTGTGCGAAGAGGATGAACGCCGTTTTCATGGCGGCAGGATCAGGGAAGACGGCTGCGCGGCGGGTTGCCCGGTGGCGCCCGAAAAGAAGCCACTGAGGAACTGGAGGAAGGCCCTGCCCCGCTTGCGGCCATTGTTATGATCCAACTCCAGGCGCTGAAGGAAGGCCAGCGTGCCGAGAATGTCCGCGTCCCGTGTCTGGGTCATGCCCAGCGTTTCGGTTTCTTGCTTGCGAAACTCCTCCAGACCGGACTGCACGAGATAACAGATGCCCGCAGCGAGTGGATTCTCGGGGCGGGTTTCGTAATATACGCCGCTCTGCAAGGTGCGATACGTCCGAATGAGCGCGTCCAGGGATTGGCGTACGTCGAAGTCCACTGCTCCGGGTGTGGCCAGAGCGGCTTCCAGCAAACGCCTCCCCAGGAACACCAGCAGGTTCTCGTGCTCCTGGAGGAATTCTTCGCTGACGCGAATGTCCTGATTGGGGAACTGCGCTGGATCGGCGGGCGCGACGCGATCATGCTTGCGGGAGTCCTGCAGGTATTCGCAATCCAGCGGGCAATCCACGGTGACTTCGCGCTCGTT
>CAYOZX010000332.1:0-2596 GCA_964408515.1 uncultured Acidobacteriaceae bacterium | reverse complement strand
ACCCCGGCAAGGGCTTTTGCGACCCACCGCAGACCGCAAGCCGGGGCAAAACCGGCGTGGCCGGCGAAGCTTACAGATGCCGCAGAGCATTTTTTTAGTATAGAGGGGCCGTGCGTCCTACGGTCTGCTGATAGGTGCGGTGAAAGAAGGCGTCGGTCATGCCCGCCATGTAGTCGCACACCACGCGGTGGGGTGGGAGGCCGGCGGTCTGCTGGCGGTAGTGCCCGGGCAATTCGCCCGGATGATCCAGCAAGAACTGAAATAGCTCCGACATCATGGCGCTCGACCGCCGGCGGTCCTGCTCCAGGGCTTCAGAAGAATACACGTGGCGATTCAGAAAACGTTTCAGTGCCTGGGTAGCTTCCGCGGCAGGAGCGGTAAGAACGGCCAGCCGGCGGGGCCAGTCCCGCACATCGTCCACCGAGTCGACGCCGGCAGCCTGTGCCGCACGCACTGTTCCCTCGATCAAACCGGAAACCAAGGCGTCGATCAAATGTCGCAAGGTCTCTTGAAACTGCTCGCGTTCGCTGGCTCCCGGAAATTGCGTCTCCGTCGCCTCGCGCAGTCCGGCATAGTACGGGACCTCCAGCGCAATGTCAGCGGCCGTGAACAGGCGGGCCGTAAATGCGTCGTCGAGATCCGCGGTGTTGTAGGCAATTTCGTCTGCCAGGTCAATGAGCTGGGCCTCCAGCGGCGGCCGCAGTCCGGGCAGGTAGGCATCCAGTTCGGGAATCTCGCCCGGCTCGAAGTCGCGGGAGTGTTTGGCAATGCCCTCGCGCACCTCGAACGTCAGGTTCAGGCCAGGAAAGCGAGCGTAGCGCTGCTCGAATTGTTCGACGATACGGAGGGCGTGAATGTTGTGGTCGAAGCTGGCGCCGAAACGAGCCATCTGGCGGTTCAGCTCTTCCTCACCCGAGTGCGCAAAAGGCGGATGACCGATATCGTGAGCCAGCGCCAAGGACTCCGTGAGATCTTCGTCGAGGCCCAGCACGGCGGCCACGGTGCGCGAGATCTGCGAAACCTCGATGGTATGGGTGAGGCGGTTACGAAAATGATCCGAGAGCCCGGGCGCAAACACCTGCGTCTTGGCTTCCAGGCGGCGGAAAGCGCGGGCGTGGATGATGCGGTCGCGATCGCGCTGGAAGGCGTTACGGTAGGGATGATCCGGTTCGGGATAACGGCGTCCCCGGCTTTGGTCGACGGAAAAGCGGAGCCGGCGGAGCACCGCGGCTGTTACCTGGGTGCCAGTTCCGCCAGCGCCGTGATGGCCGCCTGGCTGATCGAGCTGCGCGAGGTTCGGAGCGGCTCCAGGAGCTTGCGGGCTTCCGCCGGCTTGGTCTTGGAGATGCCCGTCGCCAGAGTGAATGTCGCCTGTTCCTTGGAGACGAAGATGGTGGGGTGGTCCATCAGGCCACGCAGTGTTTTCTCCCCTTCGGCGGCGCGGCCCGGCCCAAAATTACATTTGGGTTACGATAGCGGGGGCAGGGAACGGGTAAGGCCGTCGCCGCCATCCCCGGCTTTCTTGAAATGTTGTTCCGCCTCGGCCATCTTATTCTGGTCGGCAGCGGCGGAGCCGAGATAGTATTCAGCGATCACCGCTTCGGTCGAACCCGAGTACTTCGCGGCGAGATCGGTGAACGCCTTCTGGGCAGCCGCGCGCTTGAGGACCTCGGTGGGGAAGCTGACTACCGCTCCGGGATTGGGTGGTCCTACCGGAGCTTCCTGTATCTGAATGGCCTCGGCCAGCGCCTCCTGGCGGATGGTATGCTGATGCCGGCTGTAGAAATAGATACCAGCAGCTAACGCCGCCACCACCAGGGCGATGACGCCATAGCGCGCGATCTGCGACCGGTGACCGGCAACGTAGTCAACGGTATGTTCGACTTCGACCGCAAACTTGTCGGTCTTCAGTTCTTTACGGGTGATTCTAGCAGCCACGAAAACCTCAAGCGGAGTATTTCTCATCGTAACACGGCGGAGCCAAGCCGCGGTGTGGGTTATGGTATACTCCTGTGCGCCGGGACGAAGTGTCATAAAAAATCATTTGACAGTGCCGGAGACTCCAGTAAGATCCGGGAGTGGCGTAAAAGTTCTAAAACGAGAGCTTGGCGAAATGTTTAAGGCAAGAAAGGTCGGGCCCGCGGTACCCCCGGGCGAGGCGGTGTACACCAGTAGTGATGTTGCGCAGATTTCGGGTGTCAGCCTGCGTCAACTGCAATGGTGGGATGAGCGTAAGGTGGTATCCCCCAAGCAGAACGGGCACCGGCGCGTCTACGAACCGCAGGAAGTGGTGGAAGTTTCCGTGGTGGCGGAACTGCGTCGCAAGGGTTTCTCCCTGCAAAAAATTCGCCGGGTCCTGAAGCATCTGCAGCGAGACACCGGAAAACGGCTGGCGGATGCCTTATCCAGCGACGCCGACGTCCACCTGCTCACCGACGGCCGGTCGATCTACCTGGAAGAAAACCACGGCCGCATCATCGACCTTCTCAAAAACGCTCGCCAGCCCATGTTCCTGGTCTGCGTAACCGATCAGTTGCGCCGGGTCACGCCTCCATCCCGCAAGCCGGTCCGGTCTGAAACCGCGGCCTCTCCACGC
>CAYOZX010000331.1:0-3616 GCA_964408515.1 uncultured Acidobacteriaceae bacterium | reverse complement strand
GATAGTTTCCGGCCAGAGGGATCATCATACTCCAGAAAGGTATGCCTACCCGGCATCCGGAGTAGCGTCAGCTCGCTCCAGTGTCCCGCCGTAATTCCACGGCATCCACGCTGCCGGATTGTTGGCTAACTCTGCGGCGTGTTTCTGCAGCTCGGTCAGGTAGTCGAAGGGATTAGCGCCGTTTAATTCGCACGTGTGAATCAGGCTCATGTACAGGTCACCGACCTGCGCCCCCTTGCTGGTCTTGTAAAACAGCGAGTTCTTGCGATGCAGAATCGCTTTCTTCAACCCTCTTTCACAAACATTGTTATCCAGCGGAGCTCCCGCTTGCCGCAGGAAGAGAGTGAGCCGTTCCCAATGCTTGAGCAGATAGCTGATGGCCTCGCCCAGGCCGGAGTTGGGCTCCACTTTCTTTTCCTGAAACTGGGCCTTCAACCAAACCTGCAGACCGTCCATCACCGGCCTGCTTTGAGCCTGGTGGAAGCGGAGACGCTCCTCCGGCGAGAGGCCTTGCTTCTGAGCTACCGCGTCGTTTCCGTAGACCTCGCCTAAAGTTTCCAGCACGAACCGGCAGGCCTCGGGAAAGTTGGGCGTTACCTCCACAAAGCGGCGCCGGGCATGCGCCAGGCAATGGCCCACGATGATTTCCAGTTTCTCCGGCAGCTTGGGCAGGTTGCGCGACAGGGCATCACACATTTGGATGGGAGGATCCCGTTCTGCGGCCCGTCGCTTCAACACTTCGCCCAGATTCTCTCCCGCATGCTTGCGGCCCGTGAAAAACAAGGCTATCTGTCGGCCTTCACCGGTAGATACGATGCTGCTCGTAAACACGCCTGCCCGGTCTCCGAATTCCTCGCTCGCGCCGACCGCACCCTGGCGCAGCGCCAACACCCGCATGGAAGTATCGTCGTTGTACAGCACTTCACCTTGGGCAGCTTGGCGGATCAGTTCTTCCAGGGCGGGCTCGACTCGCTGCGCCGTCTCCGCAACGATCTCGCATTGAGTGGCGGCCGGCAACGGGGTCCCCAGGCTTCCCTCCAGCCTCTCCAGCCGATTCCAGGGAAATCCGCTGCCATAGCGGAGCAGCGCCATCATGCTCGCCGCCGTGGCCTCATACTTCTCGGTCCCCACTCCCTCGGGAACCTCTGCAGTGAATACTTCACCGCAGAGATTGCACCGCAGCTTCTCTAACTCGTACAGCGTGGCCTCGATCGGCGCCTGTCCTTTGATCCGCACGAGCAGGCCAGGATCGCGCAGCGGATACACTTTGCCCCGCTGACACTCCGGACACCGGTCCCCCTGGTGTAACGATCCATGTGGAACTTTGATCTTGTGAGCCCCACGATAGGCGGCGGCCTCATGACGCCCGTGCCCCGGAGCTGCCGTCTCGAGGGTGCGCTGGCCCGCGGGTTTGGGGCTCTTCTCGCCCACTTCGATGCCTGCCTGCTTCAACACTCGCGCGGTCTTTTCCGTGCTTGCCTGGCATAATAGCCACCGCAACGCCGCCAAGGTCGCTTCCCGATTCTCCAGCAACTCGGTGACATAGCCCAAAGTGCGGATCGCCGCTTTCAGTTTCTGATACCCGACTTCGCCCAGCGGTTCCCGTACGCCCTCTAACAGCGCTTCCAGCTCTTGGGTGGTGACGTCGAGCCGCTCCACGCCCGGCTTCATCCAGCCTCCTGCAACAGCTGGCGGAACCGCGGCGTGAGGGGATAGCCCAGCACCTCTTTGATCGAACGGTTCGGCCGATTCGTCTGATCGTCCTTGCCCCTGCCCGTGGTTCGTCCCAGTAACACCCAGTTCGCCGCTCGGTAACACGTCCCGCGAAAGCGCTCCGGATCGACGAAGGTCTCCAGAAAGTAGATCGGGTGGCCGTACACCCGCTCCCAATCCTTTGACAGTCGCTTCGCCATGCGGCCGAGAATGTGGGAGGCTAAGTGCTCGACCTGCACCCAGGGCAGAATCAGAAAGCGGGTGTTGTAGGCGAGGAAGCGGATGTTGCGATGCCGGGCCTCCGCGCACCAACCGATGAAGCGGTCCCGGCTGCCCAGGTGACGGGGCGCTGAACTCCACGCCAGACAGGCCAGAGGCCGCCCTTGCGTCCAGGCCAAATACTTGAGGTGCTCTCCAACCGGTCGCTCGTAGCCGAGGTAATGATGCTGCTCGATCAGGCTGTTGAACAGCGGCTCGTCGGCGGTGCGTCGCACCTGCTGAAATTCCAGTGGCTGGATCTGGCTCAAGGGCCCGCGTAGGGGCGTGGTATCGATCAGCACCGGCGCGGGCCGCTGAGGCCGCACCAGAGGATTCAGCGAGGTCTGTCGTACCGGTGGCAACTCAATCTGGCCCGCCCGGTGCAGCATCAACATCAAGCCCCGGCAGACCATCTCGCGCGGTATGCCGTTCGCCTGTTTCCACTGCCAGACCTCGCACAACTTCGCCGAAAGCGCTCGCCGGCTGGCTCCAGCGTTTTCGGAGATCAACCGGCGGATGAAGGCGATGTCTTCGGTGGTAATCACTCGGCCCCGGTACTTCCACTCCGCTGCCATGGGCCGTAGTCTGACAGAGGCAAAACCGGAACGCAAGTGCCTAGCGCAATTTTTCTTACACACTCACTCGGCGCCAGACCGGTGCCGCTGCTGTCTCCGGATTGCCCGCCGCCAGCAGCAACTGCGCTTGATGGGCCTGCAATCTTCGAGTCGGCTCCTTCCCGCTCGGCCACCACACGAACCGCCCCTTCGACAGCCGCTTTTGCGCCAGCCAGAAACCCTGGCCGTCGTAGGTGAGAATGCGAATCGATGTTCCTCGCCGGCTGCGGAACACAAACAAACATCCCGAGAAGGGATCCTCCTGCAGCTTCTCCTGGCACAGACGGGCCAACGAGTCGATGCCCTTTCGTCCATCCACGGCCTCGATCGCCACCAGAATGCGCATCTGCGGTGCGATCTGGATCACTTCGACTCCCACAGCGCGCGGCTCAGCCCACCCAGATCAGGCGCGGTCGTCCCTTTCCACTGAATACGCATCTTGCCCCGCCGACCCTCTAGTTCGATCACGCACTCCGCCAGGCCGTCCGCGGGTGACGTCATCAGTTCCAGAAATGCCGGCGGTGCGCTTGACCGTGTGCGGCGCGGCCGCGCTGCCGGGGCCTTAGCTACCCGCCGACGTTTCGCCAGCGGACCCGCTGGTTCCAGCAGCCGCCTCAGCTTGGCATACTCCAGACGCAAAGCTCGGGCGGTGGGGGAAACCCCGTGCTCCCGAGCCAGTTCCACCGCTGCAGACCACAGCCGCGTTGGAATCGGCAGGCGACCCGTGTGCGCGCTCCGCCACCGCTCGAAACGCCGGTAAACCTTCTGCATGTCGTGGGGAATATCGGGAGACTGCCTGGCCATCGTCGGTCCTCCTTGTCTCCGCTGAGCCAAAGACCGACCTTAGCAACTACGACGAGGTCAAGTCACGCAGGCTTGCCGAAGGCACACGCCAACCTGGCTTTTGGGAGATAATTGATAGGACTGCGGCACTGGAACAGGCGCAGTTCAGGAGGGTTTCAGGCGGATTCCGCTGCAGAAGCGCTCGTAGCTAATCAGTTGCTGCTCTTCGAGGCGTACTGCCGATCTCC
>CAYOZX010000330.1:0-3627 GCA_964408515.1 uncultured Acidobacteriaceae bacterium | reverse complement strand
GATGTTCCCCTCGGTCTCTTTTAACTCATCGCGAATCTCCTGCTTGCTCATGCGCAAACCCTTCATGTAGGTATGCCGCTGCCAGGCGAGATCAAGCACTCCCACGGCAATGAAGAGGGCAGCCGCCTTCCACAGCAGCGACTGGACCATCGATCCAACCCAGAATGTGGCGGTGGCGATGTTGGTGTGGGGAAGGGAAAGGTAAATATTCAGGTTTTGCGAGGAGAGTTGATAGACGAGGTACAGGAAAAGAGGCGCCATGACGACCGCTTGCGCTAGTGAGCTCAGGTTCTCGCGCGCCATGTTGCTCAGCTTCGCCAAGCCATTGAATCGGTTGAAGTCCGGCGTTAATTTCTTCAAGCTGAATCCAAAGCGGGTGACTCCCAGTTGGCTGCCCATAACCACCCCGACAAGCACCAGCCCGCCGACGATCAGAGGAAAGAAGGCGCGCATCAACGCTTCGCGCGTGAGATAAACGAGCTGGGATGCGTTCAGTTCTGCGGCCATCGAACGGCGGAGCAGAGCCAGCATCAGTTCGCTAAGACGGAAGCACCAGGTCGCGAACCCTGTGGAGATCAATGTTACCGCCAGCAGGAACTGCACACCGCTCAAGAGATGCCGCGAGACGGCGAACTGACCCTGTTCGCGAGCCTTTTGCACCCTGCGTGGTGTGGGTTTTTCGGTTTTTTGACTTTCGTTGGCCAGGCGCGACGATCCTTTGTCTTATTCAGGCATTCAGGCCCCGACCAGCCGGCGCACTTCATTCAGAACACGCAGCGCAAGCTCGCCGAAGATGGACGGCAGAATCGTGACGACGCAACAGATCAGCGCCAGCGATGCCAGCATCTTGACGGGAAATGCCAACAGAATGAGCTGGAGATGGCTGCTGACGCGTCCGAGCAGCGCCAACGCCAGATCGATCATCACCATCGAGGCGAGCACCGGAAGCGCCAGGCGCAGCCCGGCCGAAAGCATCGCCTGAAACAGGCGGATAACCGGTTCGACCACATTGGGCCCAAGTGTCCAGGTCCCCGCCGGATGGGCTTCGAGACTCGAAGCAAATGCCTGGATCACGGAGCGGTACAGTCCGGTGCTAAAAAACAAAAGGCCGGCCGCAAGGTGGCCCACTGATTCCAGCACCGTCACGTCTGCATGCGAGGTTGGGTCAATCGTCGAGGCGTAGGTGTAACCGGCCTGGAGACCAACCATGTGAAAGCAGAAAGAGAAACATTCGGTGACCAGCGAGACGACCAGCCCCAGACAGATTCCGATGGCGGCCTCCTTGAGCACGCCCGTGACGATCAAACCAATGATGGGACGATGCGGATCCGGCGCCGGCCAAAAGCGAAACAGGCAGGCAGTAATGGCGATAATCAACACGCCCTTTGCCAGCCGGTTGGTCTGCTCCCTTCCGGGGAACGGCACGAAGTAGAAGGCGCCGGTTACGCGCGCCCCCACCAACAGAAAGCCCAGCGCCAGGGCAAGGAGTCCCGAGGCGTCATTTGGCATAGCGGCCCAGATGGGCGATCAGGTCGATGGTGTACGTCATGCTCCGGTTCACCATCCAGGGCAGGACGGCCAGGATGGCAAACAGATAGATGACCAGCCTGGGCACGGTGCTGAAGGCGGTGTCCTGGATTGAAGTCAATACCTGCAGCAGGCTGATGAGGATGCCCGCCACGAATCCGACCGCTAGCAGCGGCAGGCTGAGCCAGAACGCAGCCATCAAGGCGTCACGCAGAATCTGTACCACTTGGGCCGAGTTCATAAATTAGCGCTCGAAACTCCTCATCAGGGATCCGATCAGAAGAGTCCAGCCATCCACTACGATGAACAGCAGAATCTTGAATGGGGCGGAGATCATTACCGGCGGCAACTGAATCATACCGATCGATAAGCTGACCGAGGCGACCACAATGTCGATCACCAGGAAGGGCAGAAATAGCACCGCGCCGATCTGAAAGCCGGCCTTGAGCTCAGAGAGGATATAGGCGGGCGCGAGAATGGAAAGACCCAGATCCTTGGGAGCGGCGGGCGCGGGGGTCTTGCTGATCTCGAGAAAAAGCTGAATGTCCTTCTCGCGAGTGAAGTGGAGAAGAAACTGGCGCAGCGGCTGTGACCCGGCATCCATGGCCTGCTGCCATCCGATTCGCCCTTCCTCGAGCGGCTGCCAGCCGTTCACATAAATCTCGGATAGGACTGGCTGCATGATCACCAAACTGAGGAGCAGGGACAATCCGAGCAGCACTTGATTGGATGGCACGGTTTGCGTGCCGAGGGCCTGCCGCAGAAAATGCAGGACGATGGACAGCCGCAAAAACGGCGTGAGACACATGATCAGCGCCGGCAGCAGCGTGAGCAGCGTCATCAGCAGCAGGATCTGCATGGGCGAGCTGAGACCCGCGCCAGGGTTCAGACCCGCCGGCTCGGTCCTGGCGGCCGATGCCCGCATCACGGCGGCGAAGCCTAGTATCCCCGCAGTCAAAATTCTGGTCACTGCAAATCCCTTCCAGGCGTGTCCACTTCGCCGAGCAGTTGACAGGAACCGGGAGACGACGTTACCACCAGGCGCCGCCGGCCCACAGCAAGCACGTGGAGCGTGTGCTGGGGAGTAAGAGGTACGCGCTGCAGCACGGTCACGATGCGCTCATCGCCAGCGCCGCGGAACGAACGCAAGCGCGCCCAGCCACGTCCCTTGGCGAACCAGAGTAGGGCGACCAGCGTCGCGAGAACGATCGACACGCCAACCAACTGGCGAACCATTTCGGGCATACGTTGATTAGGGTTCCGTCGGGGCAGACACCTCGGCGTGGACAAAATCGGTGATCTGAACGCTGGTCGTGTTTTCAATCGCCATGATCTCGCCGGAGGCCAGCGGCACGCCGTTCACGCACAGGTCAACGTTGTCGCCGGCGGAGCGGTTCAACAGAATCAGGCTTCCCACCTCTAAAGCGGCTACGGCGCCCAAATCCATCGTCAGGCAGTCGAGCAGAGCCTCCACTTTGAGTGGCACGTCCGCAAGATGGGCGCACTGAACAAGGGGTTCGGGCGGAACATTCGCCAGGTCTGCCGTTACAGCAACGGCGCCCTGCGGTTGAGTCTGTTCCTCGCTGGCGGGAGGAGCGATCCCTATCGGAAACGTCATGGATTGGATTCCGCCGGTTGCGCAGCGCCTTTTGCCAGGATAGTGTCGAGATCGCCGCGGATGCCCAACAGGGCATCGAGTTGGCTGAACTGCGCCAGTTGCGTCACATAATTCATTCCATCCATCGGGTTCAGCGGGTCTTGATTTTTTATCTGCGCCACCAGCAGCTTCAGGAAGACGTCCCTCCCTGTCGCATCTGTTTTACCGCCGGACGCCTGAGGAGTTTGCGCCGTGTTGACGGCCGCAGTCGTGGCTGAATTTTGAGTAATCGGGGATGTCATTTACCTTCCTTCGGAAATATCATTCATGCAGTTGGAATGCCAAGTCCTGCCACGCCCGCCTGGGATTACGCTGACGTTGTTGTCGCGACTGCTGGTAGGCGGCGGAATCGGAATTCCCCTCGTCGCCGCTGCGAACATCAGTGGATGCCCCCTGCGGCACAGCCACTCGTGGCTGATATCCTTGTTGATCCAAATTCTGCA
>CAYOZX010000329.1:0-3675 GCA_964408515.1 uncultured Acidobacteriaceae bacterium | reverse complement strand
TGCGGACACAGGAATCCGCCGGGACACAAGTTCTGCGGCCAGTGCGGCCTGGGTCTGAGCGCCGGCGCACCTCCGCTTCGTGCGCCCGGGCCGGAAATCGCGATCCCGCCCAGCAGCACCGTCCAACACACCGAAGCGGAGACGCCGGAGCTGCAATGGCTGCGCGACCGGACGCTGGGCAGCTTCGCTCCTTCCGAAAAAAAGAGTTGGGCGGGGTGGAAATATCTGGCGGGCGCGGCGGCGGTTGCCCTGGCTGGCTTTACCTATCTGCAATTCGTGGCGCATCCCGGTCCGGCGGCAACGGAGCAAACCCGATCGGCCCCTTCGCCGCCCGTTCAAACCCCAAGCGACAGTGCGAGCAGTCTCAACCCTCCGCCCACGCAACCTCCGGTGGGCGATTCGTCACCGAACGTAACTGCAAGTCTCGCGAAGACTGAGGACGCGGCATCGCCGGCGAGCGGACTGCGGGAGAGAGTGAACGGACGTCCCGAGGGCACTCGCCCGGGCGCCGTGGAACCGGCGCTGCAAAGGTCGCCGCTGCAGACTGGACCTGCGCTCGACGGCAAGCCGCCCGAGATGCGGGGAGCGACGGATCTGCGGCTGGCCCAGCAATATCTTGACCGCCAGAACGGTGAGCGCGACGCGGCTGAAGCTGCGCGGCTGCTATGGAAAGCAGTCCAGCAACAAAACCAGCCGGCGGCGATTCTGCTGTCCGACCTCTACGCTCGCGGCGACGGTGTGATTCGCAACTGCGAGCAGGCGCGTCTCCTGCTTCTGGCGCCCGCTAAACACGGCAACCGGGAAGCCGCCGAACGGCTGCGAACTCTGGAATCGCGGGGATGCCCGTAGCGCTTCACGGGAAAGCCCGACCGACGAAAGAGACCTGAGCGGCGGGTCTCTTGCTTTGGGATCGCGCTCTGATCGGCCTACCGCTGCAGCGGATTGCGGCCTGAACCCGGATGCTCCAGCCCCAGAAGGCTATGCTCCCAGCTCTCCAGCACTTCAGGCGTTGACGGGGATGTTCTGTCGCCGGGCCTCGTACCAGAGGGCGAGTTCGACCCGGTTCCAGAGTCCGAGTTTGTCGTAGATGGTCCGGAGGTAGTTTTTGACGACGTGTTCCGTCGTCCCGATGGCGTCCGCGACTTCGCGGTTCTTGAGCCCTTGCGCGACCAGTTCGATGACAAGCTGTTCCCGTTGGCTGGGGACGCGGTTTCCGTAACGCCGTTCTGCAAACATAACTGCCTCCGATAAAGAATAGTCGCGAGTTTCACCCGTTTGATACCACCGGTGATGGCAAATCTCATGAACAGACGATTGAAGTGCGCTTTGACCGTGCGCCGGGCCATCCTAAGCTGACGCGCAATCTCGGAATTGTCGCAACCCTGGAGCAGCAGCTCGGCAATCTGTTGTTCGCGCGGACCCAGCCGAATAGAACTTTCCTTCATTTCGGCTCCCCCTTTGTTTCCTGCTCTGCCCAGAAGCGGGCGATTGGTGAAACGAAGTAAGCTTGTCTCGGGAGTGCCGTGGATACCAAACCCCCGGGTACGACCCCTACTCCAGCAGTGTGACGTTTCTCCAAAAATTCATAGCATGCCATTTGCCAAGAGCCGCCCGGATTGCGCTTTATTGCACAGAAAATTCCACACCTTCGTGCTTCCAGCAGGTTCCACCGCTCCTTCTCTTGAAATCTAGCAATGCATTTATTTTGTTAGACATACGCGGTGGTCACGGCAGGCTGTCCAGCCCGTACTTGCTAATAACCAGATTCATAACAGAAAACCGCCGGTGCGGCTCCGCGCGGAACAGTGACTTTCCACAGCGCGGGCCGACAATTCCGCCAGAAAAGTGCCGAAGGTGCCGACCTTTCGGCACGGTCGGATAGCCGACGCCCCGCCCGTAAGTGCTTTATCTTCAAGCTAAGGCATGGGCATTACCTGAAATTTTTCCCCAGTCGCCAGGTCCCACCTTGAAGTAATTACATGTTTCGCCTGATAACCGTGCCGTTAACCGGGGGTCAGGTTTGCGGGTTTCTACCAGGCGGCTGCGCAGTCGCGAAAAGTTGATTCACGCAATCCTTTTTTTGATACGTGGCCGCCCGGAAATAGACGTGTCAGGGCCATGCAGAACGCCGGTTTGTTTTACACTGAAAGCGCCCTGATCCCATGAGACTCTCAGTCGTGATGCCGGTTTACAACGAGTGCCGCACGCTGGAGGCGGTGGTGGAGCGCGTGCTCGCCGCGCCCCTCGACCTGGAACTGTTGTGCGTCGACGACGATTCGCATGACGGCTCGCGGGAAATTCTGAGCCGGCTACAGCAGCCCCACCCCAATCTGCGCTTGCTGCTACAGCCGAAAAACATGGGAAAAGGCCCCGCCCTGCGGCGCGGTATTCAGGAGGCCACGGGCGATTTTGTGCTGATTCAGGACGCGGACCTGGAATACGATCCCGCCGAGTATCCCGGCCTGCTTGAGCCCCTGATCCAGGGCAAGGCCGACGTGGTTTATGGCTCGCGCTTTCTGGGAGGGCGTCCTCACCGCGTCATGTACTTCTGGCATTTTGTCGGAAACCAGATTCTGACCCTGCTCTCCAATTGCCTGACCAACATCAATCTGAGCGACATGGAAACCTGCTACAAGGTTTTTCGCCGGGATGTGATTCAGTCCATCCGCCTGCAGGAAGACCGCTTTGGATTTGAGCCGGAAATTACGGTCAAGGTGGCCAAGCGCCGCCTGCGGATTTATGAGGTCGGCATCAGCTATTGGGGGCGGACCTACGAAGAGGGGAAGAAGATCGGCTGGAAGGACGGGTTTCGCGCGCTTTGGTGTCTGCTGAAGTATTCGATCACCGAGCCGGTTGCGGCCGCGGCCCCTCAGCCAGCGGCTCCGACGCAGGAAATCGCGCAACCGAAGCCGGCTTCCCACATCCATTAGAGACAGGACCTTCCGCGCGGCGCGCATCTTCACCGTTGCCGAAACGAGATAGAGACCTCAGGAGGCCAATTCGTTTGACTATTTCCGGCAGTCATCTCATCCCGCCGCACGGCGGGGAGCTGGTGGACCTAATTGCCTCGCCCGATGCAACCAAGGAACTGAAAGCCCGCTCCCGCGCGTGGCCCTCGTGGGACCTCACCGCCCGCCAACTCTGCGACCTGGAATTGCTCCAGAGCGGATGCTTTTCCCCGCTGCGCGGATTCATGACCCGCGGCGACTACGAGGGCGTCTGTCACAACCTGCGGCTGGGCGGCGGAATTCTCTGGCCGATCCCCATCACCCTGGATGTGAGCCAAGACTTCGCCAAGTCTCTGCAGCCGGGCAGCAGCACCATCGCGTTACGCGATCCCGAAGGCGTCATGTTGGCGGCGCTGCATGTGGAAGAAGTTTGGCAGCCCGACCGCAAAGCCGAGGCCCAGGCTGTCTTTGGCAGCACCAGCAGCGCCCACCCCGGGGCGGACTACGTCATCAACCGGTCCGGCCCCTGGTATGTGGGCGGGAATGTCGAAGGCGTCCAGCCGCCAGCGCACTATGACTTCCGCTCGTTACGCTTCACTCCGGCGGAGCTGCGCGCCGAATTCGCTCGCCTGGGCTGGCGCCGCATCGTGGCCTTTCAGACGCGCAATCCCATGCATCGCGCCCATCAGGAACTGACATTTCGCGCCGCCAAGCAGGTGGAGGCCAA
>CAYOZX010000328.1:0-3678 GCA_964408515.1 uncultured Acidobacteriaceae bacterium | reverse complement strand
CAGTCCCTGACCCTTCGTCCCGAGAACACCGCGGGCGTCGTCCGTGCGTACATTGAGCACAAGCTATGGGAGCGCGGCTTGAGCAAGCTGTACTACATCGGGCCGCAGTTTCGGCGGGAGCGGCCGCAGAAGGGACGATACCGGCAGTTCTATCAGATCGGGGCGGAGGTGCTGGGGCCGCCCAGCGCCGGGAGCGAGTCTCCGGCGCGCGATGCCGAGGTGCTCGAACTGCTGGCCACGCTGCTCGACCGGCTGGGCATCAAGGACTGGAAGTTGCAGTTGAACTCCGTGGGCTGCGCTGCGGACCGCGCCCGGTACAACGATGCTCTGCGTGAGGCGCTGAAACCGGTCGTGGGCGGCATGTGCGAGGACTGCAAGCGGCGGGCGGTCACCAATCCCCTGCGCGTATTTGACTGCAAAGTTCCCGCCGACCAGCCCATCATCGAGAAGCTGCCGCGCATCAGCCAGTACCTGGACGAGCCCTGCCGCAAGCACTTCGAACAAGTGAAGGAAATCCTGCGGTCGGTAGGGGTTGAGTTTCAGGAAAACGGCCGCCTGGTGCGGGGTCTGGACTATTACACACGCACCGCTTTCGAGTTCACGCATGGGGCACTGGGCGCGCAGAATGCCATCCTGGGCGGCGGGCGCTACGACGGGCTTTCGGAGTCGCTAGGCGGGCCGAGCGCGCCCGGCATCGGATTTGCCATCGGCGAAGACCGGCTGGTGCTGGCGCTCGAGGAGTCGGCGGAGGCCGTCCTGCGCAAGCCCGATGTCTACATCGCGCCCTTGGGAGCGGGGATGGACCGCGAGGCCGCGCGGCTGGCGCGGGAGTTGCGGCGTCACGATCTTGTGGTTGAGCTGGGCGACGAAAATTTCCGCATGAAGAAATCGCTGGAGACCGCCAGCAGACTGGGCGCGAAATTCGCGCTCATCGTGGGAGAGAACGAAATCCAAACGGGTTTATTCGGGCTGAAAAACCTGCAGACGGGGGAACAGGTTGCGGTCCCAAGGGCTGAACTGGTGAGGAAGATTCAGGACGGGCTGAAGGACATGGCTTAACCACCAAGCCCCGGGGCGATGGAGACCCGGTTTGCGGCTGCTCCCTTCCCCGCTGTTCATTCTTAGGTGAAATCCTCCGTTTTGAGACAGGAGAATCACAAACATGATGAGGGCCTTGGCTTCCGCGTTCTTGTTCGCGTCCTGCCTCGCGGCGCTGGCTCAGATTTCGCCTAACGCCGGCGTCCCGCTCGCCCAGAGCCTGATTGCTAACACCAATGCTGTCCTGGAAGCGCAAAAGAGCAAGAATGTGGACCTGCTGAAGCGCGCACTTACCGACGACTTCCTGGCGGTTGGCAGCGAGGCCCAGCTGCACGACAAGGAAGAAATCATTGAGAGCGCGCGCGAAGGCGTCCTGCAGGGATATTCCACCTATAATCCGCGCATGGTGCCGGTCAATGAAGACGCGGCTATCGTTACTTATGACTGCATTATCCTCATGCCGGAAGGCGACCCGCCGGGCATGGCGCCGCGTTATCAGCGTATTTCCGATCTGTGGGTCAGGCAGAACGGCGAATGGCGGCTGAGATTCGAGCAGGCCACAGCGGCGCGTCCTATCGATTGAGCGAAGCGGCGACGCCTCTGCATTTATAATCCGGGATTCAGTTTCTAAATCTACGCTTTCCACCGAAAGGCAGAATTTGCTCGACTTTTTAGGCGATCTGCGACGGACGCACATGTGCGGCGCCCTGCGCTCCAGCGATTCCGGCAAGAAGGCGGTGTTGATGGGCTGGGTCAATCGACGGCGCGACCTGGGCAACCTGATTTTTGTCGACATCCGGGACCGCAGCGGAGTCACGCAAGTCGTGTTCAACAAGGAGCGCAATCCCGCGCTGCACGCCAAAGCGGAAGCGCTGCGCAACGAGTATGTCATCGCGGTCGTGGGCGTTGCGAAGCAGCGCGTCGCGGACACGGTGAACCAGAACATCGCCACGGGCGAAGTGGAGCTGATCGCGGAAGAATTGCGCATCCTGAACGAGTCGAAACAGCCGCCTTTTTTGCCCAGCGAAACCGTCCTGCCCCATGAGGAGATGCGGCTCAAATATCGTTACATCGATCTGCGGCGCGATGCCATGCAGGCGAACATCGAACTGCGGCATAAGGTCTCGCTGGCGATCCGCGATTATCTTTCGTCGCAGGGATTCTTCGAAATCGAGACCCCGTTCATGACGCGCTCGACCCCGGAGGGCGCGCGCGACTACCTGGTCCCCAGCAGGGTGCAGCCGGGCAGCTTTTATGCCCTGCCGCAATCCCCACAGCTTTTCAAGCAGATTCTGATGATGTCGGGCTTCGACCGGTATTTTCAGATTGTGCGTTGCTTCCGCGATGAGGACCTGCGCGCGGACCGGCAGCCGGAGTTCACGCAGATTGATCTGGAGATGTCGTATCCGCAGCCGGAACGGGTGTGGGAGGTGGTGGAGGGATTCCTGACCGCGGCGTGCCAGGCCGCGGGACGGGCGATCAAGACACCCTTCCCGCGCATGAGCTACGACGACGCGGTGCGCCGCTACGGCAGCGACAAGCCCGACCTGCGGCTGCCCGCGATGGTGAACGTGCGGGAGGCCTTCGCTCCCGGGGATCTGGAAAGGTTTGTCACCGCGTTCAAGGCCGACCGCGACGCCGGGCCGCTACTGATCCGGATTCCGAAGGTTGGTGAGATGTCAGGCACCGAACGGAGAACGATCGGGACCTATGGCGCGTTTTCCCATGTGCAGGGGACGGCCGCGGTGGGCCTCATGACCGACCCCAACCGGTTTGCGAGGGACTATCCGAATTCGGTGGAGCCTGTGCTCAAGACGGGCAGCGTTGAGGCTGGCGACCTCTGGCTGCTGACCGTCCGCAAGGCCGAATCGAAGCACAGCCTGCATCAATTCTTTCAAGCCTGCGGAATGCTGCGCCTGGACCTGGCACAGAAGTACGCGGCCAGGCATGGGGCATTCGCCAGGACGGGCGATCCCGGCACGGACTTGCGCTTCCTGTGGGTGACGGATTTCCCCATGTTCGAGTGGGAGGCCGAGAGCGGCCGGTGGAATGCCGCGCATCACCCTTTTACCTCGCTCCATGACGAGGACATGGCCAAGCTCGAGACCAGCTACGATTCTATTCGCGACCCCAGATCGCCCCTGGGCGAAATTCGTGCGCTCGCCTACGACGTGGTCCTGAACGGCACCGAGTTGGGATCAGGTTCGATCCGCATTCATCGCCAGGACATCCAGAGGAAAATTTTTCGCGCACTGGGCATGTCGGAGGATGAGGCGAAGGCGCGTTTCGGATTTTTCCTGGAGGCGCTGGATTATGGCACGCCTCCGCACGGAGGGATCGCCTTGGGGCTGGATCGGATTGTGATGATTCTCGCCGGGGCCGAGAGTCTGCGGGAAGTAATTCCTTTCCCTAAGACCGCACGAGCGGTTGATCTCATGGTGGACGCGCCCACGCCGGTCAGCGAAGCGCAGTTGAGGGAGCTGGGAATTTCGGTGCGCCGGTCTTGAGCCTTCAATCAAAAACGCGCGAGACCAATCAGCAGGTACCCTCGGCCGGGCGAAACTGGTAGGGCGAGGAGCCGCACTGCTCCAGAGCTTGATTTAATTCTTCGATGAGCGCCATCAATTTTTCCGAGTCCTG
>CAYOZX010000327.1:0-3681 GCA_964408515.1 uncultured Acidobacteriaceae bacterium | reverse complement strand
TGCAGACGCTGGTGCTGCTGACCGGCGCGATCGCCCTTACTTTCATCGGGATGCACGAGATAGGCGGCTTCGCCGGACTGCGCGCCGCGGTGCCCGCCAGCTACTTCCACATGGTTAAGCCGGTGAGCGATCCTGACTTTCCGTGGACAGGCATTTTCTTCGGCGCGCCCATCCTGGGCATCTGGTACTGGTGCACCGATCAGGTGATCGTGCAGCGGGTGCTCTCGGCCCGCGACGAAGGCCACGCCAAAGCCGGCGCCATCTTCGCCGGATTTCTCAAGATACTGCCGGTCTTCCTGCTGGTGCTGCCCGGCCTGATCGCATTTGCCCTGTTCAAAGACATGTTCACCGTCGGGGCCAATGGGGGGCCTACCAATGGCGACATCGCCCTGCCCGCGCTGATTCTGAATCTCTTGCCCACTGGCCTCGTCGGCCTGATGATTGCGGCCCTGCTGGCGGCGCTAATGGGCGGAATGGCGTCGGTATTCAACTCTACTTCGACCCTGGTGACCCTCGACTTCTACAAGAAGCTGCGCCCGGAGGCCAGCGAAAAGCAACTGGTCTTCATCGGCCGGGTGGCCACCGGCGTGATGGTGCTGCTGGGCATTGCCTGGGTGCCCTTCATCACCCGCATCAGCGGCCAGCTTTACATCTATCTGCAGAGCGTGCAGGGCTACATCAGCCCGCCGATTGCGGCCTGCTTCATCCTGGGAATTCTGTGGACCCGCCTTAACGCTGCCGGTGCGCTCAGTTCGCTGCTGACGGGTTTTGCCCTGGGCACGGTGCGCTTCCTGCTGGAGCTGGCCTACCCCGGAGGCGCCGGCGCATCGGATTCCATCCGCTGGCTGGTCGCCATGAACTTCCTGCACTACGCCATTCTGATGTTTGTCGTGTGCTCGGTGGTGCTGGTTGGGGTCAGCCTGATGACCCCAGTGCCCGAACGCCGGAAACTGGCCGGCCTGACCTTCGCCACCGTCGACGACAAGATGGACATCACGCCCACGCACGCCCTGGAACGCAAGCCTGCAGCCGAGACCGCGCTCGAACATCGGCTCAACGTGGTCTTCAGCCTGTTGCTGCTGGGCACAGTGATCGGGCTTTGGTTCCATTTCCGCTAGAAGGTGGTTGTCGCACGGACCATACGGGCTCAACTGCGATGACAGCGGGAGGGCACGGCTTCAGCCGTGCCGAAGAGCTGGCCGAAATCAGCGGCTTCAGCCGCTGCAGTGTGGGCCTGCGTCGCAACTTCCGCGAGCGTCAGGAGCTGCAGGTTGACATTCGGAAGTTGTCCCCGGAATTCCCATGGCCCGCATCCGCTGCCTGAAAGCCAACGTCAGCCGGGAACAGGCCCTGCAACACTTCTCCTCCGGGCTGGCTGCTCGCCTGAGCCAGGCCGCTTTCGGCCCGCTGCGCTCGGTGGCCGATTTCTACATTCCCTTCCGGCTCTTTCACATCGAAGTCGTGAACGCCGGCCAGCGGGAACTGAGCCTGCTGGCGCTGGACGCGGTCGACGGCTCGCTCGATCCCTACCGGCTGGAGCAACTCCCCGGCGAAGGCGACGTGATGCCTCTCGAGACCCGCAACTGCGCCGAACCCCTGCTCGACGAGGCCGAAGCGCGAAAGATCATCATCACCAAAGTCGAGCGGCTGCTCTTCAGCCGGAGCTTCTTCCGGGTACGCGATCTGAGCATTTCGGCGGAGCCAGTCGCGGGAGAAATCTACGTGCCCTACTGGATTGGTTTCCGGGGACGCGGGGCGCGGCCCCATTTCACGGTCCTCGATGCTCTACGCCGCCGCCCGGAAGGGGCCAAACTCAGGAGGCTGCTGCAGGAGTGGCTGACCGAGGTGCGGTGAAGGCGTCTGCTCGCGCCCGACGCGCGTTCCTCATTGCTTGAATGCTTCTCTCGGCCGCCGGAAAATCTGCGTTTTTCGGGTACCTTCGTAACTTCGATCCCATCTCCAGCCGGGCTATCCTAAGCCTTGTCTTCTGTCCTTGCAGTCGAAGCCTGGCGTCCGCCATGGACTGCCGGGGGTGTGATCTTCGGGACCTTGGGGAGCGATGGGGAACCAGATCGGGCGGTTCGAAATACTTAGTGAGATCACGCGCTCGCAGCTTGGCGCTGTCTACAAGGCCAGCGATCCGGAGAGCGGACAGACCATTGCTCTCAAAACCCTCAGCCTGCAGATGCTCGGCGAGCAGGCCGCTACACTGATCGACCACATCATCCAGGAAGCGGAAGGCACCAAGCCTTTAAGCAGCCACAACATCGCACAACTTCTCGGCCTGGAGGAAGTCGACGGCCAGTTTTGCGCTGCTATGGAGTACGTGCAGGGCAACAGCGTGGCCACCATGCTGACGCGCAACGAAGGATTTTCCATCTGGGACCTGCAGGACATCGCCCGCCAGACCTGCCAGGGGCTGGACCACGCCCACTCGCACGGCGTGGTGCATTACAGCCTGGAGCCGGCCAAGATCATGGTCACATGGGACGGCACGGTGAAGGTCTTGAGCTTCGGCAACTCCACCATGGGAGCGTTCACCTGCCAGCTGCCGGGCAAGGCGCCTGAAGTTCTGCACTACGTATCGCCGGAACAGCTGCGCGGCGATCCCGTGGACGCGCGTTCCAACATTTTCAGCCTGGGCGCGATTCTCTACGAGATGGTCACGGAGAAAAAGGCGTTTCCGGGAGAAGATGCGGACCAGGTGCGGAGCGCGATCCTGGAGAGCACGCCGCCTTCTCCGGTTCGTCTCAGTCCAAAAGTTCACCCTGCGCTCGGCGAAGTGATCATGAAGGCGATCGCCAAGGCTCCGGACGAGCGCTATCAGAGCGGTCAGGACCTGGTTAACGACCTGGAGCGTTGCAAGGAGAGTCCGACGAAAGCCGCAGTCAGGCAAGGGGCGCCTGGAGTCCCGAGCAAGGCTTCCTCGGCGCCATCCGTAGGCGCAGCGGCAAAAAAGCCTGCCGCCAGCGTGTCTTCGCCGGCGGGGCACAGTGCAGAAAAAGTTGAAGCCCTGATCGCGGAGGGCCGGGGGCGTACCTCCGTCTCGGCCCGGGCCGCTGCCGCCGCTGCGGGATGGGAAAGCGCAGGCAAGGGGATCGGCGATCAAGATAGGGCGGACAGCGCGCCTGCGCCACGAGAGATCGCGCAGTCACCGTTCCAGGAAAACGCCAGTGCGGTCCAGGAACTGACAGAGGCTCCCCCGGAAACGCCAGCCTTCCGCGTCGATCCCATGATGGCAGAAGGGAGCAAGGGCGAGACGCGCGGGCGCAGCTTCTCCGAGATGCAGGAGCTGCCGCCGCTGAAAGAGATCTACACGCCACCGCCGCCCAGTGTGAAACCGGAACCGGAACCCGAACCCTCTCCGCCGGCCACCGTGTACCGGACGGAGCCGGAGAAGCCCAAGGTCCAACCGCGGGAAGTAGCGCGGAAAGCGGTCAAAGAGATCAGAAAGACTCCGCCGCATCTGTTTGCCTACTCCATCGCCGCCGCCTTGGCGATTGTTCTGGGGATCGTAGGCTTGATCGCTTTCCGTATTCATTCGGAGAATTCTCTCGACGACAGTGCAGGCGTACGGCCGTCTGCGGCGCCCAGCACGCAGGCCGGCCCGAGCCCCGCCTGGAACACGTCGCAGCCGCCGGCGGTGGCGCCGGCGCCCGCGCGGGCACAAGCTGCGCCCGA
>CAYOZX010000326.1:0-3732 GCA_964408515.1 uncultured Acidobacteriaceae bacterium | reverse complement strand
TCCTCCCAAAAACCGGGCCGGACGCGGAAACGGGGGCGGCAGGAACTGGACGGGTCCTGGCCGGTCGCCATGAAATCCTTGAATCGCTCGGCGAAGGGGGAATGGGCGAAGTTTACAAGGCCAGAGACCGGGAACTGGACCGCATCGTAGCGCTGAAAGTCATCCGCCCGGAACTGGCGCGGCACGCCGATATCCTGCAGCGCTTCAAGCGCGAGCTGGTCCTTTCCCGGCAGGTTACGCACCGCAATGTCATCCGAATCTTCGACCTGGGAGTGGTGGGTGGGCTGAAGTTCATCACCATGGAGTATGTCGAGGGCCGGGATTTGAAGACCCTCCTGGGCCGCGAGAGGTTCACTCCGGCGAAGGCCGTCGACATCATGTGCCAGATCTGCCGGGGACTCGAAGCGGCGCATGCCGTCAACGTGATTCACCGTGATCTGAAGCCGCAGAACATCATGCTGGACCAGCAGGACCGGGCCGTTGTGATGGATTTCGGACTGGCGCATTCCATCGAAGAGCGCGGCATGACGCAGACCGGCGCGCTCATGGGCACGCCGGACTACATGTCGCCGGAGCAGGCCAAGGCTGAGAAAGCCGACGAACGTAGCGACCTGTTTTCGGTGGGCATCATTTTCTACGAAATGCTGACGGGCCAGTTGCCGTTCCAGGCCGACTCCCTGCTCGGTACGCTGCTGGCGCGAACGCAACAACGCGCCAAGCCGGTGCGCGAGATCGCTTCGGAAGTCCCACAACTGCTGAATGACATCGTAGCCAGATGTCTGGCAACGAATCCCGCCGAGCGCTATCAAAGCGCCACCGAGCTTCTCAGCGACCTTGAAGCCTGGCAGAGCGGACTCACCACCGGCAAGACCATCCGGGTTCCGAAGGCGGGCCCCCGGTTCAGGCTGGTTTCACCGTCGACCACGTGGAAATGGATCTCGCTCAGTGTCGGTGCGACGCTGGTGCTCCTGTTGGGCGTGTGGTTGGTTCAGAGGAAGGTGTCCTCAAGCAAGCCGGCTGTCCAGCCGCTATCCCTGGCGATTCTGCCCTTCCGCAATGCCAAGGGCGACCCGGCGCTGGACTGGCTGGGACCGCAAATGGCCGCCATGTTGAGGACGGACGTGGGGCAATCCGCTCGCCTCCAGACCGTTTCCTCGAGCCGGGTCGACCAGATTTTGCATGATCTGCAGATCGCACCGGATTCCAACATCGATCCGGAAACCCTGAAACGGATTGGGGACTCAACCAGTGCCGACAGGCTTCTTTGGGGGCAGTTCGCCAAGTTCGGGGAACAGATTCAGATTGACGCCACCCTTCACGACCTGAAGCAGCAGCGCACCTTCGCGGTGAAGGCAGCGGCCCCAAACGAAAAGGAACTCCCGCGAGCCATCGAGCAGTTGGCTCAGGATGTCCAAAAGAGCCTGGCTCTGCCCAGCGATGTGATCAAGGAATTGCAGGCCAAGGTCCTTAAGCCCTCGACACAATCAGTCCAGGCGATGCGATTCTACAACCAAGGACTGCAACTGGCCCATCAGAGGAAAAATCTCGAAGCGCTGAAAAGCTTCCAGGCTTCGGTCAAGGAAGATCCAAACTTTGCCCTGGCGCATGCCAAGCTGGGGCAGACCTACGCCAATCTGGGATATGGCAACGAGGCCGAGCAGCCCGCCCGGAAAGCTGTGGATGTGAGCGAAAAGCTTCCATCCCAGGAAAAGTACCTGATTGCGGCCATCCATGCCCAGACTATTAATGACAATCAGAGAGCCATCGAGGCATACGAGAAATTGGCCGGAGTCTTACCGGAAGACTCCGAGGTTCAGTTCGCCCTCGCCGGCCTGTACAATGCTGTTGGCGCGTTCGATAAGGCGCGCGAATACTACACCAAGCTGTTGAATCGTGATGCGAAATATGTCGGGGCTCTCTCCGGCATGGCTGGTGTTGAGATCAGTGCCGGCCATGCACAGGCTGCCCTGGACTACCTCAACCGGGCTCTCCCAATCACCATCCAACTGGAAAATGATCAAGAGAAATCCGTGATCTTGTTCGAACTGGGCATGGCCTACAGCCAGTTGAACAAGCGCGAGGAAGCCCAACGCAACTACCAACAGGCGCTGGAAATCCAGCGCCGGCTCGGCGAACAGCGTCTACTGGCGCGGACCCTGAACGGGATGGCGCAAGTACAGGACACTCTCGGCAAGTCGGAAGAAGCCTTGAAGAGTTTCCAGGAAGCCCTGCGCGTGCGCCAGGAATTGGGAGACAAGATCGGTCTGGGCGACACCCTGATTGACCTCTCCAACTTTTATGAAGCCCGCGGACAGTATGACGAAGCGTTGAGCATGCTCAAGAGGTCTCTGAACATCCAACGCGAGGTCGGCAATCAGTTATATCAGGCCTTGTGCCTGAATAACATCGGCGCGAATTACGCGGACAAGGGTCAGTACGAAGATGCACTTACCTATTACAATCAGGCATTGAGTCTGCGCGAGAAACTAAAGGACTCTCTCGGAATTGCGGACAGCAACTACGGGATGGCGGAGGCGTTGGTCAAGCTCGGGCAGTACGATCCGGCCCTCACTCACTACCTCCGCTCCCTGGAACTGTATCGAAGCGCCAACGACAAGCGGCTTGCCGCATTTGCCTCCTATGGCCTGGGCAATCTATTTGAGCAACAGGGCCGTCTGGGGGCGGCACTCAACGCCAAAAGCGAGGCACTGAAAACCATTCGAGAGATTCAGGACCGGGTTGGGATGGCGGAAATCATCGGTGGTTACGCTGACGCGCTCAACCTGCTGGGACGGAGCGAAGAGGCCCGGAAGAGCCTGGATGAAGCTCTCGCGCTGGCGCGTGATGTTAAAAACCAGCCCCTCATAGGCCAAAGCCTGAACTTCCAGGGCGACAGCTTTTTCAACCAGCTCGACTTTAAAGCCGCCAAGGCACGCTATGAGCAGGCGCTCCAGGTGGCCTCAAAGGCGACGGACCGGCGCCTCCTCTCGATTTCGAAATTCAACTTGGCAAAGGTGGCGGTGAAGGAAGGACGCTCACGTGACGTAGCCCCCACCTTACGAAAGTTGGCCGAGGAGACTGACGCGCTGGGTCTGAAATATCTTTCGGTGGAGTGCTCCGTTTACTTGGGCGAGGCATTGGCAAATAGCAAGGATTATTCTCACGCCGGCCAGGAACTTGAGCGCGCGTTGTCGCTAAGCGAGAAGCTCGGATTGTTAAGCCTCCAAGCAAGAAGCCATTACCTGCTCGCCATCGCCCTTCGCCTTGGCGGGAACGGAACGGAAGCGTCGCGCCACTACGCGAATGCACATCGGATCCTGGATGAAATGCGCAAAGAGGCAAAGAGCGACACTCTCCTGAAACGCGCGGACCTGAGCGCTATCTACTCGGAATCGGCAAAGTGGTCTCAAAGCCCGCCTGCATGAGCCTGGAAGGCAAAGAAAGAGCCGGGACTCTGCCCCGGCTCCGTTGAGAATTCTCCACTCGTCCGCGACTTTACCGTAGGTCGATAAAAGCGCCAATAGACGGAATGGTCTGGGTGAGGTCAATCATCGTCGCCACATAATTGAATCCGGCCGGCATAAGCGTGGTCTTTATCTGGAGTTGCCAGGTATTACCCGTCAAAAGGAACAACGGGAGCCCGCCGGAATTGCCCGCCACAATCACAGGGATTTGCACTGGGCCGGGAGCTATTCCCGTGATGGGATCAGGCGGTTGCGTTTGAGTAATCAC
>CAYOZX010000325.1:0-3737 GCA_964408515.1 uncultured Acidobacteriaceae bacterium | reverse complement strand
GTAAGTCGCAATCGTCCAGGCGAGGACTTTTTTGCGACCCACCTTGTCCGCCAGCAGGCCGAAGACGACACCGCCGATGGCGGTTGCGGTGAGGGAAAGGCCCAACACCCAGGACAGCTCCACACGTGACAGGTGCAGCTCCTTCCCGATCGGAAGCAGCAGGAAGCTGTAAAGCATGAGGTCGTAGAAATCGAACGTCCATCCGGCCCAGCTCATGAGCAGGATTTTGTAGTGTTGCCAGCCGGGCCTTTCGCTCTCACTGAGGAGCGGCGAAGGCGCCACCGGTGCATGCCCCGCATAAATAACCATTTCGGACTCTAAACTCCTATAGCTGATATATGCCACAGTGTGCCCAGTCTGTGAATCAGGTAAAACACCGAGACGGCCGGGAAGGTTGATCTGCTAGCTGCCCGATGGCAAAAATCGCACCCTCAGTCTCAGACTCAGAAGATGTTGTGAAGAAAATCAAATTGGCCGCCGATGAACGCAGATTAACGCCGATAAGAATTGTGTTTTCAATCGGCGTTTATCCGTGTTTATCGGCGGCCATTGGACTGCCCCCAAGTTTTGAGACACGGCCGAAGTTAGACACTTTCATTAAATGGAGAGTGTCAATGGCAAAAAAGGAAAACAAACGAGCGCGGCGATATGCCGTGGGCTTTCAGCGGGATGCTGTCGAGCGGATGAAGCATTGCGAGGACATCGGCAATTTGGCCGATGAACTCGGGGTGAGCCGCGGTGCCCTGTATCTGTGGAAGCGCAAGAGTGAGGGTTTGCTGTCCTACCGGGACGCAGCCCGGCAGGGCCATCCGGCAGCCGCGGACGACCCCCAGGCCAACAAGATCCGAGAACTCGAAAGCAAAGTGGCGGGCCTGGAGGGCGAACTGGGCCGATGCAGTCTGGAAGCCCGTTTTTTCAAAAGTGCCTTGCGAAAAGTCGAGGGGTTACCGCGGCAGAACGAAAAGCCTGGCGGAATACCATTTACGACGAAATCAGCGTCTGGGAGTCGCAAGGCGAAATGACTATCCAGCGAATGTGTGAACTGACAGGAGTGAGCCGGGCGAGTTTCTATCGGGACTGGGAGGAGAAGGCGCCGGGGGAAGCGGAGACAGCGCTGCGGGATGCAGTACAGCGAACCGCGCTAGCCAACCGGGGATATGGATATCGACGGATTACGCCGCTGGTGCAGCGTGCCGGGTTTGTGGTGGGTGAGGAGAAGGTAAGAGGCATTCTGAGAAACGACAATTTGTTGGCGGTGCGCCGCCGCAAGTTCGTGGCGACGACCGACGCCAATCACCGTTTCCAGGTACACCCGAACCTGGCGGAGACACTGGAGCTGAGCGGGATCAACCAGCTGTGGGTAGCGGACATTACGTACATCCGTCTGCGCGATGAGTTCGTTTTTTTGGCGGTGGTGCTGGATGCTTACTCGCGCAAAGTGATCGGTTGGGAACTAGGGCGAACCCTGGAAACGAGCCTGCCACTGGCCGCGCTGGAAGCCGCAATTGCCAGCCGAAAACCGAAGCCAGGGTTGGTGCATCATTCCGATCGCGGAACCCAGTACGCAAGCAATGATTACGTCAAGCGGCTGGAGAGTTGCGGCGCCCACTTGAGCATGAGCCGGCCGGCTCGTCCGTGGGAGAACGGCAAGTGTGAGAGCTTCATGAAAACTCTGAAGCGGGAGGAAGTCGATGCGCGACGCTATCACAGCTTTGCGGAACTGCAGCAGCATCTGGAGGAGTTTCTGGAACAGATCTACAATCCAGTTCGCCTCCACTCCGCCTTGGACTACCGTTCGCCGGATGAATTCGAGCAGGCACAAGAGTCCGCGGAGAAATGGAGGCCGGGGGTGCTGAACTTTCTCAGACACGAGGAGGTCCATCCCCATGTTTAAGACTCGGGCCAGACGGCGGACGCCGATCGACACACAGCGCGCCCCCTGGGGCGGGAAAAGCGGCACGCGCCAGGGTGCGGCGCAAGTAGTCGTCTGGATGAGAGTGACGACGGGGAAAATGCGGGCTGGCGAGCCGGAGAACGGTCTCGACCCGAATCGCCGGCGTTCCCTGCGCCAACAGGTAGCGGGCGACCCACAGATCGACGATGCTCCAATCGGGCTGCGGAAACCGCTCGGCGATCCTCCAGCGCTGTATACAACCACGGTAGATGGCGCCGGCGTGCGCCATAGCGGCGCTGGAAAAGGGAGCATTGTGGGTGCCCGAAGGGCTAACGACGGTGGCGGCACGGAGCGCCGGCGGCCGCCGTTGTGCGGTGGCTCGGGCCGCCTGCAGCAGGGAGTCGGCTTGCGGCGCCAAACCCGCACGGGCGTAGACCAGTCTTACCCAGGGAGCAAGGCCGTTAGCCGCGCGCCGCGCGGGCTTCTGATTAGTGAAACCGGCGAGTCTTCCCAGATGACGCCAGTCGGTGCTGGCCGGATCGCCGCCATAGGCATGCGCCAACCACCTGCCGGCAGCGGTCGCCACGGATGGTTCCAGCGGACCGGTACTGAGACAAACCCAGCCCTGAAGGTGGCCGGCGCTGGTCTGCACAACCACACACGGGGCATGCCCATGGGCACGCATGGTCTCCCACACCGTTGGGGGTGCGGCATCCAGGTCGATGAGAATATAACCTGCATTTTGGTCCCCAGCATAGGGATAGAAATAAATATCGCATCCCTCCCGGTTGCGGGCACGCAGAAAGCGGATTGTGCTGGCACTGACCAGTTGCCCTGCGCTCCACAACCGTTCGCCTGGGAACGCGCACCGGCTCTGAGCGTGAATCAAGCGGACCAAATACCGTTCACTCGGCATGCCCGCCAACTGTTTCGAAATAGCCTGCCGAGTCAGAAAAAATCCCCGGTCGTCCATAGGAGAATGCCTCCACTACCGGGGTCATTGTGCAACGATAAGGGCTGGTCCGCCCAGCAGCTTTCAGCGGACAGTACGTGTCTAACAGACGCCGTGTCTCAAAAAGGACCGCAGTCCAATATAGATTCTTCAGCAACCTGCTGGGAGGTGGCCATGAAGAGCTTTCGCCGAGAGTCGATTACGGTCATCGCGGGTCTGGCGCCTGCCGGTGTCTTGGCTGCTATCCTCGCGTTCATCCTGGGTCTCGCGCCGTCAGCAGCGCAAACGCCCGCAGGCGCCGGTAATAACGCGAGCGGACAAGGGCGTGGCTCGACCGGCCAGCCGGGGCGTGGGCCAGGCCAGGGCCCGGGCAATGCTGCGCCGGGCCGCGGCTCGGCTTCGGTCCGTTGGGAGCCGTGGTCCGCCCTGCGCACGGCGGCTTCCACCGTGCTGGGCTGGCAGGTGGGCATCGCCGCCGAGCCCCTGAGCGAACTCACCTTCTTCAATGCGGTCGAAAAGGCCGACCTTCTCGGCGTCGCCAACATCGAGGGTTCCAGCACGCAGAAGGTCAACCTGGAGATTCCCAAGTACGTTACCTACCATCTCGCGCCTGGCGAGATCACCGCCGTGCGAGACCGGCTCAACGCCATGAGCATGCGGATGGCCGCCTACCGCGTGTCCACCATTGGCCCGGGCGAAGAGGCCGGCCGCAAGCTGTTCGAGTTTGCCAAGGCAATCGGCGTGGGCGTCATCGTGTCCGAACATATCCCCGCTGCCCTTCCGGCGATCGAACAGCTGACCAACGAATTCTCCATCAATATGCCCCTCCGCCGAGCCCCTTCGACCGTCCTTGCCTCCGTCAGAACCCTCAGGCATCGAATCGGCCCCTTG
>CAYOZX010000324.1:0-3738 GCA_964408515.1 uncultured Acidobacteriaceae bacterium | reverse complement strand
CGCCCGATCAAAGGTTCGCCCTGGCCAAGGATCAGTTTGATGGCTTCGGTGTCCTGCATCACGCCGACCAATCCGGGCAGAATACCGAGCACACCGCCCTCGGCGCACGACGGTACCAGCCCCGGAGGCGGCGGCTCGGGATACAGGCAGCGGTAGCAGGGGCCTTCCTTGGTGGCGAAGACGCTGGCCTGGCCCTCAAATCGAAAAATAGAGCCATAGACGTTCGGCTTCCCCGTCAGCACGCAGGCATCGTTCACCAGGTAGCGCGTGGGAAAGTTGTCGGTGCCATCGATGATGATGTCAAAGTCGCGGAACAGCTCCAGCGCGTTCTCGCTCGACAGCCGGGTCTCGAACTTGCGGATATCCAGAAACGGGTTGATCGCCTTCAGCTTCTCTGCCGCCGAATCCAGCTTCGGGCGGCCCACATCGGCGGTCGAGTGAATCACCTGACGCTGCAGATTCGTGTAATCCACCACATCGAAGTCCACCAGGCCCAGCGTGCCCACGCCCGCCGCACCCAGATACAGGGCCAGGGGAGACCCCAAACCGCCCGCGCCAATGCACAGCGCCTTGGCCGCCTTCAGCTTGAGCTGGCCTTCCATGCCCACCTCGGGCATGATCAGGTGGCGGGAATAGCGCAGAATCTCTTCATTATTGAGGGTAACGGTTTCCGGTTTGACATCAGTTAAAGTCGGCATAGGAGCCTCATCCAAAATTTTCCCATTTGGGGTCTCAGGTCGAAGATGGTGCGAGACCGGCTATCGACAGGAAGGGCAACAACAGCGTACCGGACGAGATTTGCAGCAGGTTTTCATTTTGCAATCTTCAATGCGCATTCTGCAATCTACCGGCCTCCGGCGATCGAGGGCACTATGGCAATACTATCACTGTCCTTGACGGCAGTGGCCTCTTTCTGCAGGTAGCGCACATCTTCATCATTCAAATACACGTTTACGAAAGCTCGCAGCTTGCCGTCTTCTGTATACAGATGGCGGCGCAAGTCGGGATGTTTGGCCACCAGCTCGGAGAGGGCGTCCGCCACCGTTCCGGCTTTGACCTCGACCGCGGCCTGCTTGCCGGCATATTGGCGCAGCGGCGTCGGGATCTGGATCTTGGGCATGTCGTAAGTAATGATGCCACAGATACGGCGGAAGATTCATCCCGTCCGCGCGCAGGCGGCCGAGGCGCCGCGCCGAGCCCGGTCTCGGCCGGCAATCCCTGCTAGGTTACTTCAATCTTTTCGTCGGCAAAGTGCTTGTTCGACTCGTCGCTTCCCTTAAGCTCAAAGGAATGGGTCAGCGCCGACTTACCTTTTTCCACGCTGGTAATGACGTAGGAACACCCGAGCCAGTGCGCTTCCGCCAGGTCTGTCTGCGACCACTGCGCAGGGTGATCAGGATGAGAGTGATAGAAACCGATGATGTCTTCCCCCCGCTCTCGTCCCTCCCGCTGAATGCGCACCAGTTCCTTGGGATCGATGTTGTAGCGATTGTGGGCCGAGTCGGTGCGCGTGTTGCCCGCCTTCGTGGCCGAACTGACCACGCGGACCCCGTCTTCGCTCATCTGCCCAAGCAGCACCCCGCAACACTCGTGCGGATAGGTCTCCTCCCCGTGACGGCGCAGTGTGTCATAGACGGATTGGCTGATTTTGAGCATCTCGATGCAGAGGGCGGAGGGAGAATGCGCAAGGGCAAGGATGCAAACGGAAGAATGGTTGCTCTGGTCCGCCTTCTTACTTCGGCATTCTCACTTCGTTCGACCCTTCTTCCTCCCAGAACCGTTCGCTTAAATACTTGTCGCCGGAGTCACACAGGATGGTGACGAACACCGCCCGCGCACCCTGCGGGAGCCGTCTCGCCACTTGCAGGCATCCGGCGACCGCCGCGGCCGCAGAGATGCCCACCAGGAGCCCCTCTTCCCGCGCCAGACGCTTGGCCATCGCATAGGCATCTTCGGTGGCGATGCCGAGATCCTCGTCCGCCAGCGAGCGGTCGTAGATCTTGGGTACGATGGCGCTGGCCATATGCTTGGCTCCTTCAATGCCATGAAACGGCGAGTCCGGCTGCAGCGAGATGCAGCGGATCGCAGGATTCAACTCCTTCAAGCGGCGGGTCGTACCCACAAACGTGCCGCTGGTTCCCAGCATGGCCACAAAGTGCGTGACACGTCCTTCTGTTTGTTGCCAGATTTCGTTGGCTGTGCCATGGTAGTGAGCCTGCCAGTTGGCGTCGTTGGAATACTGGTCGGCGTAAAAGTATTTGCCCGGTTCTTTGGCGAAGAGCTCGCGCGCCGCGCGAATCGCTCCGTCGGAGCCTTCCCCCGGATCGGTGTACACAATTTTGGCGCCGTAGGCGTGCAGGATGCGCTTGCGCTCCGCCGAAACGTTGGACGGCATGCAGAGCGTGACCGGGAAACCCTGCGCCGCGCCCAGCATGGCATACGCGATGCCGGTGTTGCCGCTGGTGGAATCAAGCAGAATCTTGCCCGCCGCGAACTGGCCCCTGGCCCGTGCCTGGGCCACGATGTTCGAGGCCGCGCGGTCTTTCACCGATCCGCCCGGGTTGTACCATTCGGCTTTGCCCAGGAGTTCGACGCCGGGCAGATCGCGGGTCAAACCCTCGAGGCTAAGTAGAGGTGTATTGCCGATCAACTCCAGAATTCTCCGCCCCGGTGCAGACGGTCGCTTCGCCTCCGTCCGCCTGTCCCCTAGCGCAGGCGCTGAGCCATCATGCGCTTCTCGTCGTCCTCGTGACACCGGCGGCATAAGTTTCAGGCTGAAAACAGTGACTATCGTAATGTAGCCCGGGGTCGATTTAAGGCTTGGGCAACGGTTGCTTAGATTATAAAAGAGGCTGGTTCGATTCCGGCGGCTCGAAACACAGGCACTTTTTGCCGCCAGACTGCATCTCATAACAGGAGAAACAGAGACTCCAAGCGAATGTCAACCAAAGTGGATCACAAGAGCTATGAAGACGCCGTGAGCTGGCTGCGCGATCACGATTTTGATGTGATCGAGGCCCCTGGCACCCAGGGCCGTGTCTTCGTCAAGAAATACAACTGTTCCGCCGCGATTCAAAAGGACGGCAACGACGCCGTCAAGATCTTTGCCTACCCCGGATACCTGATCGGCAGCGAAATCTCCAAGCTGGTCAACCGCGGATATCAGCAGTTCCTGAAGACTGCCAAGACGGAAGTGCCGGCCACCGCCGACCATCTGAAGGCCCTGCAGCAGTTCACCGAAGAATTGAAGGAAGGCCTCGGACTGCCCTCCCTTTACAATGAATCACTCGGCACCGTGAGCGAGTCCTACCACTACGACCGCATTGCGGACCGCGACAAGCCCAGCGACGACCGCCCCAAGCGCCCATGGGAAAAGGCAGGGGCTGTCGCCGTCGCCGCCGTGAAGAAGGGTCGCGCCTAGTCGTACCCGCGCTTCGGCTTCCGGTTGGCCGCATTGCGCTGCCAGACGGCAGGACGGCCGTGTAATCATGTAGACATCTATCGGAGAACGTGAACCCTGTACCCCTAAAAGGTACAATCGTACCCATAATGGGTACGAGGGAAGAACGCGCATTCGCAAATCAGGGACTGTTCGGGCGTACACGAGCCGCAGTGCTAGCTGTGCTCTATGGGCGCTATTTCTTAGCCCAGCCTCCCCTTATCCATCGCTTCATTCGCCAGGTGATCCGCTTCCCGGTTCTGCTCCCGCAGTGCATGATCGATCGAAAACCACTCCAG
>CAYOZX010000323.1:0-3791 GCA_964408515.1 uncultured Acidobacteriaceae bacterium | reverse complement strand
CCGAATAGACGCATTTGGCACCGCCACTTAGCCCCTGGCCCTCCGGTTGCCTGCGCGCCCTGCGTGGGGAAGCATTTGGCTCAAAATGCCAGCCGCTAATTCCCACTTTTTCAATACTCTGCCAGCTCTTTCATGGCCCGGAACAGGTCGTTCGGCTGGGGCAGGATCGTGTTTTCCAGATTGGGATGGTAGGCAACGAAGCTGTCCATGGCAGCGACGCGGCGGACGGGTGCATCCAGGTGTTGGAAGAGCTGGTCCGCGATGCGCGCCGAAATTTCAGCGCCATAGCCCCAGCTGAGCGTGTCTTCGTAAGCCACCAGGGCCCGGCTGGTCTTGGTCACCGAAGCGGCGATCGTCTCCCAGTCGAAGGGATTAAGGCTGCGCAGATCGATCAGCTCGGCTTTAACCCCTTGCTCTCTCTCCAGCCTCTGGACCGCCTGCAAAGCGCGCGGCACCACGGCGCCGTAGGTAATCACGCTAAGATCGGTTCCAGGTTGCACCACCTTCGCCTTCCCAAATGGGACCATGTAGTCGGGTCCCGGGTAGGACGCGCGGCCATAGGTTTCGCGGTAGAGCCGCTTATGCTCCAGGAAGAGCACGGGATCATCACAGCGAATGGCGGTGCGCAACAGACCAGCGGCGTCCAACGCGCTGGAGGGAAAGACCACGCGCAGGCCAGGAATATGGGTGAAGACCGTCTCGCCGCACTGGGAGTGATAGATGGCGCCGCCGGTGAGGTATCCACCGATGGCGACGCGAATCACGCAGGGGGCTGAAAATCCGTTGTAAGAACGCCAGCGAATGAGCGGCAGTTCATTGCGCAGCTGCATCATGGCCGGCCAAATGTAATCGAAGAACTGAATCTCCACCACCGGCTTCAGCCCGCGCGTGGCCATGCCCGTCGCCCGGCCCACGATGTTGGCCTCGGCGATCGGCGAGTTGAAAACCCGATCGGAGCCGAACTCCATCTGCAGGCCGGCAGTCAGTTTGAACACGCCGCCCTTGCCCTTCACCACCTTGAGCTTCAGATATTGTTCCCGGCTGCAATCGGCCACGTCTTCGCCGAAGATCACAATGCGCTCGTCGCGACGCATCTCATCGCGCAAGGTGGCATTGATGAGATCCGCCATCGTCCTGGGGAGGTGCTTCTTGGCATCCGGGCTCTCCGCCTTGCCATGAGCCGGCTCGGTCTCGAAGGCAGCCGAGGCCGGATCAAGATCGGACGAATAGATGTATCGCGTCACCGAGTCAGGCGAGGGCGCGGGAGCCAGCAGGGCACGGTCCACAGCCGCCTGAAGATCGTCCTCGACCTGCTTCTCCAGGCGATTGATTCCCTTCTCGTCCAGAATGCCTTCGCGGATCAGGAACATCTGCATGCGCGTAATGGGATCACGCTGGGCGTCATGCTGACGCTCCGTGTCCGGGCGGTAGAGGCGCTCATCGTCAGAGAGCGAGTGGGAATAGGGCCGGATTACGTGAGCGTGGACGAAAGCCGGTCCGCTGCCGCCACGGCAGTGAGCCACTGCGCGTCTCATGGCTGCATAACTGGCCACGGGGTCGGTTCCGTCCACTTCTTCAAAGTGGAAATTGGGAAAGCCAGAAACCACGCGGGAGATATTTCCGCCCGGGGTCTGCACTTCGACCGGGACCGAGATGGCGTAACCGTTGTCCTGAACGACAAAGATAATAGGTAGCCGGGAGTTGGAAGCGGTATTCAGCGCCTCCCAGAATTCGCCTTCGCTGGTCGTGCCGTCGCCCAGGGAGACATAGGTGATTTCGTCAGGATGGAATTTGACGTCCTTGAACTGACGGTAGTCCCCGTCCACCTTCTGCGCGGCAGCGGGATGAGCGGCAAAGTATCGCCCGCATTCGGCGCAACCTACGGCGTGCAGAATCTGCGTGCCGGTAGGCGACGAGCCGGTCACGATGTTGAGGTGGGGGTGGCTCCAGTGCGACGGCATCTGGCGCCCGCCGGAGCTGGGATCGTCCGCCGACCCGACGGCCTGCAACAGCATGTCGTAAGCGGTTCCGCCCAATGCCAGGCACAAGGCCCGGTCCCGGTAGTAAGGAAAAAACCAGTCGTAACCCGGCTTCAGGGCAAAGGCGGCAGCCACACCGACAGCCTCGTGGCCGGCGCCGGAGATCTGGAAAAAGATTTTCTGCTGGCGTTTGAGCAGAATCTCGCGGTCGTCGATCCGCCGCGAGGTGTACATGTAGCGGTAAGCTTCGATCAGTTGTTCGCGGGATAGACCTTCATAGCTTTTACCGGCTTTTCTGGCGTCGCGCTCGGAAACTGGGGCTGCTTTTGGTTCAGTCTTGATCGTCGCCATCCGCGTCCCTTTACATGCGAGTTTACCAGCCGTCGAGACATTGTAAATCGGGAAATCGGGGGCCTGGGGAAGAAGGTCCTAGCCGTTAACTCTCCGCTTGTCAGCTGCTGGCGCCTCAGTCCTACCGGGAATGCTTATATCGCACACTTGTCCTGGTGGACTGCTGACGGCGGATTGCTGGCTGCCGAATGCGGTTTGCTTCGTCGATCATTTATCCTGAATCAGACATGATTCGATTCCACCGCCCATTTGATCCCCGCGCCATCCGCTTGCTGATCTTTGATCTGGACGGCACGTTGATCGACTCCCGGCTCGACCTGGTGCACTCGGTCAATGCCACCTTGAGGCATATGCAGCGTCCGGAGTTGCCTGACGACGTGATTGCCAGCTACGTCGGCGATGGCGCCCCCGTTCTGATCCGGAGGGCTTTGGGGGATGACGCGGACGACGAAAAGCTGGTCCGTTCCGGGCTGGAGTATTTTCTCGCCTACTACAAACAGCACAAGCTGGATCACACCCACTTGTACGATGGAATCAGGGAGTCCCTCGGCGCTTTGCGCAGCTCGCAAAACGGGGCTGAGAGGACGATGGCGGTGCTAAGCAATAAGCCGGTGAATCCTTCGCGGGCTATCGTCCACGCCCTCGGACTGGCAGAATTTTTCGGCCAGGTATACGGCGGCAACAGCTTTCAGACCAAGAAACCCGATCCGGAGGGAGCGCAAGCCCTCCTGCGGGAGCTGAGGGCGAAGCCGGAACAGACGCTTTTGGTGGGTGACTCGGCGGTGGACGTCCGCACCGGACGCAATGCCGGCACATGGACTTGCGGCGTCACCTATGGCTTCGCCCCGCATACTCTGCGGGATGAACCTCCGGACGTGACCGTGGACACGCCGCAGGAATTGGCGCAGCTGTTCGCCTAGGCACACCCGGGCAAGCGCCAGAGTCGGTCATGAGTCTAAAGCGAAGGCGCCGAAAAGACGGCCAGGTCAGCCAGCGGGTCGCCAGGTGCCGAACCCCTGCGTCCTCCGTGTCCTCTGTGGTTAACTTCCCTTTTGGATCTTTCAGCTACACTGCTGTGGAAGATGAACCCACCGACGGAGAGCTTCACTCCTGGCGAACTGCGCCAGTTGCGCAAACTCAAAGATCCGCACGGCATTCAGCGTTTCCTCGACGACATCCCCTATCATCTCGCTGACACCGCCTGGTCCCCACGGCGCATCCTGCGGGAGAAGACAGCGCACTGCCTGGAAGGAGCTATCTTTGGGGCCGCGGCCTTGCGAGCGAACGGGTTTCCGCCCCTGCTGCTTGATCTCGAGGCGAAACACGATACCGACCACGTGATGGCTATCTATCGCGTGCGCGGCCATTGGGGCGCCATTGCCAAGTCCAACTACAGCGGCTGCCGCTTCCGCGAACCGGTCTATCGAACGCTACGCGAACTGGCCATGAGCTATTTCAATC
>CAYOZX010000322.1:0-3815 GCA_964408515.1 uncultured Acidobacteriaceae bacterium | reverse complement strand
CGTCTATGATTCCGTATTCCTTAGCCTGCTGCGCGTTCATGATGAAGTCGCGCTCCACGTCCTTCTCCACTTTTTCCAGTTTCTGGCCGCTGTGCTTGGCCAGCAGCTGATTGGTAATCTCCCGCATGCGCAGAATTTCCCGGGCGTGAATGTCGATATCGGTGGCCTGGCCGGAAAGTCCGCCCATGGAAGGCTGATGGATCAGAATGCGGGAGTTGGGCAGCGCCAGCCGCTTCTTGCTCTCCCCCGCGGCCAAAAGCAGGGCCGCCATGCTGGCGGCCTGACCGATACAGATGGTGGTCACATCGTTCTTCACATACTGCATGGTGTCGTAAATGGCCATGCCCGCGGTGATGGATCCGCCCGGGGAATTGACGTAGAGCTGAATGTCCTTCTCCGGATCTTCCTGCGCCAGAAACAACATTTGTGCGATGACCAGGTTGGCGATGTTGTCGTCGATGGGGGTGCCGATGAAGATGATATTGTCGCGCAGGAGACGGGAATAGATGTCATACGCGCGTTCGCCGCGCCCGGTCTGCTCGATCACCATCGGAACCAGCATCATTTTTGGATCATTCACCTGCCACACTCCTGTTCCCGGCAACTCGTTCTTGGGGAGGGTCGAAAGTGGTCCGTCGTCACAGGGACTGGCGGTAAAGGAAATCGAGGGTTTTTTCGTTGCGGATTCTGTTTCGAATTCTATCGAGCGCTCCCTCACGTGTCAAACGGGCGCGGATGGCTTCCGGCGTCTGTTTTGACTGTCTGGCGAGCGCCTCGATCTCCCGCTCGATTTCTTCATCGCTGACCTGAATTTTTTCCTCCTCGGCGATGCGGTCCAGCAGCAGCGAGGCCTTCACTTCCTGTAACGCCTGGTCCCGCTGTCCCGCGCGCAGCCGGTTCCAATCCATTTTCTTGAGGTCTTCCGCTTTCATGCCCTGGGCCGCAAGCGCGCGCAGACCGCGTTCCAGCCGGAGATCAATCTGCCGCTCTACCAGGGCTTCCGGCACCTCGAATTCGCCGCGCTTCACCAGTTCTGCCACCAGCTTGTCCTTGGCCTCGTGCTCGGCGGCATGCCGGCGTTCGGCTTCCATGCCTTCGCGGATGCGCCCGCGCACCTCGGCCAGACTCTTGAACTCGCCCAATTCGGCGGCAAACCCGTCGTTGAGCTCGGGCAGGTGCTTTTGCTTGAGGGAATGCACGCTTACGGCATAGGTGAAGGTCTTGCCCGCCAGGCGCTGATCCTGGGAATCCGCGGGGTACACCACTTCGAACGTGCGCTGCTCGCCTGCGGAAGCCCCCCGCAGGTGCTCGGTGAATTCCGGCATCGTGTTTTTGCCGCCGATTTCGACCAGCACTTCGTCCATGTGCACCGGCTTGCCCTCGCCGTCCTTGGGTCGTCCATCAAGCGATACCTGGGCAAAGTCCCCGTCGGCCAGGGTGCGTCCCTCCAGCGCCGTGAAGGTGGCGTGTTGCTCGCGGAGTCCGTTCAGGGTTTGCTCGACTTCTTCCTCGGTGACCGCCACCTCGGTCTTTTCGGCGCGCAACTCTTTGTAACCCTCAACCCTGATCTCAGGCATGATTTCAAAGCTGGCCTTGAAACGCAGGGGCTCGTGCTCGCGCAAATGGAGGTCGGTGACCTGGGGTTGGGAAACTGGGATCAGTCCCTGCCGCTCTGTCTCTTTGCGGAAATACCGCGGCACCAGGGCCTCCACGACGTCGCTCTTCAGATCTTCGGCGAAGCGCTGGCGAATGATGGAAGCGGGCACGTGTCCGCGCCGGAAGCCGGGCAGGCGCGCCAGCTTCTGATATTTCTGGATCAGGGACTCGGTTTCGCGCGTGACTTCCTCGGCAGGAATTTCCACCGCGATTTCCCGCCTGATGCTGCTGGTCTCGGTGGGGCTCACTTTCGCCTTTCATCCTTGACCGCTCGTCCCGGAAACGGCATTCCAACCGAATGCGCGGTCAAGTGCACTGACTAGTTTGAGTGTAAAGACAGATGGAGAACACCGTCAAACGCACTAGGCCCGCACCAAGGTAACGAGCGTAACTTCGGGGGGGCAGTTGAACCGCACCGGGGGACTGACGACTCCCAGACCGCGGTTGGTGTAGAGCTGCAGAGAACCCACCTGGTTCAGTCCTTGGGGATATTTCTCCGCCATCCGGGGCAGCACCAGCGCTCCTACCCCCGGGAGCCGCACCTGCCCGCCGTGGGAGTGCCCGGAGAGCTGCAGATCGATGGGGAAACGAGCCGCATGATCGGCGAAATCCGGCTCGTGGGCCAGCAGGATGGTGGTCTCAGACGGCGGGACGCCGCGCAGGGTCTTCTGCAGATCGGCCGCGCCGGCCAGAGCGTCGTCAATTCCGCCGATCCAGATGCGGGCAGTTTCGCGCTCGATGGGAAACGAGCCATTGCGCAACATTTTGATCCCGCGCTCGCTGAGCGCGCCGGCGACGACGCGGGCGCTGTTCCAGTGATCATGATTGCCCAACACAGCCACGGTCGGAATGTGCTGGACCTGGGCGAGCACATCGGCACAGGGCTGGGCGTTGCGCGCGCCGTGCAGGCCGTTCGAATGCAGGAAGGGATGAGACACAAAATCGCCGGTCAACGCCAACAGGTCGGGCTGGAAGGACTGAGCCAGCCGGAGGGCGCGCTCCAGTCCTTCTCTCCCCATGTAGGGGCCGAAGTGAATGTCGCTGATCTGCGCGATGCGAAAGCCGTTGAATGGCTCGGGCAGCCGCTGCAGCCGGATGGTGACTGGCTCGGCAACGATGTGTCGAAGCCCGAGAAACAGCCCGTCTGCGGCGGCGATGGCGGCCACGGCCGAGACTCCGGCCAGAAATTTCCTGCGGGTAAACAATTTCGACTCCACTTCAGGAGTCTAGCATTCCTCCGGTTCGTGCCCAGGTTACTCTGGGCATACAATTGGGCGAATGCCGGCCTGGCTTGCCGAACTGAATCGCGAGGTGATCGCCTGCACGCGGTGTCCCCGCCTGGTGGAGTATCGCCAGCAGGTGGCGTGCCAGAAACGGCGCGCCTACCGCGACTGGGACTACTGGGGGAAGCCGGTTCCGGGCTTTGGCGACGCCAACGCGAAGGTCCTGGTGCTGGGCCTGGCCCCGGGGGCGCATGGCTCGAACCGGACGGGAAGACCTTTTACCGGCGATGCTTCCGGCGGCTTCATGTATCCCATCCTGTTTGAAACGGGATTCTCCAACCAGCCAGAAGCCAGAGATCGTGAAGACGGGCTCAAGCTGAAGGACCTTTACATTACCGCCGCGGTGCGTTGCGCCCCACCAGACAACAAGCCTCTACCGCAGGAGCTGGCCAACTGCGCCCCGTACCTTGACCGCGAGATCGATGGACTCAAACAAGTGCGGGTGGTGGTGGCGCTGGGCAAGATTGGCTTCGAGGCTTACCTGAATCATCTGAAGCGCCGCGGACTGCTGGCCAGCAAGAAAGCCTTCGTATTTGGACACGGCCGGCAGTACACGCTGCCCGACGGGCGCGTGCTCCTGGCTTCATATCATCCTTCGAACCAGAACACGCAGACCGGCAAGCTGACCCGGCAGATGTTCCGTGCCATCTTCAAGCAAGCTGCCCGGCTGGCCGAGATGTAATCCCTATGGCGTCGCGATCGGCTTGATAACGATCGGCAACGCGACAGCCCTGCGCGAGGCATCCCTGATTCGCCGACGCCCCGCCAGGACATTCGATCTAGTTGTCGCCCTTGATGGCTATGCTCATGGCATCCGCTGCGGTCTGGGTTCCCCAAACCACCGAACTGCCCCAGATTACGCTGTAGCCTTGATCG
>CAYOZX010000321.1:1658-3855 GCA_964408515.1 uncultured Acidobacteriaceae bacterium | reverse complement strand
CTTGCATGTGTTAGGCACGCCGCCAGCGTTGATTCTGAGCCAGGATCAAACTCTCATTTGAAACCTGTCGTCTGCCGACGGGTAGTAGGCAGACGGAACCAGCTTCTAGCTTTTAGCTCCCAGCTCTCGGCAAAACCAAAAGCTACGAACCAAAGATCGAAGCCGGCCGCCACCCTCGCGCTCGAAAGGCGGGGTGGCCTATCTTGTGAGATTCGCTCGGACTTGCACCCGAGCCTTCCTCTCACGACTGGCACGTTCAACCTAGTTGTCAAAGACCGAACCGCCAACCGCCTGAGCGGAGCGGATTCAGTCCAGGGGAGATTCTCCGTGCCGTCAAGCTTGCGCTTGACCGGACGGGCGAGGCGCCCGTCCCACGAAAGAATCTACCTGTCCTCGAAACCTTTTAACGTTACCGTTCCCGTCCGCGACTGTCAACCTGTTGTGCTAGCAGGATTTCCACTTGTTTTGCACAGTCGGGTCCGGGGCACCTATTCGCGCTCCCGTCCATCCAGGTGAGGCACCGCCAATTTTGTTCGGTTACCCCAACTTCGGCTACCCAACTCGAGACTCGGCGCGCGACAAAACGCGACTTCCACCCGCTGCAATGGCCAATGCGGCGCAAAGCTTCGATATCCACGGCGCCGGGCACGAGCAGGGCGGAAGTCCTTTGATTTCAAAAAGATCGTTTGGAGGTTCGTGCGAAAACCGTCAGGCTAATGCCTGACCCAGCGCGTAAACCCTTCGAGGAACGCTGTCCCCGAATGCAGCCCCGTGGCCGAGGCCAATTTCAGGATTTTACCCTGTTTTCAGTTAGATGCCGGACGAGCGACGAGAGTTGCGATTAAAACGTCCGGCCAGCCACACTACTCTCGACGATGAGCTTTTATACCACAGGATGACTTGCAAGCGCAAGGGCGGGTTGACGAAGTTGGGTCGGGAACAGGGTAAATGCGCAGTCTCTTTGGATCTATCGGATCTATCCCTTCGACTCTCCGGAGGCAGGCCAGATCCTGGCCACGATCAAAGCTACGGCAACACCCAGCGAGACTTCGATGAAACGGTGGAAGGCGACGACCCAGGGCGGACGCTCGTGCGCCACCAGCACCACGATGGTCAGGGTGATGGCGGCAAAGCGGTAGGCCCAGTCCAGGCGCAGTAGGGAGCAGAACATTCCGCAGAAAAAAATGCCGCCGCCATAGATCATCCAGTTGGCGTGGAAGAAGGTGCCGAGCAGGCCGCCCAGGGCCGCGCCCAGAGCGGTGCCGGCAAAGCGCTGCCAGGCGACAGTGGTGGGGTTGACGGGAGAGAGCATGATGACGATGGTCGAGACGGGCGCCCAATAGAACTCGGCCAGGCCCAGACTGCGCGCCAGAAGCAGCGACAGCAGCGTGGCGAATGTGGTGCGGGCAGAATTGTTGAGAGCCTGGCGCACGAGTCCGGGGCGGGTGGACCAGAAAGGCATGGTGGGGAATTGTAGCGGGCGGACGAGGGCGTCCGCCCCACACAAACCACCTCACACAAACCGCCCCGCACAAACCCTAGCTGCAGCCGGTGGTGCTGCCGCACTCGCTGCAGCGGTAGCAACTCCCGTTGCGCGTCATGATGGCCCCGCAGAAGCTGCAGGTGGGAGCGTCACCCAGATCGACGAGGCTGGCCAGGGCGTCGGCGGCGTGTACTGCGCCTGGCGCCGGTGGACGCGCCTCCGCGCGCTGATCGGTCGGCACGGCACCGGCTTCACCGCCCTCCACAGCCTGAGGTCCAGGGGCCATCCGCGGCCTGAGGTTTTCAAACAGCAACTGCTGTTGTCCGGTCAGGAAGCGCACCTGCAACCAGCGGAAGATGTAGTCCATGATCGACTTGGCGAAGCCGATGTCGGGATTTTTGGTCCAGCCGCTGGGCTCGAAGCGGGTGTGGGCAAACTTCTCACACAGCAGCTTCAGAGGCACGCCATGCTGGATGGCGATCGACACCGCCAGGGCAAAGCTGTCCATAAGGCCGCTGACCGTCGAGCCTTCCTTCGCCATCTTGATGAAAAGCTCGCCGGGGCTGCCGTCGGGATAGAGGCCGACCGTGAGGTAGCCTTCATGCCCGCCAATGTTGAACTTGCTGGTGATGGAGGCGACATCGGCCGGCAGGCGAGGGACAACTGCCCGCGGCGGGGCATTCATGTCCTGCTACGGCTGAGCCAGGGTGGGGG
>CAYOZX010000321.1:0-1648 GCA_964408515.1 uncultured Acidobacteriaceae bacterium | reverse complement strand
CCGTGAGCGGCTGCGACTTCTTGCAGCCGTCGGGATAGATGGCCACAGCCTTCAGACCCAGCTTCCAGGCCTGGATGTAGGCTTCCATGATTTCTTCCACCGAAGCCCCTTCCGGCAGGTTCACGGTCTTGGAAATGGCGCCGGAGATGAAGGGCTGTGCCGCGGCCATCATCCGCAGGTGTCCCAGGTAGTGTATGGAGCGCGTGCCCTTGGCCGGCTTGAACGAGCAGTCGAATACGGCAAGGTGTTCGTCCTTGATGTCAGGCGCGCCCTCGATGGTTCCGGTGGCGTCAATGTAGCTGACGATCCTGTCGGCCTCTTCGTGGTTATAACCCAGCTTGAACAGCGCCGTGGGCACGGTGTTATTCACGATCTTGATCATCCCGCCGCCCACCAGCTTCTTGTACTTGACCAGCGCCAGGTCGGGCTCGATGCCGGTGGTGTCGCAATCCATCATGAAGCCGATGGTTCCGGTGGGGGCGAGCACGGTGACCTGGGAGTTGCGGTAACCGAACTTCTCGCCGTGGGCGAGGGCTTCGTCCCAGCAGGCCTTAGAAGCCTCATACAGCGCGGAAGGCACGCTGGTCCTGGTGATGTTGTTGACCGAGGCCCGATGCATGCGGATGACGTCGAGGAAAGGCTCGCGATTGATGTACCAGCCAGGGCAGGCGGAGCCGGGCATGACATTGGAGCCGAGATTGGTTTCCGCCAATCCCTTCTTCGTGGCCTCCGTGGCCGGAGCCAGGGGCTGGCAAAGTTCGGCCATGCGCGAGGACTGCAAGTAGGCCTCGCCGCACATGATGGCGGTGACGCAGGCGGCGTAGTCGCGCCCGGCGTCGGAATCGTAAGGCAGGCCGGCGGCCATGAGCAGAGCGCCAAGGTTGGCGTAGCCGAGGCCGAGGGGACGATAGTCGTGAGAGTTGCGCGCGATCATCCCGGTGGGATAGCCGGCATTGTCGACGATGATTTCCTGCGCGGTGATGAGTACATCGACGGCGTGGCGGTAAGCATCCACGTCAAACGTGCCGTTGGGCGCGAATTTCAGCAGGTTCAGGCTGGCCAGGTTGCAGGCGGAATCGTCGAGGAACATGTATTCCGAGCACGGATTCGAAGCGTTGATCCGGTCGGTGTTCTTCGAGGTGTGCCAGCGGTTGATGGTCGTGTCGTACTGCATGCCGGGATCGCCGCAACGCCAGGTGGCGCCGGCAATCTTGGAGAGCAGGTCCCGGGCCTTGAAGGTCGCCATGAGGCGGCCGTCTTTGACGGCGCGAGTGCTAAAGCCGTTGTCGCGCAGGACGTTGTACATGAAGTCGTCAGTCACGCGGACGGAGTTGTTGGCGTTCTGGAAAAAGATGGAAGAGTAGGCGTCGGAATCGGGAGAGGAGCCGTCGTAGCCGGCTTCCACCAAGGCGTGGGCCTTGGCTTCTTCCTTGGATTTGCACTCGATGAACTCCACGCTGTCAGGATGGTCAATGTTGAGGATCACCATCTTGGCGGCGCGGCGGGTCTTGCCGCCCGACTTGATCACGCCGGCAAAAGCGTCGAAGCCCTTCATGCAGCTGAGCGGACCGCTGGCGGGGCCGCCGCCGCTGGGACCCTCGGTGGAAGAGCGCAGCGGAGAAAGATTGGTCCCGGTGCCTGATCCCCA
>CAYOZX010000320.1:0-3876 GCA_964408515.1 uncultured Acidobacteriaceae bacterium | reverse complement strand
CGGCGGCGGCGCAACCGCGCTGGGCGCGGGCAGCGTCAGGCGCGCATTCAGATTGGTGTCGCGCTCGGGTGCGGTCACCGTGGGCGGCACGATCTGCGTCACCTGGGATCCCGGAAGTCGCACAGTCGAAAGTTCTCTTTGCGGGACGGCCGCGCTGGGGGCCACTGCGCCGGCATTTAGCGTAGGCAGGGCCCGCAACTTCTCCGTGTCCACCTGCGGGGCGGGCGCAACTGCCGTCGGCTGCAACGCGGGCGCGCGCAGCGAAGAGCGCATTCCCTCCGCCGGCGCCGGGCCTGGCGCTGCTTTGACTGCCAGCAGATTGGCCACTGCGGAATCCGAGCGTGGCAGGTTCATCCTGGGCGCGTCGGCCACCGTTTCGCGCAACGTGCTGCCCCGAGCCACGCGGATGGTCTGGGTGGGATGGTGAGCTTCCCGTCCGCCCGCCCGGCCCGACCGCCCTGACTCCGCGCCACCCACATCTTCGGTGCGCGGCAGTTCGTTGCCGGTGTAGTAGATGATGTCGTACTTGGGCTTCGCAGGCGGCTGGTAGGGCTGCATGCTGGCCAGCTTTGACGGAACCACGATGGCAGCCACCAGCAGCGCCATCTCCAGGACCCAGCTGAGCAGCATTCCACGATAGGGAACCAGGCCCGTCCGGGCTTCTCCCGCCAAGCGCTCGGGCGAGCGTCCCAGCGCGGGACGGATAGCGCTGCAAAACTCGCCCCAGGGAGACGACCACTGCACCAGCAGGTTGGGACCTTCGTTCACGCCCGCGCGGCCTCCTCTCGTGCGATTTCAATCTGGTCCCCTACCACGGTGCCGGTCGAGCCCACGGTCCGGCTGGGCAGTTCCAGCACCGACGCTGCCCGCAGGCGGACCGGGGCCACGCGCCACGGCCTCAGATTCTCCTCCACGTGGACCACCACGTTGTGACCGTCCAGGTACAGGGCGTCAATCGGGAAGCGCATGGCCAAGGTATGAATGCCCCGGGAGGGCACGATCCAAAGGCCGTTTCCCGCGGAGAAGGTTTCAGCCGCGGCGCACATCAGGCCGCGAAAGCGGGACCAATGGGTATCGGCAACGCGCAGGCGGGTGGCCAGATAGGCCTGTCGTGTGCAATTGAGTGCGTAGCCCCTGGGACCCGGTACTGGCATCACAACTCCTGGATTCGATCGCTCCGCGCAACTGTCACCGCCGCGCTCCGGGGACCAGGATTCGGAACAGTCCGATGAGGGCCGGGCCCAAAGTGACGATGATGAGGGAAGGAAGTACGAACACGACCAAGGGGATAATCATCTTGATGGTGGTTTTCGCAGCCTGTTCCTCCGCCCGCTGGCGCCGGTCTGTACGCAGCGCCTCGGAATGCACGCGCAGGGCCTGGCTCACGCTGGTGCCGAAGCGGTCGGTCTGGATCAGGGTGGCCACCAGCGCGCGGACATCATCCACGCCCGTGCGCTCCACCAGGTTCCGCAGCGCCTCGGCGCGCGGCTTGCCGGCCCGCATCTCCAGGTTTACCAGGTGGAACTCGTCGCTCAAGTCGGGATGCGCGTGGCGCAAATCTTCTCCTACTCGCGAGAGCGCCTGATCCAGCCCCAGCCCGACCTCCACGCAGATGACCGTCAGGTCGAGCGCGTCCGGAAGCCCCACCGTGATGCGCCGTTGGCGGTCGCGAATCATGCGCTTCAACACGAACCGCGGAATAAAGAATCCCACCCCACCCACCCCTACCATCAGCAGCAGGTCCAGCTTGCCCGTAATGATCACCACCAAGGCCATGCCCATGAACGCCAGCAGCATTCGTGCGCCCACGTAGATCGTCAGGTGGCGAGATTCGCGGTACCCGGCCTGAATCAGCCACTTGCGCGTCCTTGAAACGTCGGTGGGGGAAAGCGGAAGCGCCTTGCTCAGGGGATCGAGCGCCTGCTCCAGCCGCTCCTTGAAAGCGGGTCTTGCCTGCGGCCTGGCCTTGGCCTCGCCCAGCGTGCGCAAGCGGGAGCCCAGAACCGAAAACGGCGCGTAAGCAGCCGCCCCAAAGGCAAACACCACCAGGGCCACGGTCAGAAACAGAACGATCGCGAGCGCCATTTCCATAACTTCAAACCTGAATCTGAATCACTCTGCGGATCACGAAATAGCCGACGGTCTGCAGCGTAATGCCCGCCACCAGCAGAATATGTCCGATGGGGTCATCGAACAGCGGGCGGATGAACATCGGACTCATGATCTGCATGGCGATGACGATGACGGGCGGCAGGCCCATCAGCAGCATCATGGTCAGTCGGCCCTGCGCCGTGTGTACCCGCACCTGGCGCTGGATCTTGAAACGTTCCCGAATGACATAAGACAGGTTGTCGAGGATTTCCGCAAGGTTACCTCCGGTCTCGCGCTGCAACATGACCGCGGTGACGAAGAATTTCACGTCGACCAGGGGAACGCGTTCGGTCAGATTCAGCAGGGCGTCGCGCACCGGCAAGCCGAACTTCTGCTCTTCGAACAGCTTGCGGAATTCCGACGCCACCGGATCGGCAATCTCGCTGGCAATCATCTCCAGGGCGGTGGTGAAAGCGTGTCCGGCGCGCACCGCGCGGGCCAGAGTATCGATCGCCTCGGGAAAAATCTCCTCGAACTTCTGGAAACGCTTGGTGCGTTTATAGCTCGCGAACGAATAAGGGAGAATGGCGCCCAGCAATACCCCCAGCCATACAAACTGGGAAAAGCCGGTGAACCACAGAACCAGCAAACCGAAGGCGGCGCCGCTCAGCAGGCACAGCAGAAGCAGATTGCCGGCGCGGCTCTTGAGGTCCGCCTGTTCCAGCATGGTTTGCAGCTCGGAGATTCGACTGGACCGGCGCAGCAGGTTGTCGAGCGCGGGAATCTTGCTCAACATCTCGTCCCGCAGCAGCGCCAGCTCCTGGTTGGGCTCTCGCTCCCCGGTCTTCTGTACGGTGGAGAGGCGTTCCCGCAGCAGCCGCGCGCGGGAACTGCGCTGGTCGAGAAGAGAGGCGATGACAAAAACACCCAGGACGACAGCCAGGAAAACCGCGATGGCGATCAGCAGAAACATGGCCCGGGCCGGACTGGCCTACACCTCCATCCGGGATTCAAACATGGCCGTGCGCAGGCGGCAGCCGGCGGTGGCCAGGCGGCCGGCAAACTTGGGGCGGATGCCGGTGGCGCGGAAGGCGCCGCGCACCTTGCCATTCTCGTCAATCCCAACGCGCTCGAACAAAAAGATGTCCTGCATGCAGATCATGTCCCCCTCCATGCCCGTGATCTCAGAGACGCTAATCACCTTGCGGGAGCCGTCGGAGAGGCGGGCGATCTGCACCACGGCATGAATGGCGGAAGAAATCTGCTGGCGCATGGCGCGTTCGGGAATGTTGAGATTGGCCATGGAGCACATGTTTTCCACCCGCGCCAGCGCATCGCGCTGGGTGTTGGCGTGCACCGTGGTCAGCGAGCCTTCGTGACCCGTGTTCATGGCCTGCAGCATGTCGAAAGCTTCTTCGCCCCGCACCTCGCCCACCACAATGCGGTCTGGCCGCATACGCAGGCTGTTGATCACCAGTTGCCGCTGCCGCACCGCGCCCTTGCCTTCAATGTTGGGTGGCCGGGTTTCCAGGCGCACGACGTGCTCCTGCTTGAGTTGCAGTTCGGCGGCGTCTTCAATGGTCACGACGCGGTCGGAGTTGGGGATGTAGCCGGAGAGAACGTTGAGCAGCGTGGTTTTGCCGGCGCCGGTTCCGCCCGAAATCAGAATGTTGAGGCGTCCTTTCACCATCGCCGAGAGCAGCTCCAGCATAGGCTCGGTCAGGGTCTTGTTCTCGAGCATGTGGCTCGCGGTGATGGGGTCGTGCCCGAAACCCCGGATGGAAA
>CAYOZX010000319.1:0-3895 GCA_964408515.1 uncultured Acidobacteriaceae bacterium | reverse complement strand
CCCATGCCCGATCACCGCCACATTCCGAATATTCGCGCCTTCATAAACCTTCACGGGTTCGCTCCTTATACCCAATCCACTCACGTAACCGCGGCGGGTGCTGTACCCGCCCAGCCGAGCGAAGCTCGGCCCGCTTAGCTTGGCAGCAGAGCCGCCGGCTAGAACGAATTCATGTAGGACTCAGCGGATTCATAGGGGACTCAAGAGAAGAGGCCAACTTATAGACCGAAGCCGGCCAGCCTGTCAAAACCAGAGGATGCTACCACAGCGGAATTTGGCCGCTCAAGCCGGAGCGCGCCCGCGAATGGGCCGCGACGTTGGCGGAGCGAAAGGCACCCACAATCTAGCTCATCTTGGTCCCCGCCACGACCCAGGCTCCGCCACACATGGCCAAAGCTACAAACGCGCTGGTCCACTCGTTCCCACTGTGGGAAGCTGCGGCCACCCGCGGAAGATGAACCACAAATACCCACAAGAAGAACATCAGCCCCAGCAGGGTCGCAGCCAGGCCCGCGTTCTTCTTCGTAAGGATCGCCGCTGCTGCCGCGAAAAACGCCACGCCGACAAAATACGCCCAGAACAGACGCCCCGGAATCCACGCCGGGACCAGCGTCGCAACAAACCGCGCATACAGAAAGTGTTGCACCCCCACGACGACCAGAAGACTGGCGAAAAGCAATCGCCCCACTTCCGTCGCGCTACCAGCCACGACCAGCGCGGCCCCGCCCATGGCCAGAAGTTCAAACCCGCTGGTCCACGGTCCCGGATCGTGAAGATTCGTCGCCAGTCGCGGCCCATAAACCAGCAGCCCGCGAAGCACCAGCATGATCGCCAGCGTGGTCCCGGCGCATGCAACTTTCTTCCCGATCACGATACAACCGGACGCCCCAATCAGCACCGCAGCTGTCAGGTACACCCACAGCGGACGCCCCGGACTCCACGGCGGTCCAGGCACCGGTCCCCCCAAAAAGGCGTGCAACAGGTATTGCAGGCCAAACGCCGACATCGCGCCGGCAAAAAGGATCCGCCCGATTCTGCTCAATTCGCTCATGGTCACCACTTTTTGAAGATCACGAACACCGCCGCCACAATCAGCGCGAACCCCAGAATATAGTTCCACCTGATAGGCGCGTCCAGGTAGAGCACCGAGAACACCGAAAACACGGTCAAGGTGATCACTTCCTGAATCGTCTTTATTTGCACGGCACTAAATTCATACGACCCAATCCGATTGGCGGGCACCTGAAAACAATATTCAAAAAGTGCAATCCCCCAGCTGATGGCGATCACTTTGAACAGCGGCGCCTGGCGGAATTTCAAATGCCCATACCAGGCAAAAGTCATGAAAATATTGGAAATGGTAAGCAACACGATGGTGGTCATCCCAACCATCCTGCCTCATGCAGCGATACATTTTCCACCGAAGAACATCCAACGTAACTCGGCACCGCCTTGCATCGCAGCCATCCCGTGGCCTATGCTCTTGATACCAGAGGGTTCGCCGCGCCATAAGCTCTCATGCATCGCATCATCGCCAGCTCGTTGCTCGTTCTTCTGCTGGTGGGAACCCTCGCCCCCGTGGCTCTGGCATTGTCCGCGCCGCCGCCTCATGCCTGCTGCGTGCGAAAGCTGCTCCACAATGGCAGGGCGCGTCATCTTGAAATGCAGGCGGTTGACGGGGGACGTCACAACTGCTGTCCCCCCATCACCACCGCGCATTGGGCCGAAATCGGCTCAGGCATCAATTCCGATGGCCATTGGCTTCTGGCCCATCTGCACCCGCAGCCGCATCCGGTCTCGCTGAGTGGTTGTCAGAACCTTCTCCGTCCCGTCCGTGGCCCTCCTCTCGCCTAAAAATCTCTGACGCCGTCGCCCCTCTGCTTCCCGTGAGGACTTCGGTTCGTCTCGCCGCTTTACTAAAACCGACCGGGAGATGACCCCGTTGAGTACAGTTCGCCCCGGCCGGTTCGGGTCGGCCGCAGCTCAGCTGTTCGCCTCTGGGAGCGTCGCCGCTCATGGCTCGCATCTTAACGATGCAGCGTCTATTTTTCGGCAGGTGGAGGAAAATGCTTCGCTTCGTCTGGGCCTTCGTGATCGTGATTCTCCTGCTCGGTGCGGGCCTCTGGATTTTCGGCCTGATCCCACACTGCTGCGGCGCGCGCCAGAGCCCCAGCAGGATGGAAGCCGCCCTCGCCCGGCGTTTTCGATCGCTATCATTGCCCTCCGGCGCGAGCCAAGCCAAAAATCCATTCTCCAGTTCTCCCCAGCTGCTCCAGGAGGCCTCCCGCCATTTCGCCGATCATTGCGCCTCCTGCCATGGCAACGACGGAAGCGGCAATACGGAAATCGGCCGGAATCTGTATCCGCCCACCCCGGACATGCGCCTCCCCGCGACCCAGCAGCTCAGCGATGGCGAACTCTACTACGTCATTCATAACGGCGTGCGCTGGACCGGCATGCCTGCCTGGGGCGAGCCTGGCGACGATCCCGACAGCTGGAAGCTGGTTCTGTTCATCCGCCACCTGTCCGGCCTGACCCCGGGTGAGCTTCGGGATATGCAGCAGTTCAATCCCAAGAGTGCTGCGGAGCGCAATGAAGAACAGCAAGAAGAAGATTTCCTGAACGGCGCCCCGGATACCTCTCCGGCGCAAAAGCACCGATGAATTTCGTGTGGGGGAAGTAGGGGGACGAAGGATGAGCTGAGAGGCGCGAAGCAAAACGGACGTCATAACCGTACCCAGGAACCAGCAAAGGAAGTGTTCGGTACCCACGGTAAGAAAAGAAATAGAGAGAAATAAGAAACAAAGGAGGAGAGGTAAATGAAAAAGCTCTCATGGACTCTGATTGCGGCTCTGTTCTGCCTTCTGCTTCTGAGCCGGCTGACCTTCGCTCACGGTGGCATGGAACACATCATGGGAACCGTAACTGCGGTTTCCGAACACTCCCTGTCCGTCAAAACCAGCGACGGCGCGGTCACCGCAGTGGCGTTTGATGACGAAACCAAATTCACCAAAGGCGCCGCCGCAGCCACCGCCAAGGACGTTCAGGTCGGAAGCCGCGTCGTTATTCACGCTCACAAACATGACAACTCGCTGCATGCCGCGGAAGTCAAAATCGGCAGAGCTACACCGGCCGAGCGTTAGAAGTCTTTGGCTTGCAAGTTGAGTTTGAGAAAATACATGGCTCACAAGAAAACCCTCTTGCTCGGCGTTCTGTTAAGCAGCCTTACGGCCTTCGCCACCATCTTCGGTACGGTCAGAGGTCTGATCCACGACCCGCAGCATCGTCCGGTCGAGGGCGCGCAGGTCATATTGCGCGCCGCGAACTCGGGCTGGACCAAGTCCATCACCAGCACCGACTCCGGGGAGTTTCAGTTCGACGCCGTGCCTCTGGGCGAATACGCCGTGACCGTCGAACTCCAGGGTTTCGCTCGCGCGGAGCAGAAGCTGGTCCTCAGCTCCGGCCGCGACGCCCGCGTGCACTTTTCCCTGACCGTCGCCCAAGCCAAGGAGACAGTCGAGGTCACCGACACATCTGCGGCGGTAAACACCGAGTCCTCCGCCACCGCGACCCTGGTCAGCCGTCACCAGATTTCCGAAACCCCTGGTGCCGATCAAACCAACAGCCTCAGCATGATCACCAATTACGTCCCCGGCTCGTACATGGTGCACGATCAATTGCACATCCGCGGCGGACATCAGGTGTCCTGGCTGATCGACGGCGTTCCCGTGCCCAACACAAATATCGCGTCCAATGTCGGCCCGCAGTTCGATCCAAAGGACATCGACTATCTGGAAGTCCAGCGCGGGGGCTATTCCGCCGAATACGGCGACCGCACCTACGGCATTTTCAACGTTGTCACCCGCTCCGGATTCGAACGCGATCGTCAGGCTGA
>CAYOZX010000318.1:0-3932 GCA_964408515.1 uncultured Acidobacteriaceae bacterium | reverse complement strand
TGCCGTCGCCGCAACAGAATCACTCCCAGTGACACCAGGGCAAACGCGAAAAGCGTCCCTATGTTCGACAGATCGGCGGCGTCTCCAATATCGACCAGCCCAGCGGGAACGCCCACCGCAAAACAGGCGATCCAGGTCGACCAGTGCGGCGTCTTGAACTTCGGATGCACGGCGGAGAACAGCTTCGGCAGCAGTCCATCCCGCGACATCGCGTACCAGATACGCGCCTGCCCGTACTGAAACACCAGCAACGACGAAATCATTCCCGTCAGCGCCCCGATCACGATCACCGAGCGGAAGAATGGATGCGCGCCCAGCGTCTTCAAGGCGTACGCCACCGGGGCTTCCGCCGCCTCTCCCTCCACGAAGGTCGTATATTTCATCATGCCCAGCAGCACCACGGCCACGCCGACGTAGAGCAGCGTGCAGATCACCAGCGAGGCAATGATCCCAAACGGCAAATCGCGCTGCGGCGTCCTGCACTCCTCCGCCGCCGTAGAAACAGAATCGAATCCGATGTAGGTAAAAAATACAATCGCGCCGCCGGTGACAATTCCGGCAAATCCTGACGGCGCGAACGGCCGCCAATTCGCGGGACGGATCAGCATGCCGCCGATCACCAGGAAGGTGAGGATCGCGCCGATCTTGACCATCACCATGATGTTGTTCGCCCCAGCCGACTCGCGCACCCCCCGCACCAGCAGCAGCGTCAGGATAAATACGATCAAAAAGCCCGGCACATTGAAGTACGCGCCGGTCCAGTGCCCCGACGCCCACACCGGGCTCGCCCACCTGTCGGGCAAGTCGATGCCGAACGCCGCCAACTGTGCCTTGCTGTATCCGCTGAAGCCCACCGCCACCGCCACATTGCTCACCACGTATTCCAGAATCAGGTCCCAGCCGATGATCCAGGCGAAGATTTCCCCCAGGGTCGCGTAGGAGTAGGTGTAGGCGCTTCCCGCGATGGGAATCATCGACGCCAGCTCCGCGTAGCACAAGCCCGCGAAACTACAGGCCACCGCCACCAGAAGAAACGAAATCGCGATGGAAGGCCCGGCCGGCGGACGGCCGTGCATCAGCGCGCCCGCGATGCTTCCCGTCCGGATCAGATTGTGGATCAGATCCAGCACTTGGGCATGCAGCAGCGACGGAGCCGCAAAGTGCTCGCCTGCCGCCGCCGTGCCGGTCAACACGAAAATCCCCGAGCCGATGATGGCCCCAATGCCCAACGCCGTCAGCGACCACGGCCCCAGCGTCTTCTTGAGCCGGTGCTCGGGCTCTTCTGCCTCGGCGATCAGCTTGTCGATGGACTTGCAGCACAGTAGCTGGTTTTCGGAGGTGCGCGCCGGCTCCTGATTGGTCGTCGGTGATTGTGCCAAAGGGATTCTGTCTCCTGCAGGCGTTTCGCAACAGCTCCCGGTTCGCGCCCGGCGCCTGGCCTCCTCTCCCAAAAGCAACCGGACGGCCAGGCGCCAAAGGCCAACCGCTGGCGCTACCGCTTCGCCGTACCGCGCGCCATCTTCTTGACCTTGCGCTTCGCCGACCCGCGAGCGTATTCTCGCGGTTTCAGCGGATTCTCTGCCTTGCGTTTTTTGCGCACCGCGCGCTTTGCCTTCTTCCGTTCTTCTCTGCTCAGCTTGCTTGTGTCTGCCATGAGTCCGTTGTATGTCTCCTCGATGAAATCAGCTCGCGGCTTCTCCCTGCTGGCTTCCAGCTCCCCCGGGTGATCTTGCGCCGGAAGCGGGGATCTCGGAAAAGCAAAACCTATCCCCTCTCCAGTTGCGCATACTTCTCCACCAGCTTCTTCAGGCCGAAGCGAGGGAATTGTACCGTAATCTTGGCCTCTTCACCTTCTCCTTCCCGCTGATAGACCGTGCCCTCGCCATACTTGGGATGCCGCACTCTCTGTCCTGGACGAAATCCCCTTCTGCCTTTCGGTTCTTCCACTGGCGCCTTGGGAACGCTGAATTTCTTTCCTCGCGATGCGAAGAACTCGGCGATGTTCTCGATCGAGTTATAGGACTTGCCCGGGTAGGAACCCGCTGGTGGCCGCGGCGGCTGCCCGGTCCAGTTCGCGCTCTGATCCTCATCTTCGTAGGCATAGTGGGCAGCTTCGCTGTTCTGTTGTGGGGCGGACACTCCTGTCCGCCTGCGATCGCCGTTCTGTTGTGGGGAGGACACTCTTGTCCGCCTGCGAGTCGTTCCCAGTTCCTCGATCAACTCCGCCGGCACTTCCTCCAGAAAGCGCGACGGAACACTTGCCTCGGGCATATCTGTTCCATATCGCCGGCGGTAGACCGCCCGGGTCAGAACGAGCGCGTCCATGGCCCGGGTCATGCCCACATAGCAAAGCCTGCGCTCTTCCTCGATGTCGTCCGGCTGCAGGAAGGTTCGCGAGTGCGGGAACAGTCCCTCCTCCAGCCCCCCGAGAAACACCAGCGGGAACTCCAGTCCCTTGGCTGCGTGCAGCGTCATCAGCGTGATCTGGGCTCGCTCATCGTAAGCGTCGGCATCGCTGACCAGGGCCGCATGATCGAGAAATTGATCCAGCGTCTCGCCCCGGTCGCGCGAGTCCATGGCCGCGTTGACCAGTTCGCGCAGATTCTCAATGCGGGAATAGGCCTCCGGCGTGTCCTCATCCTCCAGGCGCTTGATATATCCCGTGCGGTCGATGAGGAACTTCAGCACTTCTACCGTGGTCCACGGCCCGCCCGGCGAACGGAAGGCTTCGGTAGCATCTGGTCCTGTAGAGCCGGTGTCCCGTCGGCTGGCGTGAAGGTGTCCCGCCTCGAGATCCGCCTCTTCCTCAAACTCGAGCGCAAAATTCTCCGGACTGAATTCGACGTCATCTTCAGCCAGCGCATCTGTTTCAGCCTCCACCGCCGGCGTTTCCCTCACCCGCTCTACAAAGGTCCCTGCCATGATGGCTTGCGCATCCTCGATCAAGGTGACAAATGACTTCAGGGCCGCCAGCGCCCGCGGAGCCAGGAGTTGCTGCCGGATCGCCTCTCCGATCGCTCCCCACAGAGAAAGGCCCGCCTCGAGCGCCACCCGCTCCACCGTTTCCATGCTGCTCTTTCCGATTCCCCGCACCGGCGTATTAATCACCCGCAAGAGCGAGATGGAGTCGTCCGGGTTTTGGATGACTTTCAGATACGAGATCAGGTCCTTGATCTCCGCCCGCTCGTAAAAGGAGAAACCTCCCACCACGTGATACTGCAACCCGTACCGCCGCATGGCCTCTTCATACAGCCGCGACTGCGAGTTGATGCGGTAGAGCACCGCGGCGCGCCCGCTTTCGCCCTGGTCCGCCGCCTCCCGCAGATACTTCGCAATGTAGTCCGCCGCGAACAGCGCTTCGTTCTCGCCGTCCGGCGCTTCGTAGTAGCCGAGCTTGGCTCCCCCCTGACGCGAGGTCCACAGATTCTTCCCTTTGCGTTTCAGGTTGTGCGCCACCACCTCCGACGCCGCCTTCAGGATGTTCTGCGTGGAACGATAGTTCTCTTCCAGGCGGATGATCTTGGCCTCCGGAAAATCCTGCTCAAACTCCAGAATGTTGCGGATGTCCGCCCCGCGCCAGGAATAGATCGATTGGTCCTCGTCGCCGACGGCGCACACGTTGTGATGGCTGCTCGCCAGCAGGCGCATCAACTCGTACTGGGGACGGTTCGTGTCCTGATACTCGTCGACCATGACGTACTGAAAACGCCGGTTGTAGTAGTCGCGCACCGCCGGCACGGCTTTCAACAGCCGAACCGCTTCCAGCAGCAGGTCATCGAAGTCCAGCGCGTTGGCCTTGCGCAGCTCCTTGCGATACTCCTCGTAGATGTGCGCCACCCGCTCCGTCTTGGGGTCGCCCGACTGCAGATAGAGCTCCTGCGGATCGCGCATGTGGTTCTTGGCCCAGGAAATGTGCGCCAGGACCGAGCGCG
>CAYOZX010000317.1:0-3958 GCA_964408515.1 uncultured Acidobacteriaceae bacterium | reverse complement strand
ACGCTATCATGGGTTATCCAGCAGACTACAAGTACACCAAAGAACACGAGTGGATCAAAGCCGACGGAAAGAATGCCAGCATCGGCATCACGCACTACGCTCAGGAATCCCTGGGCGACATTGTATTCGTGGACTTGCCCAAGCCGGGCTCAGAGATTCTTTCCGGCAAGAGCTTCGGATCGGTTGAATCGGTGAAAGCGGTTTCCGATCTTTACGCTCCCGCGTCCGGCGTGGTTACCGAGGTAAATGGCGAACTGGCTACGGCGCCGGAGAAAATCAACCAGGATGCGCACAGCGCATGGATGATCAAGGTCGCCCTGAAAGATCCGGCTGAGATGAGCAGCCTGCTCTCTGCGGCTGACTATGAAAGGTTTGTGGCCGAGGAGGCAGGACGCTGACCGCTGCCCAAGACTGCAAGATCGAACTGATCCCCCGCGACATCTAACCGGCTTTCTATGCGCTATTTGCCCAAGTCGCCCGCCGACCGGAAGGCTATGCTGCAGGCCATCGGCGCGAACACGATCGAGGATTTGTTTGCTCCCATTCCGGAAGAATACCGGCTGGGGCGCGAGCTCGCCGTGCCGCGCCAGATGGCGGAATCAGAGATTGTGGACTGGTTCCGGGAGCGCTCCCGCGAGAATGGCGACGGTTACGCGAGCTTTCTCGGAGCCGGGGCCTACTACCACTACCGTCCGGTCATCATTGACGCCCTGATTTCCCGGGGCGAATTTCTTACCGCCTACACGCCGTACCAGGCCGAAATTTCCCAAGGCACCTTGCAGGCCATCTTCGAATTCCAGACGATGATTTGTGAGCTGACGGGTATGGAAGTGGCCAACGCCTCCATGTATGACGGCTCCACGGCCGCGGCGGAAGCGGTGATGATGGCGGTTCGCCTCACGGGACGCCGCTCCGCGGTAGTGGCCCGCAGCGTGCATCCGGAATACCGCGAAGTGCTGGCCACCTATGCCCACCATCAGGGCATGCCACTGTCGATCTGCCCGTTCGGAAGCGATGGCCGCCTGGACTGGCGCGGACTGGAAAAATTGGTCACCACGGACACAGCTTGCGTCCTGATTCAGTCGCCAAATTTTCTGGGCGCCATCGAGGATGCGGAAGCTGCCGCGGAAATTGCCCATAAGAAGGGGGCTTTACTGGCGGTATCGATCGCCGAGGCGGTGTCGTTGGGCATCGTTGAGCCTCCGCGCCAGGCCGATGTGATCGCCATGGAGGCCCAGTCCTTCGGAGTTCCCGTGGGCTTTGGCGGTCCGTACTGTGGGGTGATTGCGACCCGGGAGAAGTTTGTGCGGCAAATGCCGGGACGGCTCGCGGGTCAGACCACGGACCGCAACGGCAAACGGGGGTTCGTCCTCACGCTGGCCACGCGCGAGCAGCACATCCGGCGGGAGAAGGCGACTTCCAATATCTGCACCAACCAGGCGCTGGTGGCATTGATGGTCAACATATTCATGACCATCTACGGGAAGACCGGGTTGCGGGAGCTGGCCAGGCAGAATCTGGCCAAGGCCGCATACGCCGTGGGTCAGTTCACAAAGCACGCCAAGGTGTTGTTTCCGGGTGCGCCTCGCTTCAACGAATTTGTGGTGCAGACCAGCGAGGATCCCGGCGCCATCAACAGCCGTCTGCTGGGACACAAGATCGTGGGCGGCCTGCCGCTGCGCCGGTTCTATCCTGAACTGGGCAATGCCGCCTTGTGGTGTTGCAGCGAACTGACCACGCGCACAGCGATCGATACCGCCGCGGGCGTAGTGGCGGAAAGCGAAAGCTCGGTGCTGAGCGCCCGGGAGGAGAATGCGCAGGAGGTGACGCGGTGAAGCACATGACCCGCAAAGCCACGCGGCACGTGAATCAGAACGAGGGCCTGATCTTCGAGAAGTCATCGCCGGGAAAGGCCGCCTGGAAACTGGCGCCGCTCGATGTCCCCGAGGTGGATGCGGCTGCCGTGCTCGGCTCCGTCGAGAGAAAAGAGCTCGGCCACATGCCGGAGGTAAGCGAAATCGAGATCATCCGGCACTTCACCCGCCTCTCCACCTGGAACTATGCCATTGATCTCGGGATGTATCCCCTGGGCTCGTGCACGATGAAGTACAACCCGCGGGTCAATGAGACGGTGGTGCGCTTGGAGGGATTGGCCAACGGACACCCCTATCAGCCGGCACGGATTTCGCAGGGCGCTCTGCGCATCATCAAGACGCTGAGCGAGTGCCTGACAGAAATCACCGGCATGGATGCCATCACGCTGCAACCAGCGGCGGGAGCGCACGGCGAACTCACTGGGCTGCTGATGGTCCGCGCCTACCACCAGTCAAAGGGCGCGCCTCGCAAGAAAATTCTGATCCCGGATTCTGCCCATGGCACCAATCCGGCGACCGCCGCCACGGTCGGCTATGGGGTGGAGAACCTGAAATCCAACGGGCGCGGTATGGTGGATGTGGCGGCGCTGGCGGCGCAAATGAATGATGATGTCGCCGCGCTGATGCTCACCAATCCCAACACCCTGGGAGTGTTTGAACAGGAAATACACAAGATCGCCGACATTCTGCACGCCAAGGGCGGTCTTCTCTACATGGACGGCGCAAACATGAATGCCCTGGTGGGCAAGGTCAGGCCGGGGGACTTTGGTGTAGATGTAATGCATCTGAACCTGCATAAGACCTTTTCCACCCCCCACGGCGGCGGCGGACCAGGCTCAGGGCCGGTGGCGGTCAAAAAACTCCTCGAACCATTTTTGCCGGTGCCGGTGGTGGTCACCAAACCTGACGGCACCCTGGCTTGCGATTATGATCGGCTGCAATCCATCGGGAGGGTGCGTGCGTTCTACGGCAACTTCGGAATGTTCGTTCGGGCCCTGGGTTACATTCTGGCCAACGGCCCGGATGGTCTGCGCCAAACCACCGAAGATGCCGTACTCAACGCCAATTACATTCGCAAGGGTCTGGAAGGCGCCTACGACCTGCCGTATTCCACGCCCAGCATGCACGAGGTGGTTTTCAGCGACAAACTGCAGGCCCGCAAGGGCGTCAGGACGATGGACATTGCCAAGCGTCTGATCGACTACGGCTTCCATCCCTACACCACGGCGTTCCCTCTGATTGTGCCGGGCGCGCTGATGATCGAGCCGACCGAGAGCGAGTCCAAGGAAGAGCTGGACCTGTTCGTGGAAGCCATGAAGTCGATCGCTGAAGAGGTCGAGGAGGATCCACAGACCGTGCTCGACGCGCCGCACACCACTCGAGTGTCGCGCCTGGATGAGACCACCGCCGCCCGCAAGCCCGTACTGAGATGGAAGCCGGCCTAGTGGCGGATCTTAACCACCGAGGGTACCGAGGACTCAGGGGAAACCTGGGTTCTAACCACCGAGGACACTGAGGACCCAGGGGAAACCTGGGCTCTAACCACCGCGGGCTCGGAGGACTCCGAGGGTGGATCGCCATAGACCATGCGCCGAATGCTGTCCCGCAGATGCACCACGTTGAAGTTAATCATCAGACCGACATACTTCTTGCTTAGCTTCAGGAAAGTAATCAGTTGTGCCTGGTGAACGGGAGTAATCGCGTCCACTGCCTTGATTTCCACCACCACAGTGCCTTCTGCCAGAATATCGACCCTGAATCCTAGATCAATGGTCTGGCCGTCGTAACGTACCGGGACGGGCATTTGGGTAGCGGTCCGAAAACCACGGCGGTTCAATTCGTGCGCCAGGCAAGCCTCGTAGACATTCTCGAGCAGACCCGGCCCCAGGGCAGAATGCACTTTCATGGCAGCATCCACTGTCGCGCCAGTGATTTCATTGAAATGCATAAGCTTGCATCTATCTGTCGTGTCGAGCCTTGTCTGTGACGTTCATCACACGGCCGTGGTCGTCTGTCACATTGATGGTCAGTGTTCTCCGTGTCCTCCGTGGTTCCAACCAACAGACCTCCGTTTCCCCTGTGTC
>CAYOZX010000316.1:0-3974 GCA_964408515.1 uncultured Acidobacteriaceae bacterium | reverse complement strand
GCTATATCTATCGGGATGAAGAGGCCAGATTAGCCCGCTCGGTGCGCCGCCTGGCAGGAAGGCTTCAGGCCGAGCCCCTGCGCAGAAGCAATCTGATTGCCGTGGCTTACACGGCACACGATCCCGCCGAGGCGGCTGCCGTGCTGCAGGCCCTGGCGCGCGCCTACCTGGAGAGACAGCAGCGGGTGCGGAGGCCGACCGGACAATACCAGTTCTTTGATCAGCAGGTGGCGGAATCACGCCGCGGACTGCTGGAGGCAGAGTTCCGTTTGTTGGATTTCGGCAGCGATCAGGGAGTGGTTTCCGCTCCCCTGGAACGGGACATGGCGTTGCAGAAGCTGAGCGACGCCGAAGCCAACGACCGGCAAACCAAGGTAGCCGTTGCCGAAACCAGAGAACGCATACGAGGCCTGGAAGCGAAACTGAAGGCGCTGCCTGAGCGCACGGTCACGTTGATTCGCAATTCCGACAATCCGCAGTTGGCAGAGAAGCTGAAGTCGCGACTCCTGGAGCTGCAATTGAAGCGCACCGAGCTGCTCAGCAAGTTTCAGCCGTCCTACCGGTTGGTGCAGGAAGTGGACCAGCAGATAGCTGAGACGAAAGCCAGCATCGCCGCAGAAGAGCAGTCGCCGCTGCGGGAACAGACGAGTAATCAGGATCCTAATTATGAATGGGCCAAGGCGGAACTGCTCAAGGCGCAGGTGGAACTGGGGACGCTCGAGGCGCATGGTCAGGCCACCGGCATCCAGGTGGCGGGTTATCGCGACATGGCGCAACAGCTGGGTGCAAATGCGATTCGCCAGGGCCAACTGATGGAGGAGTTAAAGTCGGCGGAACAGAAATACCTGCTCTACCTGGGAAAGCGGGAGGAAGCACGTATCGAGGATGCCCTGGACCAGGGCGGCATCGTGAACGTGGCCGTGGCGCAAGAAGCGCGGCCGCCCGCCCTGCCTGCGAGGGCGGCCTGGGTCTTCGGCCTTTTTGGGCTGCTGCTGGGTGGGACGGTGGGCATCAGTGCAGCTTTTGCCGCGGACTACTTCAACCCGTCGTTCCGAACGCCCGACGAGGTCATGGCGTACTTGGGCACGCCTGTGCTGGCTTCGCTGCCCACCAGTGCCGGACTCACGTAATGTGCTGCAAGCGCCCGGCAGGGCAGGCACATCCGATCCTGTCCCGGCTGGCGCACGATTCGAGGAACGCGTATGAGCACGCAACCTGATCTTCTGGAACACGCGCTGGCAGGCGAGATCTTCGAGTCCTATCCTGTGGCTCCGCCAGCAGCCGGGCCGGACCTCCTGCCCTGGAGCACGGAACGCTTCGCGGAGGAACAAATCCGCAGCCTGGTACGGCAGGTCTTTCTCCCGGGCTGGGCGCGGCCGGCGCGTCAGGTAGTCTTTTGCGCAGTTGACCAAGGCAACGTAGGCGAGATCTGCCTGCGGGTGGCGCAAGTGCTGGCGGCCCAGATTCCGGGCAGCGTGGCTCTGGTGGATGGCCCGTCCAGTTCTGAGCCCGGACACGAAGAGTCGCCTCCGGTTACGGCGGAATTGCATTCCGCAGGATTCGCTCCCCTGCGCCACTCCGCGCAGCGAATCGCAGGCCATCTCTGGCGGGTGTCGCGGGGCACGTTTGTGGGAGAAAACGAGGCCGGTCTGTCGACCGAATGGCTCCCGGGCCGGCTACGGGAGCTCAAGCTGGAATTTGACTACACCGTGTTGCATGGCCCGCCGGCCGCGTTCAGCAGCGATGCCGCACTGCTGGGCCATCTCAGCGATGGCGTAGTCCTGGTGCTGGAGGCTAATGTGACTCGGCGGGCGGCCGCACAACGGACCGTCCAGATGCTGCAGGCCAGCCGCGCCAGGTTGCTCGGCGCAGTCCTGGATCAACGTGAGTTCCCCATTCCTGAAGGAATCTACCGGAGGCTTTGACGGCGGTGAGCACCTCAAGCCCCCTTCGCGACAACCCTGGGAGACCAATGACTTCGGGCTCTGCCGACTCGATGGCGACCCAACCGAGCCCCGATGAGGTCCACGGCAGGGGTTGGCGGGCTGCGGATTCCCAGCTCTTGTTGCTGGGCGGCTGGGCGGTATGGGAACGTGAGCAGCGGCCTGAGTCCAGGACGTCCAACGGCGGGCGCAACGTGCTGATCGTGGGGGCGGGGAAACTGGGGAGAGAGTTGGCTGCGGCGCTGGAAAGGATGAAAAGGAAAGGGCTTACCGTGGTGGGCTTTGTCCATGAGACGGGCAAAGGGGGCAGGGACGGCCTGGGCACAGTCGGCGAGCTGGCGCGCATCGCCCGCAGCGAATTTGTTGACGAGGTCATTTTGGCGATTCCCCATCAGCATGAGCTGACGCGCTGGGTGATCCGCGAAGCGCGGCGCAACCGGCTGGATGTCCGCCTGGTCCCCGACCTTTATGGCCTGGAGGGCGAAGAGATTCGACTTGAGTACATCGGCGGGCTACCGGTGTTCACCCTGCACGAGGAGGAAGGCGAAGCTCCGGGCGCGTTCTGGAAGCGCGTACTGGATATTGCGGGAGCCGGTGCGGCGTTGCTGATGGTCGCGCCCTTGATGGCGGGGATCGCGTTGGCGATCAAAGCTTCCTCCCCCGGATCGGTGTTCTATGGCTCCAAGCGCGCAGGCCTGAAGGGCCGGATCTTCACCTGCTACAAGTTCCGCACCATGGTCACGGATGCCGATCGCCTGAAGGATGGGCTGCGGCAATATAACCAGCGTTCCGGCCCCTGTTTCAAGCTCGTGGCCGATCCGCGAATCACGCGCGTGGGCCGTTTTCTGCGCCGGTACAGCCTGGACGAATTGCCGCAGCTGTGGAATGTGTTGCGCGGAGAAATGAGCCTGGTGGGCCCGCGGCCCCACCCGATGGATGACTGTAAGAAGTACCGGCTGGAGCACCTGAGGCGGCTGGACGTGAGGCCGGGAATCACTGGGCTATGGCAGGTTACGGCCCGGGCCGACCCATCATTCCAGCGCAACCTGGCTCTCGACCTGGAATACATCGAGCGGTGGAGCCTTGGGCTCGATCTGCGGATTTTGTGGAAAACGATATTCGCGGTGTTTGCGGGCACGGGCGCTTAGATGACGGCCCGGGGACAGTTCGCGAACCGGCTCCCCATGCCCGTCCTGGTCGCGCACCATAGCGCCGCGACGGCCCTCCGCCCCTTGCACGCGCTGCTGGCCGCACCGTCCTGGTTGTTTCTAGGCACGTTGACCGTGATGTTGTTTCGTCCCCCGGATGCGAAGTTGTATGGGCTGGATCGGATCGCGTTTTTCTTGCTGCTGTTCGTGGTGGTGCTGCGATTGCTGGCATTGCGGCAATCCCTGCTGACCGCCGATCCCGTTCTGTGGCCGATGGGGGCGCTGCTGCTCCTGGGACTGCAGAGGGTCGTTTCGCAGCCCTACGAGGCGCAAAACTGGAGCGTATTTGCTGCCCAGTGGGCGGTGCCATTCGCTCTGTACTTCGCTGCCGGCTCAGTGTTTCACGACGCCCCTTCCCGCCGCCGCTTCGAAAATTACGCCCTGCTGGTGCTGGTTTACTTGTGCCTGACAGCGATTTTTTTCTTGTTCGACGCAAAGCAGCTCATACTCCCCCGCTACCTGCTCGACCCAGGCCTGGGAATCCATGCTGATCGCGCCCGCGGACCTTTTCTGCAGGCCGTGGCGAATGGCGTGACGCTGAACATCCTGGGCCTGGTGGCCCTGGACGGATACCGCCGCGGACGCCTGAATGGAGCCGCGGCCTCTCTCCTGCTAGCCGGATTGGCGTTGGCGGGTCTCGCCACGCGGACCCGGGCGGGGTGGCTTTCTTTCGCGGGCGGCATGGCCGTGCTTTCCGTGGCGGCAGGCGGCGCCGACCACGGCCACACTGCTCGTGATTGGGCTGCTGTTCGGCGTGCTGGGCGCGGTCGTGCTCGGGCCGCTGTCGACCACGCTGGCGGAGATGTTCCCGGTACAGATCCGC
>CAYOZX010000315.1:0-4014 GCA_964408515.1 uncultured Acidobacteriaceae bacterium | reverse complement strand
ACAGGAAGAGAGATCTGGAACGCCTGCAACACGTAATCAGAGAGTATCAGGTGGCGGAAATCGTAGTCGGCCTTCCCCTGCGCATGAGCGGCGCGGGGGGACCCCAGGCAGAGAAAATGCAAGCCTTCGCTGGTCTGCTGCGGGGACGTTTCAAGCTGCCGGTCCACCTGTGGGACGAGCGGCTGACCTCGGCTGAGGCCAATCGCCTCCTGCGAGAAACGCAGATGTCCATCCAGCGCCGCGGCGAGGTGATCGATCAAATCGCGGCCGTGCTGATTCTGCAAAGCTGGCTGGACGCAAGGGGCAGGAGCATAGCGTCCGTTGATCCAGATGTGTGAAACAGGGATTGCAGTTCACATGGCAGACTGGAATCGTGTCTTGAAGAGACAAGTCGGCGTCGCCGTCGCTGTTATCCTGAGACAAGGTCTGCAAGTTTTCCGCGGGCCACCGCCGCCCCCAAGGTCCAGCGACTCCCGACTGCCAATCCCTCGGCCACTTTTCATCTAAACTATTTCTAATTTGCGCGCATTTCTGGCACTTCTGGCGCTTCTGCTGGTGGCCACGCTCGCGTTTGCCGGCTGGCTGGCCTGGGCGGTGATGACTCCGGTCGCCCCGCCAGCGCAGAGGTTTGTGATGCTGCGGCCAGGCTACTCCACGCGGCGTATCGCCGACGAACTGAAATTGGCGGGGGTGATCCGCAGCAAGCTGGCCTTTGTCCTCTGGCACCGCTACCACCGCAGACAGTCGTTAAAGGCAGGCGAATATCTTTTTGAAGCGCCCGCAGCGGCGCGCGACGTCCACGAGCGCCTGGTGCGCGGCGATGTCTACGTGCATACGGTCGTGATTCCGGAAGGTTTCACCATGTTCGATATCGCGCGCGCGATTCAGGACTCAGGCCTGGGATCGGAGCAAAGATTTCTGGAGCTGGCGCGCTCGGAGACCGGACTGATTTCCGATCTGGATCCCGACGCCAAAAGCCTGGAGGGCTACCTGTTCCCGAACACTTATGGTTTCACACGGACGCAAGGTATGAAAGACATCGTGAGCACGATGGTGAGGCAGTTCCGCCAGGTGGCGCAGCAGATCGGCCTTACGGCGGACGTTCGCAGGATGGTTACAATGGCCTCCATCGTGGAGAAGGAAACCGCCGTCCCCGGGGAGCGTGCGCTGGTCGCCGGCGTGTACCAGAACCGGTTGTCGCAGAAAATGGCGCTGCAGGCTGACCCAAGCGTGATTTATGCCGAGCTCCTGGCCGGGACCTACGGCGGGGCGCTGCATCATGCCGATATGCAGTTTCACTCCGCCTACAACACCTACCTGCATGCGGGACTCCCGCCCGGCCCTATCGCCAATCCCGGACGCACTTCCCTGGAAGCGGCCCTGCACCCGGCCGAAACCCGGTTCCTGTACTTCGTAAGCGATGGAAATGGCCGCCATCGTTTCTCGCGAAGCCTGGAGGAGCACAACCAGAATGTGGCCAAACTGCGCCATGCGGTGCGGGCGAGATAGCGCCCGGCAAGCCGCCAGAGGCACCCTGAGAGCATGCCGGCGTGCATCTTTCTGTTAAACAGAGCCCGAACCCTCTGAACTTGACACCAAACTCCGCCCTTTGACATCAAATGGGAGTACTCAGCCGGGGTGCATCTCTGGCGACGTTTTGCCCGGGCTGGACTCCGGCTGGTGATCTTGATCCGCGCCCTGGAGAAATGGCGCGAGGCCAAGCGAGCGCCGCTGTTGAATTAAAGGCTTCACATCCTGTACGTGACGTTGGTTCAGTCACGGCGGAGGGTCGTCAACCGCGGCAAGGCTCACGATATACTTTCTTATTGGGTCCTCATGGGAAAAGGTCATATTCATCGTGCGGTTGTCCTGGTTCTGGTCATTCTTCCCCTTACCGGGTGTTTGTTCCGTTCCCGCCGGGTGGAACGGCAGGTCAGCACCGCTCCGCTGAAGACCGCCAGCCAGCCGGAACTGATCGACTACATCAACAGCCAGGCGGGCAGGATACAAACTCTGCAGGCTACGGTGGACATTGATACCTCGGTGGGAGGCGTCAAGAAGGGGAAGGTCACTGACTATCAGCAGATTCGTGGCTACATTCTGGCCCGCAAGCCGGCCATGCTGCGCATGATCGGATTGATGCCCATCGTGCGTAATCGCGCCTTTGACATGGTCAGCGACGGACGAGAATTCAAGCTGTGGATTCCGCCCAAAAACCGGTTCGTCGTCGGACGGAATGACGAAGAGGCTCGGACTCCGCAGCCAAGCCTGGAGAATCTGCGCCCGCAACAAATTTATGATGCATTGCTTCTTCGCCAGGTCGACCCCATAGAGAAGGCCTTCCTCGAACACACCGTGGAAATCGTTACCGATGCCAAGGGCCACCAGGTGCAGCAGGCCGCCTACCAGATCGACGTAATCCGGCAGAGAGATGACGGCAGCGTTTTTCTCTCCCGCAAGATCATTTTCAGCCGGACTGACCTGCTGCCGCACCGGCAACTCATCTACGACCAGGAAGGCAATCTTCTCACTGATTCGCGCTACGAGGGATACAAGGCCTACGACGGAGTGAACTTCCCCTCGCAGATTGAAATCTGGCGGCCGCAGGAGGAGTACGACATCACCCTGACCATGGTGAAGCTGGAGCTGAATTCGCAGCTGCCCAACGACAAGTTCGTCCTGGAGCAGCCTGCCGGCGCGGAGGTGGTTCATCTGGATTCGCGAAAGGCGAGCCAAGTCAGCGGCACAGACGGGAAATAGAGCATTCAGCATTCAGCAGTCGCAAGCTGAGAGCTAGAAGCTGAAAACTCAAAGCTCAAACGCCAGCAACCGGAAGCCAGCAATCCCCATGATGAACAAAATGATCGTCGCCAACCTGGTGCAGCGGCCGCTCCGGTCGTTGATCAGCGTCGTCGCCATTGCTCTGGAAGTCACGCTGATCCTTTTGATCGTCGGACTCTCAATCGGCATGCTGAACGATTCCCGCAAGCGGCAGGCCGGAATCGGGGCGGATGTTATTGTCATGCCGCCGGGATCTGCCTACATCGTAGGCGTCACGGGCGCTCCTATGTCCGTGAAAGTGGGGAACCTTTTGTCCAAGCTTCCCCACGTAGCGGCGGTGGCGCCCGTGGTCACGCAAGTCTCAACTTCCGGAGCTCTCGAGGTAATTGCGGGCATCGATCTGAAGAGTTACGAGGCGATGGCGGGGCGGCCGTTTCATTACCTGCAGGGGGGTCCCTTCCAGGGTCCGAATGACGTCCTGGTGGACACCCTGTTCGCCAGAGCCAGACACGTGAGGGTCAACGATACCATCGAGATCCTGAACCATGAATATCGCGTCGCGGGCATTGTCGAGGAAGGACGAGGGGCCAGAAAGTTTCTTCCCATCGAGACACTGCAGGATTTGATCGGGGGGCAGGGCAAGGCCTCGTTGTTCTATCTGAAGCTGGACGAGCCGGGGAATGCCGATAAGGTCGTCGAAGAGATCAAGCAGGTGCCGGGCATGGAAAGATATGTAGCCGTTTCCATGGCCTATTACCTCTCCATGATGACACCGAGCAACTATCCTGGACTGTCGACCTTCATCAAGGTGGTGATCGGAATCTCCATGGTGATCGGTTTCATCGTCATTTTTCAGGCGATGTATACCGCGGTCATGGAGCGCACGCGCGAGATTGGAATCCTGAAGTCGATGGGAGCCTCGAAGCTGTACATTGTGAATGTGATTCTGCGGGAGACTGTACTGCTGGCCATCGGCGGGATTGTGGCTGGAGTCCTGATCAGTCTGCTGGCGCGGGTCGGCTTCCGCTACCGGCTGCCCACCTTGCCGGTTGTAGTTACTGGAGGATGGATTCTGCGGGCTACCCTGATAGCCATCGTGGGCGCGGTCCTGGGCGCGATGTATCCCGCCTACAAGGCAGCGCAGAAGGACCCCATTGACGCGCTGGCCTACGAGTAACCCCCAGAGAAGAGCTACTCCTGGCCTGGCGGATCACCGGAGCGGGCTCCTCTGAT
>CAYOZX010000314.1:0-4029 GCA_964408515.1 uncultured Acidobacteriaceae bacterium | reverse complement strand
ATCAAGCCGGAGATCGCCGGTGGCAGCAATGTAAACTCACATCACGAGGAAGTCAAGCATTTCGTTGAAGCGGTCGTTAACGGCACGGAGCCGCTTGTCACCGGCGAGCACGGGCTCGCAGTTGCTCAGATTATGGACGCGATCTACGCATCATCCGAGGCCGGTAAAGAGGTCGCAATCAAGTAGTGGCGACTGGGAACGTCCGATTGGCTGAAGAACCCGCTGGCAGTGGAATGTCCAAGCAGGAAAAGCAAAAAATGGTCAGGGCGGCGGCGAGAAGGGGTACGCGCCGCCCCAAGCCGGCGTAGTCGTCCAGCGTGACGAAGCGCTCTCCGCTTCCGGCGAGGTGGCTCACGACCGCGAACGCGCCAAGATTCATGGCCGCGTACGACGCGGTGTAGAACATGGCGGCGGGAATGCCGTTGTCAGGAAGGGCGGCAAACGCAACCAGCAAATATCCGGCGTGAGCAATCGAAGAGTAAGCCAGCAGCCGCTTGACATTCTGCTGCACCAACGCGCCCAGATTCCCCAGAGTCATGGAAAGGGCGGCCGCCAGCCAGATGAGCCACAGCCGCCCGGGAGCATTGACTTCAAACATGATGCGCAGCAGCACCGCGAACACGGCAGCCTTGGGGGCGGTGGACATGAACCCCACCACCGGCGCGGGCGCACCCTCGTAGACATCAGGCGTCCACACATGGAACGGGGCGGCCGCGACTTTGAACCCCAGGCCGACGAACATCAGGGCGATGCCGGCAAAGGCGAGCAGCGGGACGGGATGAGGACGCAGTGCCTGGCCGATCACACTCATGCTGGTGGAGCCGGTGGCGCCGAACATCAGCGCGACACCATAGAGAAAGAATGCAGTCGCGAAAGAGCCCAGAAGAAAATATTTCAGCGAGGCCTCGCTGCTGATGGCGGCGCGGCGGCGGAAGCCAGCCAGCACGTAGGTGGAAATCGAGGAAATCTCCAGGGCGATGAAGATCAGCACCAGCTCGACGGCCGACGACATCAGACACATGCCCACGGCCCCGAACAGGACGAGCCCGTAATACTCGCCGGCACGAATCTGTTGCGCTTCCATGTACTCGTACGAGGTAAGAATGACGATGGAGGTGATGGTCGTGATCAGGACGTGAAAGAACGTGCTGAAGCTGTCCACGTTGACCATACTCCAGAAGGCGGTACCGGGCGAGCTCGCCTGGACGAGCGTGGCTGCGATCGCGACCACAGAACCGCTCAGCGCCACCAGCCCCAAGGTCTTCGGAACTCGCCGTTCGCTAAGCAGGGGATCGAGAAGCATGACCGCCATCCCGGCCAGGGATAGGACGATCTCGGGCAGAATACGGAGGTATTCCACTCCCTGGGGCAGATTCTGGGTCACCGTGTTCATGGCGCCATCACCTTGCTGACCAGCGAGATCGGCGGCTGCAAGGCCCAGCGGACCGCGGGATCGATCGCGTTCAGCCACAGCAGCGGAGCCACCCCCATGACCAGAGCGGCAGCGGTGGTAGGCAGCAAGGCGCTGCGTTCCCGCCCATTGAGGTCGGGGAGGACGCGATTGGCTTCGAGAGTGATCTGGCCAAAGAAAACCCGTTGATAGAGCCACAGCAGGTATCCTGCGCTCCAGATCACACCGGTAGCTCCGAGGATTCCATAGACCGCCCGCGTCTGAAAGGCTCCGCTGAGCACGAGAAACTCGCCGATGAAGCCGTTCAGCAGAGGGAGACCGACCGACGCCAGCACCGTTACCAGAAAGAAGGCCGCGTACCACGGCATCGAACTCGCCAGCCCGCCATACTCGGAAATCTCGTAGGTGTGCCGGCGCTCGTAGAGTATTCCTGCCAACATGAAAAGCGCTCCGGTGGAAATGCCGTGCGCCAGCATTACGAAAGTCGCGCCGTCCAGACCCATTGGCGTGAAGCTGAAAATACCAAGCACCACGAATCCCAGGTGGCTGATGGAAGAGTACGCGATCAACTTCTTCATGTTGGGCTGAACCAGCGCCACCAGCGCGCCATAGATGATGCCGATCAGCGCCAGAATCATCACCCACCACGCGTTGCTGCGCGCCTGCCCGGGAAAGAGCCCCAGATTGAAGCGCAACATGCCGTAGGTCCCCATTTTCAGCAGCACGCCGGCAAGGAGCACCGACCCTGCCGTGGGCGCCTCCACGTGCGCGTCCGGCAGCCAGGTGTGGAACGGAAACAGCGGAACTTTGACCGCAAAGGCCACGAAGAAGCCGAGAAACAGCCAGGGCGCGGCGGTAGCGAACCCGGCCACGCTTCCGGACTGAATGGCATTCCGCGTCGCTACGAAATCGAAGCTGCCCACCTTGGCATAGAGCCAGAGAATCGCCGCCAGCATGAAGACGGAGGCGATCATCGTATACAGGAAAAATTTCACCGCCGCATAAACCCGGCGCCCGTGCCCGTACATTCCGATGAGCAGAGCCATCGGAACCAGCGTGGCTTCCCAGAAAAAATAGAACAAGAACAGATCCAGCGAGACAAAGACGCCGGTGAGCGCGGTTTCGAGCACCAGCAGCAGGATGAAGAACTCCTTCACCCGTTCATGAATCGATTTCCAGGAAATCAGCACGCACAGGGGTGTCAGAAAGGTGGTCAGCACTACCAGCCACACGGAGATGCCGTCCACCCCCATGTGGTAATGAATGTTGGGAGTCGGGATCCAGGCTTTGTCGAGCTCATACTGGAAACCGGCTTTTGCCCGCTGCAAGTGAACCGGCAGATGCAGGGACAGCACAAACGTGAGCAGCGAGACCACGAGCGAGAACACTTTGATGTCGCGGTCCCGGCGTGGCAAGAGCAAGAGAAGCAGCGACCCCGCCAGAGGGATGAAGGTGACCAGCGTCAGAATCACCGGACTCCACCTGTCCATATTCATCGTGTGCCCGTCCAGACCATATAAGCGATGACCACCGCCGCACCTGCCGCCACCCATCCGGCGTAAGAGCGCAAGTTTCCCGACTGCATGTGACGAACAGAATCGGAAACTTCGCGCGCGCCGCTGGCGCTGTGATCCAGGGCGGCGTCGATGACGCCCTGGTCGATGCCGCGCCACAGGATGCGGGAGGAGCCGTCCACCAATGGCTTGACAAAGAGCGCGGCGTAGAGTTCGTCCACGTAGTACTTGTTCGCGACCGCGCTGTAGAGGCGGCCAAGTCCGTCAGCGATCTGCTGCGGGAGCTGTGGCCTGCGGTGATAAAGCAGCCAGGCCAGGTAAAGGCCCAGGCAAGCCGCGGCCACGGAAATCAACGTGAAGAGCATCTCGAGGCGTTCGGTTTCGGCGATCCGCGCGCTCTGTTCGGCGGTGAGCGCTACCCATCTACCGACATGCCCGACTTGCATTACCGGCGCGAGGAACCGCTCGAAGCGTGCAATGCCGATCCAGCCGCCGCACACCGACAACAGTGCCAGGACCGCCAGCGGGGCGATCATGATCGGCGGGCTCTCGTGGATATGGTTCTCGGAGTGGGAGGGCGCGACCACCGCCCGCAGCATGTCAACATCATGCACGCCGCCGTCGCCCGAGCTCGAATGATGCGCCGCATGGGCGTGGGCTGGCTCCTCGGCCGCTCCGCGATATTCGCCGAAGAAGGTCAGGAACCATTGCCGGAACATGTAAAACGAGGTGATAAACGCCGTGACCACTCCGATCAGCCAATAGACCCAGCTGCCATAGGGACTGGCATAGACACGCCAGAGAATCGCATCCTTGCTGAAAAATCCGGCCAGGGGAGGAAAACCTGCGATGGCGAAGGTTCCCGCCGTCATGGTCCAGAAGGTCCAGGGAATCCTGGTGCGCAGGCCGCCCATGCGCCGCATGTCCTGCTCCCCGCCGGCGGCGTGAATGACCGAACCCGCCGCCAGAAAGAGCAGTCCCTTGAAGAAGGCATGCGTCATCAGGTGGAAGATTCCCGCTGAAAACGCTCCCACGCCGCAGGCCATGAACATGTATCCCAGCTGCGAGACCGTGGAGTAAGCCAACACCCTCTTGATGTCGGTT
>CAYOZX010000313.1:0-4052 GCA_964408515.1 uncultured Acidobacteriaceae bacterium | reverse complement strand
TCGCCCAAGCAACCTTGGACCACGCGGGGCCGTTGTTCAGGAGCCGGAACCCACCGATACTGAGGACCCCAATGCGCACAGGGCCTCACATGAAGCAGGGCCCATCAAGTGCGAATGGAAGCATGGCGAATCAGTTCAACACGGAATTTGAATTCTTCTAACTCGCAAAGCACAAACTAAGTGTGAGTTTCGACGGCATTCGCACGTGGCGACTGCGGCCTACTTCATGGCGTCACGTTGAGCGATGACTTTGCGCAACACGTCGTCGAGGGCGCCTTGCAAGACTAAGATCTTTACCTCTAGCGCGGCTTGCTGACCTGGATCCAGGGACGTTTCCGGGTCAACGTGCTGGCACGTAAGTTCTGGATTGCTCCACACGTTACCCGTTGTGCGGGTGAAACTGGCGACAACCCACTTGTGGTCGGTCGACAGCGTGGCCACCATTGGCTCATCGACCGCTTGCGATTTGTTGTAATACGTAATCCCATCATGGTGGTCGACTCGTTGGGTCGGCACAGGCCACGTGTATGAAGCCAAGTAGCGGGATGGCAACCATTGGCTCAAAGGCATGGTAAGACGGTTGGGAGTTTGGGACGCAAGAAGATCAAAGCCTTCCCGGTGATGTACGTAGGTCCGCTCCAAGCGAACATCGTGAAAGATTCCGGTCAGCCTGGGATCTGTGACGGCATAGATCATGTCGTACCGTTTATCGGAGTGGTTGGTGAATTCGTAGTGAAACCGGACACCATCGTCTTCCAAAATCGCTCGGGGGGGTAGTGTAATTTTTCCCTGAAAGTCCCTTTCGTATTCGAGCCAATGTTTCCCCTCCCGCCAGGTAGGATGCTCCCCTTGCCGTCCGGGGCTGAACAGATACAGATGCTCAGCCTAAGTACTGCCATGCATTCTTGCGCTGACGTGCTCGGGGAAAATGACTTCAATAGCTCCGTCCGTATCCGCCGAACCCGGCAAAACGATTCTCAAGGTAGGCTGTACGTTTTCATCTGCGACCAACAGGCTCAGACCACGACTATTGCGAATCGGTGGTAATCCCTGGGCGTGTCCACAGACGGCCCAAAGTAGCACTGTGCAGATTACCGCCGTACGCTGCCTTTGTTCTATTATCGGCGTCGCCGCCGTCCGACGGTGCTCCATACCCGCATTAGACCACAAGCCCGATCCTCTCATGGAGGGGAAAGAGACCGCGAGAGCGGCAATCGCGCCGTTTCGGCTCTACCGCATAGAACGGACAGGTTCGGAGGGCACGGAGAAGGAGCCGCGCCCAGGTTCACACTTTGCTTACGGAGTGGAAATGGTGAAGTTCACCGTGATCTGGGTCTCAGTGGGAACTGGCACGCCTGCCTCGTAGTGAGGTTTGAAGCGCCACTGCCTGACCGCCTCCAAGGCAGCGGTGGTAAGAATGTCTGGACCGCTGATCACTTGTAACGACTGCACTGTCCCAGCTTCGTTGATGCGCGCACGCAGCACCACCGAGCCCTGCACGTTCGACTGCTGAGCGAGGGGCGGATACACCGGCTCGACCGGGCGCACCACGACCTCGACGGTTTGGGGAGAGAACGTTACCGTTTCGGAGGGCTTGAGAGCGCCGGCCTCAGGTGTGGGCAGAGCGGGAGAGTCGGCAGTGTCGCGATCCATGTCGACGTGGACTGCAGAGTTACGGGCCAGCAGGGTGCGATGGACGCCACTGGCGTACCTTACGTCCACGCGCAACGGAGGAATCACGGTTTCATGCGGACGCGAGGGCTCGGTCACCTCGGCGGCAGTTGCCTCGGCGGCAGTTGCCGCAGCCGCACTCATACTCATGCCTTTGGCGCCGGCCTTCTTGGAATGCACCGGGCGGGTGTGCCGTTCCGCCTCTTTGGCGGCGTCCGCCGCCAGTTGCGCGTCGGCCGGCTGCTCATAAACTGCGGAGTCCAGCCAGTAAGCCCTGTACTTCACCGCCACGGCCACCGTCGCCGCCAGCAGCAAAGCAAGAAGCAGGATTATCCGGCTGCGACGGTGCCCGGACATGCGATCCAGGCCAGCCAGATTGAGTTGCGGTTGTTCGTTCTCGCCCAGCATAGAAAAACCCCCCAGGGCCCGTGGGGAAGCGGGCGCGGACCACAAGTATGCCCTGAAAGGCCGGGCAAATCCAGGCATTTTCCATCGGTCTCCGGCCTCGGGCCCACTTTTCCCCCTAAGTTCAGGCGTTACCGGGACTTTCCGGCAGGCGGGCAGCATGCGCAGCTCGCGCCGCTGAGACCCGTAAGTACAACATGTAGAAGACGATACATAAGTTGATCAGCAGGACGCCGAGGCGAACCAGAGTGGGGCGGCGAGCGAGCTCGTAGGCTTCGAAAGGCACGTAAAGGGCCCCGCTGAACAGGGCAAACCACTCCGCCCACACCCGCTCGAGCCAAAGTCCATAGGCTTCGACGAAGCGGATCACGGAATAGGCTAACGCCCCCGCGGCCAGGGCCCAGAGCCGGGCGTCCGTAACGTTATCGGCGAGGTTGAGGAACACCTGGGCGTAGTGATGGTCCGGGTTGACGTGAAGAGTTTTCAGCACGGTTTCAGCGACATCCCAGGCGTCCTTGTGAACCAGGGAAACGGCGCCAAAGCCGAGCAGCAGCACAATCAGGCCCTTGGCGAGTTCGAACGAGGCGACAGCGCGAAGTCCGGCGGCGTGAGGATGACGATGCGGGGGTTCCCGACCGGCGCCTAACGAATTGGAAGACTCGGTGAAGCCCATGTCTGGATGAAAGCCTACTTTCCCCGGCTGCAGCAGCAACTGCTCAGCCTTCGAGAATACCCTGCTCCGGATCAGCAGGGTGCTGATAAGGGCGCTCCTTCCGGCAGAGAGATTTCTACCACAGAAGTAAGAACATGACAGAGGTGGGAGCCGCGGGCGCCAGCGCGACAGCCGGCTGCGAGACGCGGGCACCGCTAACGATGGACGCCGGGGCACAGAGTTCTAGACGTTGCGGACGCTGGCGCGCAATTCTTCGCTGATCTCGCGCGCCGCGTTTCTGGCGGCTTCTTCCTGGGTCACTTCAAAGGAAATCGCTCCCACACGAGCGTGGCCGCCGCCCCCGTAACGCTCGCACACTTTCGCCAAGTTGACCCTGGGCTCCGAAGGCGCCCAGGGGTTAGAGCCTACTGAAACCTTCACCCGGAAATGGCTCTTGCTCAATCCGACGCTGTAAACCGACTCAGGGTGCAGATAGTAGGGTACGAACTTGTTGTAGCCCTCGAGATCCTGATCGGTGATGTCGAACAGGAGCGTGCCGTCCTTTGACACAATGCGCTCGCGCAGAACCTCGATCGACTGGCGGTGGCGGGCCAGCAGGGGTTCGAGCAGGGGAGCGACGAAGGGTTCCTCGAGAATCTCTGCCAAGGAGCGCGTGGCCAGCAGAGGAATGAGCCGGGGAATGAAGCCGAAGTCGCGCGCCGACTCAATCACCATGGTGAGCTTCATAGCGGGAGCCTTCATCTCCACGGCGGTGCTGGCATCGGGATACAGGGCGCCGTCGACGATGTCGGTCCAATAGACCAGGTCAGCGACGGGCGCGGGGTTGAAGCCGAAACGCTGCTCGGCAATGGTGGCGATAAAGCTGGTGCAGGATTTGAAATCGGGATCGTAGAACTTGCGGTTGCTCTGGTCCTGCTCGAAGTGGGCGGCATCGTCGGGGGAGAGGAAGGCGCTCTGATGATGATCAAACCACCAGGTGATTCTGGGGGAGCTGGAATATTTGAAGTCGACGATGACATTTTCATCGCCGTCGAACTGGTTCTCGTCAAAGAGTGAGCCGGCGCGGTGCAGCAGGCCGGAGAAGACGAAGGTCACGTCGTTGCGGATCCGTTCCCGGTAAAAGCGGGAGAAGAGAGCAGCCGAGCAGGCTCCGTCGAAACATCTGTCGTGATAAAAGACCCGAACTTTCAAACGTTCCCTTCGAGGCCGCGCCGACCGCGCCGGAAGGAGCGGTACCCGGAGGCGGACCAAAAGCTAATAGGAATGACATCCCGGCGGGGTTCTGTCAAGGAGAGAGGTGATA
>CAYOZX010000312.1:0-4059 GCA_964408515.1 uncultured Acidobacteriaceae bacterium | reverse complement strand
GGGAACGCGCCTCGTGGGTGGCGGCCACCTTGATCATGGCCAGGTCGCGGGCGATGGCGGGCTCGTTGGTGATGTTTTCCACCAGCAGCACATTCACCAGGTTATAGAGATTGGCCTCAATACGGCGGGCCTGGTCCGGAGTCGTGTCCACGGTGATGGTCATGCGCGACACTTCCGGCTTCTCCGTTCGTCCCACGGTCAGGGAATCGATGTTGAAGGCGCGGCGCCGGAACAGCGAAGCCACCCGGGTCAAAACGCCTGGCTTGTTCTCTACGTAAACCACAAAAATATTCAGCATATTCTGGCCTATTCGTCGGCGGCGGTTTCTACAATCGGGCTGGGCCGCCGGATCATGTCGTGCAGGGAGGCGCCCGCCGCCACCATGGGATAAACCGTATCCTCCTGCTCTACCTGGAAGTCGATGAGCACCGGGCCGTCGTGCTGGCGCGCTTCGCGCACCGCCGGCACCACCTGCGCGCGTTGGGTCACCGCCAGGCTGCGGATTCCGTAGGCCTCCGCCATTTTCACGAAGTTGGGGTTGAGCAGGGGAGTGGCCTCGTAGTTGCGTTCGTAGAAGAATTCCTGCCACTGGCGCACCATGCCGAGATAGCCGTTGTTGATAATCGCGATGTGGACCTTCAGCTTCTCCTGGACGATGGTGGCCATTTCCGCCATGGTCATCTGGAAGCCGCCATCGCCCACCACCACCCAGACTTCCGCTTCCGGCCTTGCGACTTTGGCGCCGATCCCCGCCGGCAGAGAAAAGCCCATGGTTCCCAGGCCGCCGGAAGTAATCAGGGAGCGCGGATACTCGTGCTTGTAGTACTGCGCTTCCCACATCTGATGCTGGCCCACGTCAGTGACCACCACGGTATCGGGGCCGCGGGTCTCGCGCCACAGGTCATTGATCACGTGGGCGGCGTAGAGATGGCCATTGTCGGGCAGCCGCTGAATGTCGCGCACCGCGGAGTCGCCCTTCAGCCGGTCGATGGAATCCAGCCACTCGCTGTGATCGACCGACTGCACGCGCGGCAGCAGTTGTTGCAGGACTTCGCGCAGATCGCCCACCAGGGCCACATCGACCTTGACATTCTTGTTGATCTCCGCGGGGTCGATCTCGATGTGAATCTTCTTGGCATCGGGCGCATAGGTCTTGAGATTGCCGGTGACCCGGTCGTCGAAGCGCATGCCCAGCGCGATCAGCAGATCCGCTTCCTGAATGGTGTTGTTCACCCAGGCTTCGCCGTGCATACCCATCATGCCCAGATTCAGCGGGTGGGAAGCCGGAAATGCGCCCAGGCCCAGCAGCGTCAGAGCCACGGGAATGCCGCCCTTTTCCGCCAGAGTGAGGACTTCCTGCATGGCGCCCGAGACCAAAATGCCGTGTCCGGCGAGAATCACCGGCCGCTTGGCTTTGTGGATCAGATCGAGGGCGTGGGAGTACTCCGCGTCTGCCGGGGACAGGTCGGGACGATACCCCGGCAGCTGTGGCCGGGCAGCGTCCCAGTTGAACTCGCATGAGGATTGCTGCGCATCCTTGGTGATATCCACCAGCACCGGTCCCGGGCGTCCGGAGCGCGCCACGTAAAAAGCCTCGCGCAAGACGCGCGACAGCTGGTCGGCGTGCGTGACCAGATAGTTGTGCTTGGTGATGGGGAGGGTAATGCCGGTGATATCGGTTTCCTGAAAGGCGTCCGAGCCGATCAGCTTGCTGCCTACCTGGCCGGTGATGCAAACGATGGGAGAAGAATCCATCATGGCGGTGGCGATGCCGGTCACCATGTTGGTGGCGCCCGGACCGGAGGTGGCGACCGCGACTCCCACTTTGCCGCTGGCGCGGGCGTAGCCATCGGCCATGTGGGTCGCGCCCTGCTCATGCCGCACCAGAATGTGATGGATATCGCTGTGCTTCAGGGCGTCATAGGCCGGCAGAATGGCCCCGCCCGGATAGCCGAAGACGTGGGTGACGCCTTCCCGCTCCAGGCATTCCCAGAGAATCTGTGCTCCCGTCTTGGTCATAAGACTTTCCTCGTGATCCCAACTTCCCCTAATTCGACTCTCGGCCGCCGTCCCCGGGTGACCCGCAGTTCGTTTACGACCGTCGTCAGCAGACTCCTCCGTGCTGCGCCTGCGGAACCGGCTGGCGCCAGCGCGAAAACGATGGAGGCCCACCAGCCAGGCGGGCCTCACACTCCCCACAGATAATCTTCCTGTTCACCTTCACGCTCGCCGCCGTGGGCCGCGTGAGCGGCATGGGTCCGCTCCTTCGCGGCCGCCGCGTCCTGCGGGCGGGCATCGGCGTGGCTGGGCGGGACCATCCAGGTCGGGGCCGTCTTGGCGGCGGTGTCGGCAATGTAGGCAGTCCGGCTGGGGACTTCGCGCACCAGTTCGAGCAAGTGGCTGTCTTCGACGGTCTTGATCTTGTCGGCCAGAGCTACAAAGCGGCGGTAAACATCGTCGAGCTGGGCCCGGTCGAAGGTAAAGCCCAGCTTTTCATAGCGCACCCGCAGCGCATTGCGGCCGGAGTGCTTGCCCAGGACCAGCGAGTTGCGGGGAACCCCTACCGACTGCGGCGATATGATCTCATACGTGGACGGGTCCTTGATCATGCCGTCCTGGTGAATGCCGGCCTCGTGGGCGAAGGCATTGCGGCCCACAATCGCCTTGTGCGGCTGCACATACACGCCGGTGATCTCGGAAAGGAGCTGGCTGAGCGGGAACAGCCGCTCGGCCACGATCGCGGTCTGATAGGGATAGTGCTCCGGGCGCACCCGCATCACCATCACCAGTTCCTCCAGGGAGGAATTGCCTGCCCGCTCTCCGATCCCGTTGATGGTGCACTCCACCTGCCGCGCGCCCGCGGCGATGGCGGCCAGGGAGTTGGCCACCGAAAGTCCCAGATCGTCATGGCAGTGAACCGAGATGGTCACGCCACCGATGCCGCGCACCCGCTGTTTCAAAGTCCGAATCAGCTCCGCGAACTCGTGGGGCACGCTAAAGCCCACAGTATCAGGAATATTCAGGGTCGTGGCCCCGGCCTCGATCACCGCCTCCAGCACCTCGCACAAAAAGTTAAGGTCGGTGCGGGTGGCATCTTCGGGAGAGAATTGCACGTCCTGGCAGAAGGACTTGGCCAGCCTGACGGCATCGCGCGCCTGCTCCAGGCATTGCCGCCGGCTGATCTTGAGTTTGTGCTGGAGGTGAATATCGGAGGTGGCCAGGAAAGTATGAATGCGGGGACGGGCAGCCCCTGTGAGAGCCTGCCAGGCTCGCTCAATGTCGGGTCGGCAGGCGCGCGCCAGGGCGGCGATCACCGGCCGGCGAATGTCACGCGCCAGCATGCAGACGGACTGGAAATCGCCTTCCGAAGCCACCGGAAACCCGGCTTCGATGATGTCGACGCCCAAGCGGTCGAGCTGCACCCCCAGCCGCAGTTTCTCTTCCGCATTCATGCTGCAGCCCGGGGACTGCTCGCCATCGCGCAGTGTGGTATCGAAAATGGTGACATGCTCAGCTACGGACACATAATCCTCCCGACCTCTGTGGCGGCCGGCCCTGCAGAGGTGCAGAAACGAAAAGGGCCATCATCCGTTGCGGTGGATGATGGCCCTTTACTAACCCTCTAAATCCTACATCATCCGCCGCTTTCTCTAGGTGCAAGCACCAGGCCAGGAATGGCCAGACTAAGGGCGAGGCGACGCACTCGCTCGTCCAGAGTAATTCGGCTGACGATGGTTGGGAAACCGCCCATTTGCCTTGGAACCTAATTTACTACCGTATCCAAGGCACGGTCCCCACGTCAATGCCGGCCTGCATGCAAATTGGCGCTAGACATTATCACTTTTTTCGATAGACGTGGGCCGTCCCTCTCAGGCAAATCGTGTAACGCCATTAGTTTTGTATGAGTTACAGATACATGAAAAGGTTGCCACCGGGGCCGTGGTCAGCATGGCCCATATCGGGAGAGACGATCGCAAGCACCCCCACGGCGCCGCCTGCTGGCCCACGTACGGCAGCACCGCGTACGCGCCGCCGAACGTCACCATCGCCATCTTGCTG
>CAYOZX010000311.1:0-4069 GCA_964408515.1 uncultured Acidobacteriaceae bacterium | reverse complement strand
GCCACCAGCCGCGGCCGGTTGCCGGCGTCGCAATAGTGAACGAGGACCAGGCGATAGCCCTCCACCTACATCAAAGTGAGGCGCAGCACCCCTCCCGGAGCGCTCGCCGATGGGATGATCCCAAAGCTGGTGCCAGATGTTCATCGCCACGCCCCAATGCGCCATCGCGCAGGAGAGATCGTCTTTGCCAATCTGCGCAAATTCCCTCTCTGCCTCTTCGTACCAGAAGGAATGCAGCAGCGCGACTCCGCGTTCGAAGGATTTCCGCGATGATTCCGCGCAGGAAATCGGAAAGTGCACGGTTCCCAGTTGCGCTTCCGTCAACTCTTCGTGATGGTGTGCCTCCTCAGCCAGCGCAGGAAGAACCATGCCGAGCAGGAAAAGCAGTGCAAAGGTCGGGGCAACCTTCATGAGTTGGTCCGCCAGCGAGTCTAGAACGGCGAATTGAGCAGGGTCAACGTTGGCTCCAACTTCTTGCTCGTTCACTGCAGCCGGAAGCGCTCATTCATCAGCCGCTGCAGCCGGGGACGGTACAGCAGGTCAAAAGCGAGTTCCTTGTCGGGAAACATGGCCAGGGCAGCTCGTTTGGCCCCCGCGGCCAGTGCGGAAGCTTCTTCCAGCGTGAGGGTCGAGTCCTCGCTGATCACCGACATGACCATGCCCATCATGATCTGCAGTCGCCGGATTTTCCGCGCTTCATCGCGCTCAGCCGGATCCTGCCCTGCCGGGCGGCCAGCCTGTTCCGGGCCTGGTCTGATCTCCATTGGACCTCCTCACTCGTGGCATCGGCGGAATCCCGCACCTGGGTTAGATGAACCGCGACTGGCGGCCGTTGCGCCCGTCACCAGCCTATTCTGTGGGCATTCCCCACTCAGCGCAACCGGGTGTTTGCATTCGATTCCCCGAGGGTAACGGGTTACAATCTGGGTGGTCCAACTTCATGGCAGACTTGGGGGCCGGACCAGACCGCCGCCACCGGAGGAATTATGGACAACCGCCGCGCTGCGCGCCCCAACCCAAACGAAAAATTGGTGCGAGTCTTTGATACCGAGCAGGAATCCGAGGCCCTGGTCGTACACGGATTGCTGGAGTCGTCCGGCATCGATTCTGACCTTACTTCGCTCGACGCCCAGCAGGATATTCTTCCCGGGGTAGGCGGCACCGTGATTCTGGTGCGCGAAGAAGATGCTGATCGAGCCCGGCGGGTGATCGAAGAATACCGCCGGACGCCGGGAAGCGACGAGACCGCGGAAATCGATATCAGCGGGAATCTCCCGGAATAGGGCTTACCGTCTTGCCGTCCAGATAAAAGGTAACCAGCCCGTCCAGGTCGGTCCTGTAGGTCCTGATCCCGGCGACTGCCAGACGCGACAGCACTTCCATCCGCGGATGGCCGTAGCCATTACGGGCGCCCACCGAAATCACCGCGAAGCGGGGATGCACGGCCGAGAGCAGCTGTGGACTGGTGGAGGTCGCGCTGCCATGATGCGCCACCTTCAGCAGATCGGCCTCCGCGTGCTCGGCCGCGATTCGTACTTCAGATTTTCTTTCCGCATCCCCGGCCAGCAAAGCTGTAGTCTCGCCGAACCGCACCTGCATCACCAGCGACTCGTCGTTGCGGCCCCGAGCCAGACTCGCGGGGTCTGGGGCCAGGAATCGGATTTTAGCGCCCCCCAATTCCACCTGGTCGCCGGCCTGGTGCGGAACCACACGCACACCCAACTCCCTGGCCGTCCGCAGTAATGGCTCCATCCCGGCATCGGCGTCATCTCCGAGCCAAAGTTCCCGCGGCCGGAAATTGGCCAGGATAGCGTGTGCTCCAGCCATGTGGTCGGCATGGGCATGAGTGATCGCCACCACGTCCAGTTTGCGAATCGCGCGCGACCGCAAGTAAGGCGAGACAACGTCTTCGCCGATATCGAGATCGGAATGAACCCATCGCGGCAGGCCGCCGGTGTCCACCAGAATTACGCGGCCCTGGGGCGTGATCACCAGGATGGAATCGCCCTGGCCGACATCAATCGCGCTGATCTCGAGCGTTTTCGCCTTGAGTTGCGGGGCTGGGGGAAAGGTTGTGATCCAGAGCGCGCTGGCCGCCAGTGCCGCCACTCCGGCAAGCGCCAGCCGCGCTCGTTTTCGGATGAGCAGCATACCCGCGGCCATCGAGATCGCAGCCAGCAGGATCGCGAGCAGCCCCGGCGTAGGCACGCGCAGGTCGGCGGCACTCATGCCACCCAGCCAGCGTACTGTGTCCGCGATGCCGCGGAGGGCAAATCCGGCCAGCAGCGCTGGCGCCCGCGCCAGCGCCGTCGAAATGTAACTCAGCCCTGTGGCCAGGACCGCGGCCGGCATCAGCAGTTCGAGCAGAGGAACCACCAGCAGGTTGGCTGGGAGGCCCATCACCGTGGCGCGATGAAAGTAATAAGCCATGGGGAGCGCCAATCCGATCTGCATGATGACCGAGATGGTCAGCAGCTCGGCCGCAGCCAGCACAACACGCCCTGTTCGGGCCAGGGCAGGCAGTGGCAGACGCTGCCCAAGGAGCGGTCGCAGCCGTCCAGCCACCATGCGCAAGTCGAGGCGGACCTGCGTGACCCGGGGCGGAAGAGCGAGATCGAACGAGACCGAATCAGGATGGCGCAGACCGTATGCATAGGGCTGGGTGGTGCGCTCCAGGATCGGTATTCCCACTCCTGCCACGAGCCACACGCACAGGAACGTCAGCTGAAAGCTGGCGCTGAACAGCGCATGAGGATCGGCAAGCAGCAGTCCCAGGGCCGCCGCTCCCAGAGCATTCAACATGGATCTTTCCCGGTAGAGCAATCGCCCTCCCAGGTAAAGCGCGAGCATCAGGGTAGCGCGCCAGACGGGCGCCCCCAGCGCAGTGGCCCAGGCGTAGGCCAACATCATCCCCACGGTGAGCCCGCCGGCAATCAGGTCCTGCAGCCGGACTCTCTTCAGGAACCAGAACGTGACCAGTGCAAGGATGCTGACATTCATGCCCGAAACAACCAGCACATGATAGGTGCCTGAGCGCTGGAACTCCGTGCGCGTGGGGCGGTCGATGAAGGCGTCCTCACCGATCACCATCGCGTCCATAAGGGCCGCCTCGCGCGCCGGCCACAGCCGGTGCACTCTTTGCACGATGCTTTCCCGCACATAGGATCGCCAGGCTCCGGCCTGGTTGCCCACAAACCCGGGCAATAATTCGACCTTGCCCGCCTGCGCCGAAGCCAGGGCCGAAATTCCGTTTTGCTTCAGGTATCCCCGGTAGTCGAATGCTCCGGGATTGCGGAAGTTCCGAGGCGCATAAATCCGGGTGGTGAACCGCAGCCGCTCTCCGTAGTGGAAGGCCCGCGCACTCTCCACGACCGGCCGGGGCGCAAGTTGCGCTAGGCCGGCGGAGGCGCGAGCCTGGTCGTCGGTGACGTCTTCGCTGGGGCCCCGCGCCACCGTCTCCGAACTTGTTCCTCGATCATAAACACTGAGCCGTAAACCGCCACGGGCGTCGCATCCTTCATTTCCGCGATGGATGTGCTCCGTCTCCAGGTCCAGCCGCTGGCGGATTTCTCCTGAAGCCTCGCTTCGGGGGATCCCGGCCCGCAGCACGTGCCCGGTGATGGTCACATCCGCGCCATCGGTGAAGCGCAGCAGGTCCCCGTCATCCGGGTGATTTGGGGCGTGAACCTGAATGAGCAGCGCGCCCAGAAAGAACATCGCCCCCCAGCCGAGAAGGAGGTCATGGTGTCGCCGCCGCAACAAGTACCAGGCCGACGCCGCAAATACTAACCATGCCGTCAGCCACCAAAGCGGCGGCCGCCAGGCGTATGTGCCGGTCAGGATGCCCGCGCTCATCGCCAGCGCCGCCCAGAGCAGCGGCTGCCGGCCAGAGGACGGCGCTGGACCCGGCGGCAAAGAGCGTGCCCGATTCACGGCGGTCGATCGCTTCCTGAACCCGGAATGTGAGGGCAGCGGTTCGCGGTCAGCGCGTGTGGAGATTCCTACTGTCTGCCTGCCTATCGCACCAGATGAAACACGCTTTCGATGTGGTAGGTTTGCGGAAACAGAT
>CAYOZX010000310.1:0-4154 GCA_964408515.1 uncultured Acidobacteriaceae bacterium | reverse complement strand
GCGTGAAGGTGAAGATGCCGAGCACGACGAAGCCCAGGTGGCTCACCGACGAATACGCCACCAGCTTCTTCATGTTGGGCTGCACCATGGCGACCAGGGCGCCGTAAATAATTCCGATGATGGCCAGGGTCACGATCCACGGTGCGCAGCGCCGCGCGGCTTCCGGAAACATGGGCAGACAGAAACGCAGCAGGCCATAAGTGCCCATCTTCAGCATTACGGACGCCAACATCACCGAGCCCGCCGTGGGGGCTTCCACGTGCGCGTCCGGCAACCAGGTGTGCAGCGGGAACAGGGGCACTTTGATGGCAAAGGCGATGAAAAACGCCAGGAACAGCAGCAACTGCTCCACGCTGGAGAGCGTGATGCGGGCGCCCGTCATCTGTTCCACGATGGCGGCGTAGTTGAACGTGCCGGTGCGATTGTAGAGATAAATGATGCCCACCAGCATCAACACCGATCCCGCCATGGTGTAGAGGAAGAATTTGACGGCGGCGTAGATGCGCCGCTCGTGGCCCCAGATGCCTATCAGGAAATACATGGGGACCAGCGATACTTCCCAAAACACGTAAAACAGGAACAAGTCGGCCGAAACGAACACGCCCACCAGTCCAAACTCGAGCAAGAGCAGCAGCGCGTAGAACTCTTTGATGCGCTTGTCGATGTGTCGCCAGGACATCAGTATGGCGATGGGCGTCAGAAAGGTCGAAAGCAAGACCAGCCAAAGGCTGATCCCGTCCACGCCCACGTGATAGTGAATCTCCGGCGAAGCGATCCAAACCAGATCGGTAGTGAATTGCGTGGTGGCATCGTTATGAAAGCCGGCGGGAAGGGCCAGCGAGACGACGAAAGTCGCCAGCGCAAAAATCAGTGTGACCATGCGGATCCACTGATGGTTGTCGCGCGGCAGAAACAGCGCCAGCAGGAAGCCGGCCAGCGGGAGAATCAGGAGCAGATCGAGTGGGTTCATCGATGCACCCTGATAAAGCCGCCGCTCAGCCCGCCGGTGATGCTCATCACCACAATGAGCACGATGGAGCCAAACACCACCCACGCCGCGTAGCTGCGGATGCTGCCGGATTGGAACAGCTTGAGAATTCAGCCGACCGGGCGCGCCTCAATTCCCACCAGATTGACTAGGCCATCGATCACTCCCGCGTCCATACCTTTCCACAAGACCCACCGGGAACCGCCTACCAGGGGCCGGACTACGGCGGCGTCATAGATCTCGTCCACGAAATACTTGTTGTAGACCAGACGATACAATCCGCCGAGACTGCGCGCCATGCCGTCCGCCATTCCCGGCCGGAGAACGTACATCACATAAGCGAGGCCAATGCCGGCCAGACCGGCAGCCACCGAGATGGCCATGAGCATGGTGTCCTCGCCGCCTTCCTTGAACGGAAACATCGGCTCCAGCCACTGCGGAACCCGAATAAACCCTCCAGCCAGGGAAAGCACGGCCAGCGCAGCTAGCGGCAGCGTTATCGTCGGGGGCGATTCGTGGGGATGGGCGTCACCGCGGTAGGCTCCAAAGAAGGTCATGAACAGCGCGCGGAATACGTAGAACGCAGTCATGCCGGCGGTGATGACGCCGATCCAGAACATCCAGGGCGCGTGATGGTAGGCGGCTACCAGAATTTCGTCTTTGCTGAAGAAACCGGATGTGAAGGGCACGCCGGCGATGGCCACGGAGGCACACAAGATGGTCCAGAAGGTGATAGGAATCTTGGAGCGGAGGCCACCCATTTTGCGTATGTCCTGCTCGCCGCTCAGCGCGTGGATAACGCTGCCCGCTCCCAGGAACAACAGCGCCTTGAAGAACGCGTGCGTCACCAGATGGAAGATGCCGGCGGAAAAAGCGCCGCATCCCAGACCCAGAAACATGTAGCCGAGCTGTGAAACCGTGGAATAGGCGAATACCTTCTTGATGTCGTTCTGGGCCAGACCGATGGTCGCCGAGAATACCGCGGTGAACAGGCCGATATACGCCACGGTCTCGAGCGCATGCGGAGCGTGCGTGTAGATTGCGGCCGAGCGCGCCACCATGTACACGCCGGCGGTCACCATGGTGGCTGCGTGGATCAAGGCGGAGACCGGCGTGGGACCTTCCATGGCGTCCGGCAGCCAGACGTACAGCGGGAACTGCGCGGACTTACCGCACGCCCCCACCAGCAGGAGCAGCCCGATGGTGGTAAGCACACTCTCCGGCTTCGCGGCGGCTGCCGGGAGCACCGTGCCGAAATCCAGCGAGCCGAAGTGGATCGCGATCAGAAAGATTGCCAGGGAGAATCCGAAGTCGCCGATGCGGTTTACGATAAATGCCTTGTTCCCGGCCGTGGTCGCGCTGTGCTTGAGGAAGTAGAAGCCGATCAGCAGATAGCTGCACAATCCCACGCCTTCCCAACCCACGAACATCAGCAGGTAGTTAGCGCTCATCACCAGCACCAGCATGAAGAACATGAACAGGTTGAGGTAGGCAAAGAACCGGTAATAGCCGCCCTCATGGGCCATGTAGCCGGTGGCGTAAATGTGGATCAGCGAGCCTACGCCGGTGACCACCAGCAGCATCACGGCGGTGAGCCGGTCTACGGATAGATCACAACCCACGCGGAAAGTGCCGCTCTGGATCCAGGTGAAATAGCGCTCGACATGCGCTTCGGGCAGATCACCCAGCGCCAAGATGGTTTTCACCACCCAGGCGAAGGAGAGCAGCACCGAGCCTACGGCCACCAGGTTGACAACGCTCTTTGGTGCGCGCCGCCCGAATATGCCGTTGATGAGAAAGCCGGCCAGGGGAAATGCGGGAATGAGCCAGAGTTGTTGCATTAATATTTCATCGAATTGACTTCATCCACATTCAGTGTGCCGCGGTTCTTGAACACGGTCAGGATAATGGCCAGCCCCACCGCCGCTTCGGCGGCGGCCACGACCATCACGAAGAACGTGAAGATGTGCCCGTTCACCTGTTTCAGTTGGTACGAGAAGGCGACGAAAGTGAGGTTCACGGCATTCAGCATCAGCTCGATCGACATGAACACCGTGATGATGTTCTTGCGAAACAGAAAGCCCGCCACGCCCAGCGCGAACAGGACCGCGCTCAGCACCAGATACCAGGAGAGAGGCACGCCGGTCATTGGTCCAGCTCCTTGCGGGCCAGCACGACTGCGCCCAGAATCGCGATCAGAATCAGAACCGATGTCACTTCGAACGGCAGCAGATACTGGGTGAACAGTGCGCGCCCGATGTCCCGCGGCGATCCGCCCTGGAAAGCGCCGAAGCGCACGCGATCCGCGCGCGGAAGCCAGCGCTGCAGGAAGAAGCTCATCAGCCCCAGAAAGATCACCAGCAGGGGAACGCCCAGCAACTGCGCTACCAGGGAGCGCCCGCTCCGAGACTCCGCACCGGCGTTCACCAGCATGATGACGAAGACGAACAGCACCATGATGGCGCCGGCATAGACCACTACTTGCGCCATGGCGATGAACTCCGCGCCCAGCAGCAGATACAGAACGGCCAGCGAACCCATCACGCCGATCAGAGAGAGCGCGCTGGCGATGGGATGCGTCTGCACCACCACGCTGATAGCGCACACCACCGCGACCATCGCAAACGCCAGAAACAGAATCACGTCCATGTTACGAGAACCACGCCACCAGCCCGCTGGTCAGCAGCAGGTTGAGCATCGCCACCGGAAACAGAAACTTCCAGGCGAACGCCATAAGCTGGTCATAGCGGAAACGCGGCAACGTGCCGCGCACCCAGATAAACACAAAAAGCAGGAATCCGGTCTTGGCCGCGAACCAGAACAGCGGTAGAAAATTCGAGGCGATCGGCGGAACCAGCAGCCCCGCGCCCATCAGCAGAAAAATAGTTCCGAACACCGGAAGCGATTTCCGGTCGCGGCGCCGCGCCGGATGCAGCGCATGATACCAGCAAACCACGCCGGCCAGGGCGAATACCGCGGGCGCGACCAATCCTGAACCCAATGACACGGGAAACAGCGGCTGCCATCCGCCCAGAAACAACACGGTGGCGAGCGCCGTCACCGTGACCATATTGGCGTACTCCGCCATGAAAAACGAAGCGAACTTCATGCTGCTGTATTCCACATGGAAGCCCGCCACCAGCTCGTTTTCCGCTTCCGGCAGATC
>CAYOZX010000309.1:0-4178 GCA_964408515.1 uncultured Acidobacteriaceae bacterium | reverse complement strand
GATTGCCGCCGGTCAAAATGGCGTCCTTGGTGGTAAGAGCGAGTCCACTGGACCTGAGCTTCTCGTTGTGGCACGGCTGGCAATTGGCCTTGAGGACCGGCTGGACCTCGCTCCCGTCGGAGACCGCGGCCTGTTGTGCCAGCAGGGGCGCCACGACAAGCACCCACCCGGTTAGCAAACGGAATAGGCCAAAACGGTCACGGCGGTTCATCGCCACGCATTCAACTTATCAGATCCAGCAGAGCGGTGAAGCGCCGGCCTCTGTAATCGCGGGTTGCGCGCGCTTTGATAAGCGCGTAGATTGTAAACTATTCCCAAGAGAGCCGTTTCCGTGGATTGTCCTCAGTGCCACTTCGCCAACCCTGCCGGTGCCGCTCGCTGCGCCAAGTGTGAGGCTCGTCTAGAGGGCGCACAGGGCGCTACTATTCTTGAGCCGGTGGAGTCGGTGACGGCCGACCGGCTAGCCGCGGAAGCCGGTGCCACCATTCTTGAGCCGGTCGAGTCCGTGACCGCCGCGGGAACTGGTTCTGAAGCCACCGCCTGGTCAAGCCCGGCGGAGGCAAGCAGCTCCGGCGGACCGGCGGCAGTGGGTCCCGGAACCGTTCTGGCCGATCGCTATGAAATCCTCCAATCACTCGGTGAAGGGGGGATGGGGGCGGTCTACAAGGCCAGAGACCGGGAACTGGACCGCATCGTGGCGCTGAAAGTCATCCGCCCGGACCTGGCCCGGCACGCCGAAATCCTGCAGCGCTTCAAGCGCGAACTGGTGCTTTCCCGGCAGGTTACGCACCGCAATGTCATCCGTATCTTCGACCTGGGTGTGGTGGGCGGGCTGAAGTTCATCACCATGGAGTACGTCGAGGGCCGGGACCTGAAATCGATGCTGGGTCGCGAGCAGCTCACTCCGGCGCAGGCCGTCGATCTGATGTGCCAGATCTGCCGCGGGCTCGAAGCCGCGCATGCCGTGGGCGTGATCCATCGCGATCTGAAGCCGCAGAACATCATGCTGGACGAGCAGGGCCGCGCCGTCGTGATGGATTTCGGCCTGGCGCACTCCATGGAAGACCGCGGCATGACGCAAACCGGTGCGCTTATGGGCACCCCGGATTACATGTCGCCTGAACAGGCCAAGGGCGAGAAGGCCGATGCGCGCAGCGACGTATTTTCCGTGGGGATCATCTTCTACGAAATGCTGACGGGCAGGCTGCCGTTCCAGGGCGATTCGCTCCTGGCTACCTTGCTGGCGCGCACGCAAGGGCGTGCCAAGCCTGTCCGCGAAGTCAATCCGGAGACCCCGCAGGTGGTGAGCGACATTGTGGCGAAGTGCCTGGCCACCGATGCCGCGCAGCGTTATCAGACCACCAGCGAACTTTTGGCCGATCTGGAAACCTGGCAGAGCGGGGCCAAGGGCCAGACCATCAGAGTGCCGAAAGGTCCAGTGTTGCGGATGGTAGCGCCGTCCGTGGCGTGGAAGTGGATCGCGCTCAGCATCGCTGCGATGGCCATTCTGCTGACCCCAGTCGCGTGGTATCTTTTCCACTCCTCCGGCAAGCAACCGGCGGCGCCGCCGCTCTCGCTGGGGATTCTGCCCTTCCGTAACGTCAAGGGCGATCCTTCTCTCGACTGGATGGGGCCGGAGATGGCCGCCATGTTGAGGACGAACGTAGGGCAATCCTCTCGCCTCCGGACGGTTTCTTCCGGCCGTGTCACTCAGATTCTGCACGACCTGCAAATCGCGCCGGACTCCAACATCGACCCGGAAACGCTGAAACGGATTGGGGACTCGATCAGCGCCGACAGGATGCTGTGGGGGCAGTTCGCGAAGTTCGGAGATCAGATTCAGATTGATGCCACGCTCCAGGATCTGAAGCAGCCGCGCAGTTTCCCGTTGAAAGCAGTGGCGCCAAACGAAAAGGAGCTCCCGCGCGCCATCGAACAACTCGCCCGGGATGTTCAAAAGAGCCTGGCATTGCCCAGCGACGCAATCAAGGAGCTGCAGGCCAAGGTTCTCAAGCCGTCCACGCAGGCCGTTCAAGCGCTGCGGTACTACAACGAAGGTTTGCAATTGGCCCATCAGAGGAAGAATCCCGACGCGCTGAAGAGCTTTCAGGCGTCCGTTAAAGAGGATCCGAACTTCGCCCTGGCATACGCCAAGATGGGCCAGGTCTATGCCAATTTGGGATACAGCACCGAAGCCGAACAGTCCGCCCGAAAAGCTGTGGACCTGAGCGAAAAGCTGCCGCCGCAGGAGAGGTACCTGATTGCGGCTATCCACGCACAGTCCGTCAATGACAATCAGAAAGCCGTCGAGGAATATGAAAAGCTGGCCCAAATCGTGCCGGAAGACGCAGAAGTTCAGTTAGCTCTCGCGGGTTTGTATAATGCCGTCGGCTCGTTCGCCAAGGCGCGCGAATCCTACGGTAGATTGTTGGCGCGTGACCAGAAAGATGTCGAAGCTCTCTCTGGCGTTGCCGGAGTGGAGATTAGTGCCGGCAACCCGCAGGCCGCGGTGGAACACCTCAACCGAGCCTTGCCGATCACCATCCAGCTTGAAAACGACCCGCAGAAATCCGCGGTCTTGTATGAACTAGGCATGGCTTACGCGCAGATGGGCAAGCGTGAAGAAGCGCTTCACAATTACCAACAGGCCCTGGAAATCCCACCCCGGCTGGGTGAACGAAGCCTGGTGGCGCGAACTCTTAACGGCATGGGTCAGGTCCAGGACGCCCTGGGCCGGGCGAAGGAAGCGCTGAACAGTTTTCAGGAAGCTCTACGATTGCGCCAGGACTTGGGAGACAAGACCGGTCTGGGCGACACTCTAATCGATCTCTCCAACTACTATGAAGCTCGCGGAGAGTACGACGATGCGTTGAGTATGCTCAAGAGGTCTCTGCAGATCCAGCGCGAAGTAGGCAATCAGTTCTACGAGGCTTTATGTCTGAATAACATTGGCGCCAATTATGCGGATAAGGGCCAGTTTGATGACGCCCTTACTTATTACAATCAAGCACTAAGTCTTCGAGAGAAATTGAAAGACTCGCTCGGCATTGCCGACAGCAACTATGGAGTGGCGGAAGCGCTCGTGAAACTCGGGCAGTACGATCAGGCGCTGACTCGCTACCTTAGCGCCCTGGAACTGTATCGAAGCGCGAACGACAAGCGGCTGGCTGCCTTTGCTTCTTATGGCCTGGGCAAAATCTTCGAGCAGCAGGGCCGACTGGGGGCGTCGTTGAATGCCAAAGCAGAGGCGCTGAAAACCATTCGCGAGATTCAGGATCGGATCGGGCTGGCGGAACTCCTCGGTGGCTATGGCGACTCGCTAAATCTACTGGGGCGGTTTGCAGACTCCCGGAAGGCCGTGGATGAGGCATTAACCGTGGCCCGCGAAGCCAAAAACCAGACCCTGATCGGCCAGAACCTGGGATTCGATGGTGACAACTTCTTCTATCAGGGCGACTCCAAGGGCGCCAGAGCACGCTACGAGCAGGCTAGCCAGGTGGCCGCCAAGACGACCGACCGCCGCTTGATGTTGATTGCGAAATTCAACCTGGCAAAGGTTGCCGTTCAGGAAGGACACCCGCGCGAGGCGGCGGGCACTTTGCGCAAGCTGGCGGACGATGCCGATGGACAGGGCCTGAAATACCTCTCGGTCGAGTGTTCTATTTACCTGGGTGAAGCGTTGGTGGAGGCCAAGGACTATCCACACGCCAGCCAGGAGCTTGAGCGTGCGCTGGCACGAAGTGAAAAGCTCGGATTGCTTACTTTACAAGCCAGAAGCCATTACCTGCTGGCCAACGCTCTTCGCCTCGGCGGCAACGCAACCGAAGCATCGCGGCACTACGCGGGCGCACTTCGGATACTGGATGAGCTGAAGAAAGAAGCCAAAAGCGACACGCTCCTGAAACGAGCGGACCTGAGCGCCATTTTCGCGGAATCCAAGAAGTGGTCCGAGAGCCCGCCTGCATAGGTCCAGACGAAAAAAGAGCCGGGCCATTTCGCCCGGCTCCTCTAGCGTTCTGCTCTCGCCCGCGACTTACTGCAGATCGACAGTGACGCCAATCGACGGAATCCTCTGTTTGAGGTCAATCATGGTTGCCACATAGTTAAACCCGGCTGGCATATCCGTGGTCTTTATCTGGAGTTGCCAGGTATTACCCGTCAAAAGGAACAACGGGAGC
>CAYOZX010000308.1:0-4189 GCA_964408515.1 uncultured Acidobacteriaceae bacterium | reverse complement strand
GGCGCGCGGTCGAATCCGGCTGCTGGTTGGGGGCGAGCACCTGGGCTGCAAGCAGAAAGCCGCGCTTCGCCAGTCTGGCGGTGAACAATTCCACGCCTGCCACCAGCAGAGTTGCCGGTTGCTCGGCGCGGCGCCCCAGCCCCAGAACAGTCCCAGGCGCCAGGGCGGCCAGCGATCGCAGCGGCACCCGCAGGCGAAGCATGGCAAGCTCCGCCACGAAGGGGCAATTCAGCAGCCGGCTGCGCACCCGGTTCTCCGAGTCCGGCCGCAGGCGCGGGCGCGCGGCGGTGCGCTCCGAGATTTTGCGCAGCAGAGCGTACGACACCAGGGCCGGCACCACCACGTTCAAAGTTCCGCGGCTTTCTTGGACGGTGATTTCAAAGCTCAACAGGAGGGTTTTTTCTGCGCTCGGCATGAGTTGCTCCACCTGTCCCAAATGTTGCCTCTGCTCAAACCGGAACTCCAGCGACAGGGATTGCCATGCTCGCTGCAACTCCCGGCAAATCATGCGCATGACGGTTTCCAGAATCTGCTCCTCAATCTCGGTGATGGAGCGCTCGAGCGCAACTCCCGTTCCTTCGCCGCCCAGTAACACGTCGATCAGGGGATAAGCCGCAGTCAGGTCGAGTTGCAACACCGCGGAAGCCGCAATAGGTTCCAGCCGGCACGATGCCAGATACGTAACCTCGGGAATGCTCTGCAGGAACTCGGCATAGGTAAGGTGTTCGCCCGAAACCATCTTGGCCTCGAACTGAATGCGCAGGTAGGCCCCCAGGGAGTGGGTCAGATTCCGGGCGAAGGTCTCATGCAGGCGGCTGATGGCCTGCATCAGCTCCTGGCTGATCTGGCCTGCCAGCCGGCTGTCCCAGGGAGTAACCGCCGGCTGCGTCGAGGACACAGACTTGCCGCCCTGGGAAGCCCGAATCAGAGCGTCGATCTCTTTTTGACTGAGAACCTTACGCATAGACGGCCCGTGCCGGGCATGCGCCAGTACCCTGCATCCGGCCAGAGTTTTGGCACTATGCAAACTGGTGGCCGCCCGCTGCTCTCATCCCGGGCCACCGCCAGAATCTCCGCGACCCAGAGGAACTCCTTTCCTTGCATGCAGATCAGAGAGTTCAGCGCAGGCAAACCCGAGGAGCGGAGCGAAACCTCTCTCCACCAAGAGTAAGGAGGTCCTCATGGGATTGATCTGAAAAGAAGCGGTTGGCTGACGGCCGGTCGCAGGAAATCTGTTCAGCGCACGCGATTTTGAGTGCAGGTCACACTTAGTTGGAGCCGTCGCCACCCGTACACGCCTGGGATCTTGCCGCGCTAACGATGCAATGAACTCTCCTGAGTGGTGGGGCAGGACCCCGCGCTTACCCCGCTGCCGCCCGTGTTGAGGGCAAGATGCGTCCTTCCAGATGGAAGATTTAGCAAAAAGATTACAAAAGGGGTTGGATTCGCAGGCGAGATGATCTATCTTGGCAGGCACAAAATTTGGGCCGCCAGGGGCAAAAGGGGCGAAGCCGTCACAACGTGGTTTTCCAGGCCGAGGGATGGCCTGGGTCGGCAGCCGGTGACGCCGCGACGCAAGCCCGTTTCGCTCCCCGCTGCCCCCGGGCACCGAGTCATTCCTAAGGGCTCTGAAGGAAGGACCAGCCGTGAAATCTGCTCGCCTGTTCGCTCTCCTGTTTTTGGCCTCAGTGGCCGTGGTTGCCAACTTGTGCGTAAACGCTTACGCGGCCGAGGATGTTTCGCAACCAACCACTCTGGCTCAATCCACAACCGAGCCACTCACTGGGACCTCGGAAACCGTCGCCATTCCCGGGCCGTTGCGCTCCTTCTTGCGCATGGCCGGCATCAGCCAGAAGATTGCTCCCGAGGAAGTTCTGCCCTTGCTGGCGCGTAACGTAGCCGTGGAAGGCTACCAGGGGCGCAAGGACCAGCTCGGGCGGCAGACGGAATTCCTGATCCTGCTTCGGCGGTACGTGGAGCAGGCACGGGACTTAATGAATCTGGCTGGCCCCGAGGGCGTCATCCAGGTTTCTGACTGCGACCAGGCAGGTCCGTTGCTTGCGGTCATCGGCTACCACCTGCGGCAGGGATGTGGCCCCCACGCCTCGCTAGAAGCCTCAGACCCGGAAAGCGCCTTTCTTACTATAGACTCCGGTTTTCCGCTTTCCGAATTAGAGCACGCTTTGCAGGGCATTAAGCCCTTTCGGTACCCCTTTACGGGCTCCCACGTGCCGTTGCTTTTTACCGCGAAGGAATGGGTCGAGGCTGCTCGCTTTGAGCGCGCCGGTCACGCGAACGACGTGCTGCTCTCGCTCATGTCTGATCCCCTCCTGGCGCGGCTGTACTGGGCGCTGGCGCGCACGGACACCGAGACCAGGGCAGCCCTGAAGCAGTTTGGGGGGCCCCAGGCTTTGCTGCCGTTTGCCCCCGTCTTGGACTTCTACGGCAGCCACATCTCTATCCACAACGGGCGAGTCGTGGTTCCGGGAGGCAGTGCCGCGGAGGAGACATGGAAAAGCCTGGCTGGCGCTTCCCCGGATTCGCCGCAGGAGTTCGTCGGCCGGCTGCTGGCCCGGGACGACGGTTGGCTGGCCGCCTACTTTGACACCTTGTCCCGGCTTAACCTAGCCCAGCAGCGCTACTTCACCGATGCCCATCGCCTGCCCCGCTTCTATGAGGCCCTGCGCGGAAAGGATATATCTCCCAGTCCGGCCCGGCCTGTGTTTCGGCCTGATCCCGAACTGCTGCTGCTGGTGACTCGTCTGCAGTTGGACTCCGCCGGCCGGCCCCAGATTCCCGGTGGCCTGGAAGTGTGGGAACAGATCATTCGGCAAAAAAGCGATTCCAAAATTGTCCGGCAGTGGGCCAAGCGCGCCGGTCACTGGAAGAATCCAGACGAACTGGTGGAGGCCATGTTTGCTTTCACCCGGCAGAACTCGGAAGTCGGGCCGCTCCGCATCTACCTGACGCTCAGTGCGATCGATGGCGCACGTCCCGAAGGACAGAAGCTAAGCGCGCAGACCGCGCGCCTCCTGGCCGACAAGTTTGCCCGCTTCGGCAGCCAGTACCTGATTTTCTCCGAATTTCATGATCTGAACGACACTTCCCTGACTCAGTATCTGAATGTGGCGGACACCCTGGATCATGTCTCCAACGTAACTCTGCGGGCCAATGCCTTGGGCATTTTCCAGTCTACGATCGGCCTCTGGCAGGTGCTGGCGCGACAGAAGCAGATTGCGCCCGCTGATCTGAACGACTCCTGGCAACGCATGATTCGTCCACTCGCCGGCGGCGTGCCCTCGGCAGCGTTGCTCTTTGATTCCTCCCAGGCTTCTCTGCAAGAGCTCTGGCGGGCGGCCGGCGCGCGTCCCAACCTTTCCCAGGATGAGGTCATCGCGTTGCTGGCCGGCCCGCCTCAATCCCATCCCGATGGACAACAGGGGCGCCAGGAGATGGCGCGGCGCATGCGCGCCGTGATGGATGGCCAGCGCCTGGTCCCGCTGGAGACCGTGCTGGCCCTGGGACAGGGCCTGACTGATCTGGCGCAGGGCAAGGGCGAGTCGGGGGATCTGTTGCACATGGCTGGACAGCTGCGCGAGTTTGAGATGCCGCAGCCGATGTTTTCCAGCAGTGAACGCAGCGAGTGGGCTGCCGGTTTCTATAACACCCGCCACTCCTCGCTGCAGACCCGTATCGACCTGGCCAAGATCATCAAGGATCGTCGCTCCAGCAAGGAACTGGCGGAATCTCGAGGCCTGGTGGTGCCTTTCCTGCGCGATACGCTGGTGGGCCTGAACTATGCCTATTATGAGCCGCCGGGATCCCAGGTGATGCACAACAATCCCTTGTTCGTGCGCTCCCATGACTTCTCCGGCGAGATGGCAATGGGCGGGGGGCAATCCTGGAACGTGCCCCACGTTTTTGGCGCCGGACTGCCCGCGGGCGGCGGGGCGCACCTGGCCGGCTCTCTCGCCGATCTGCCGTTCGTCCTGGCGGAGGCGGAGCAGGACTTCATCGTTCCTGAAAATGTCCAGGCGCTGATCTGGCACGAACTGGTCCCCGGGCTTGTGAGCAGCGCCACCCTGCCGCGCTGGTGGGAGGTGAGCCGCACCGAGTTACATGCCGCAGCTCTTTACCAGCGCACTGGCGAGGAACTGCTGGCCTCCGCCGCCAAGGATGAAACCTCGCG
>CAYOZX010000307.1:0-4214 GCA_964408515.1 uncultured Acidobacteriaceae bacterium | reverse complement strand
CCAGAATCTTGGCGTGCCCTCGCTTGGTCACGAAAATGTTCGCGGGCTTGATGTCGCGATGGACAATGCCTTCCGCATGGGCGGCGTCCAGGGCATCGGCCACCTCGATCGCCAGGCTGAGCAGGACGTCGGTCTCCAGCGGCCGCCCCGCGATGCGATGCTTCAGGGTCAGGCCATCCAGAAATTCCATGGCGATGAACGGCCGGCCATCCTGCTCGCTGATTTCGTAGATGGTGCAGATATTGGGATGGTTCAGGGCGGAGGCCGACTGCGCCTCCCGCTGGAAACGCGCCAAGGACTGGGGATTTTGCGCGACCTCGTCGGGCAGAAACTTCAGGGCTACGAAGCGGTGCAGGCTCAGGTCCTCGGCCTTGTACACCACACCCATGCCGCCGCCGCCCAGCTTATCCACAATGCGATAGTGCGAGATGGTCTGGCCGATCATGCGGGGCCATCACTGCAGGGTGCCTGGGATAACCGCGCCATGCGCGATCATCTTAGGAGGCGAGTCCGAGCAAGTCAATTGCCGGCGGCAGAACCCCGAGGGACGCGCTGCGTTCCGCGCAGGCTTTCAAATCCTCACCTCCAAGACGGGCGCCTGAAGACGGGATGCTGCTTCCATGATGGTTTACAGCAAGCCTTTCCTTGTGTACCTTCGTGTCCTCTGTGGCCAATCACTCCCCCGATGGAGGCGCAGTGCCCATGCGAATTCTTGCCCTTGTCCTTCTCGCTGCCGTCGCCCTGGGCCAGCAGACTGGCCCCCTGGATGGCTTGTCCAACCTGAGCGACGCAACTTCTCACCGCATCGCCAGCACCGACCCCAGCGGCGGCAACGCCGACTGGGTGGAAGTGAGAGCCAAAGCGACGGTGACCCTGGCGGTCATCCCGGGCCCCGGCTCCATCCGCCACATCTGGTTCACCATCAATTCGCCCAGCCCTTTCCATCTGCGGGAGCTGGTTCTGCGCATGTACTGGGACGGCGAGGCTGACCCCAGCGTGGAAGTTCCCATCGGCGACTTCTTTGGAACCGGATTTGAAACCGAGGATAACGGACAGAAATATCAATCCTGGTGGTCGTTGCCGATCACTGTGCAGGACCGCGCCTTGAATTGCTACTTCGAGATGCCCTTCGGGAAAGGCGCTCGCATCACCGTGACCAATGAGGGCTCGCAAGACGTGCGCAATCTGTACTTCCACGTGGACTACCAGAGCTACCCCGACGCCGCGCGGGTGGCGGGCAAGGGACGTTTTCACGCGCAGTGGCGGCGCGAGCATACTCGCGCCGTCCCGGAGGCGGAATCAGCGGGAAAGAATTTGGATGGCAGGAACAATTACGTTTTCATGCAGGCAGAGGGCAAAGGCCAATACGTGGGGACGATCCTGAATGTCTTCGGCAACTCCACCGGATGGTGGGGCGAGGGCGACGATATGTTTTTTATCGACGGCGACGCCGCGCGCGCCACCATCAACGGCACCGGCATGGAGGACTACTTCAACAATGCCTGGGCGTTCCAGAGGGAGTTCAACTACCCGTTCATCGGATATTCCCAGCAGGGCAACCGCGACTGGACCGGCAGTCACACTATGTACCGCTTTCACATCCAGGACCCCATTTTTTTCCAGAAATCGCTGCGCGCCACCATCGAGCACGGTCACGCCAACTCCCGCGAGGACGACTACACCAGTGTCGCCTTCTGGTACCAGACCGAGCCTCACCAGAAGCTGTCCCCTCTGCCGCCGGTTGAACAGCGCCTACCCACGGCATTCTGGAAGATTCAGAAGCTGGAGAAGAACCTGCCAAACTGAAGCGAGAAAGTGGCTTCATCGGTGACAGGTGGAAGCAAGGGTGGAAGCTAGGGTGGAAGCTGGGAGGGCATGGCTTCAGCCATGCCGATGAAGCCGGCCGCGACCGGAGGCTTTAGCCTCCGGGGCCTCAGGGGCTGAAGCCCCATCTCCAATACCAGCTATACGGCACGACTGGAAGTCGTGCCCTCCCCCTCATGCAGGCGTTGGTTTGGCGGCAATCGAAAATTCTGGTGGCATGACCTTCAGCAGCTGCGAGTAGAAGGCCGGCGAGGCCATGATTTCATCGTTGCGGATACGCACTCACACAATCAGCGGATATCGCCATTACAGTTCGTTGTCCCGCACCACCTGCTGGATCTCGGCTTCCGCCATGTTCTTGCCGATCCAGAAGTGCTCCTTCCCGGTGACGTTCTCCTTGCCGGCGGCATATTCGAAGCCCTGTTGGGCAGCGGCTTTCGCGTTCGCTCCGTGAAACGAGCGGTCGTTGCTGGTCACGGTGTAGCCCTTTTCTCCCGGATGGCTGAAGATCACCATGGAGTGTCCCGCACCCTGCGGGCCGGGATAGACCGCGATGTGGTGCTCGACCTTGAAGCCCGCCGCCCCCAGCAGCTTTTCGGCCATGAAGGCGTAGCCCTGGCAGTCGTTCATCTGCTTGCCGACGTACTGGGGATAATCCTTGGAGACGGGCCGGTTGGCTACTGATGACCAGTCGTGGGGAACATCCACCGTGTAGGTGCTCTTGTTGGGGCCGTACTGCACTTTGTCCTGGCTGTATTTGACGTCGAAGTCCGCGCCCTTGATGTTGACCGGGTGAACGTGGAAGTTCTGGGTGTAATCGTCAAACGCTTGGCGGGCTTCGTTGGGCTTGGCCTTGAGGGTCTTAAAGTAGTCGACCAGCTGCGCTTCGGTGGGCGGGAAATCCGCCTTCACCCCTGCCTTCTGCATTTTGGAAAGAAATTCCAGTTGATCGCGAATGGTCTGTGTCGACTTGACGTCGTTTTCGGAAAGGACGTCTTCGCCCTGTTTGACGAGCAGCGTGTTGAGACTCTCGTAAGCCTTGGTGTAGTCGCCCTTGGCGATGGCCTCTTGCGCGGTCTTGAAATCTTTCTCGGCGCCCTTGGTTTTTGCGCCGCGCGTGAGCACGTCGTTGATGTCTGGCGCAACCGTGGGGCTCGCCGTTTGGGTGGCGTTCGACAAACCTGTGCCGCCCGCGCTGTCGGCGTACATGACGTTCTTGCCCGGTAAGGGAATGGCGGGACCCGCTGCACCCGGATCCAGCTTCAGCTGCATCATGGACTTCAACAGCGGATCGCCCAAGGGAGGAGGCGATATGGAGGTCGACTGTGTGCCAGCGTCCGCCGGTTGTTCCAAAAGATTCGCGGGAGCTGGCGGGCCCTGCGGCAGCCGGATGTCCTGGCCGGGTTTGAGAGCATTGATGTCCAAGAGTTGCGGATTGGCCTGCCGCAGGGCCTCTAGGCCGACGCTGAGACGGCTGGCGAGCTGGGCCAGCGTGGTTTCTCCCTCCCGCACGGTTGCGACTGGATTGTCCGGCGAAGCTCCCGGAGCGTTGAAGCTGCGCCCGCCGATGCCTCCTACGCCACCTGTCGAGCTCATGGCATGCCCTCCTCTACGAGGATTATCGGCTCCCGGAGGCCTGGGGTTGCGCCGACTCCCCGCGAGATTCCGGGATGGGCAAGGCAGGGCGCTTGCCCGGTGTCTTTTCCGTGGCTCTTTCGTCTAAAGCTCTTGTGCTAGGGTATGCTCTTCCTTGCTTGATCCAGACACGGTGTCACAAAAAATCTCCGGGGAGGCTGCCGTGAAAAATTCACTCACCACGCTCGTGCTGCTCGCACTGCTGGCGTCGCCAGCTGGGTCGCAAAACGCCGCTGGCAAATCGCCCCTCACCCTGTCCCAGGCGGTGCTGGCCTCCTGGAATGAGATTGGCCGCAAGGTCATTGCCATGGCCGAGGACTTTCCCGAGGACAAATACGACTTCAAGCCCAATCCTGCGCAGCGCAGCTTTGCCGAGCAACTGCTGCACGTGGCCGGGTCGAATGACTACTTCACCGACGTGGCTGCGGGAAAAAAGCCGACGGACGATGAGTCGCGCGATCACTACAAGACCAAGGCCGCCGTCGTTGCGTACGTGAAGAAGTCGTTTGCGGCGGGTGCCGAGATGATCAAGTCGAAGGGCGACGCCGGCCTCTCGCAAACCGTGGAAACCGCCGAGGCGCACGACGTTTTGCCGCTGGCCGATCCGGCCTAAGGCCTGATAGGACATTCCGGCGAGGAATACGGGCAATCCCAACCCCATCCTCCCGATTTCAGTGGGCACAGGCATTCCGAGAACCCGGAACCTGGCGCATCGGTCCCACCCCTCGCGGCTGAATATTTCCTCGTGATCGCGG
>CAYOZX010000306.1:0-4225 GCA_964408515.1 uncultured Acidobacteriaceae bacterium | reverse complement strand
CAGATAATAAATCACCGCCGCGCGCGCGACGATCGCGAGCCCATTCCACAACAGCCGCCCGATGCGAAAATCCAGCACGGCACTGGAGACGGCGGGAAGAAGTAGAACGATCCCGATGGCGGAGACGCCAATAGCCGCCCAGCGTGCAAGCCGGTTGCGGCGCAGCAGTCCGGCGCCGATCAAGCCTCCAGCCAGCCCGGTCCAAAGAAACGCATAAGGGCCGGCGAGGGAGAAGTCGCCGAGCAGGGGAGCGCCCGCCGCCATGGAGATCGCCCCCGGTCGAATCAGCATAAGCACACCGACGGCCAGCAGGTAACCCGACGCCAGTAGAAAGACCCCGGCGATAGTGGTCAGCCCGGCGGGGCGCCGCGGCGCGCTCACTTCTTTGGTTTGGCTGTGGGCGGCAGCAGGCCGTTCTGGCGGAGGTACATGGCGGCCATCGCGTAGTGGTCAGCCCAGCTTGATGCCAAAGCCACGGCGGCCCAGGCACGCGACCGGTCATGATCGGCAAAGTCCTTGATGGTGTCGCTGAGCTTGGAGTCTTCGGCTTTGGCCAGTGCGCTGTGGCAGAACTCGAACGAAGCCTTGACCGCAGCCACGAGCTTCTCTTTTCCTGCGGTCTCGGTCACTTCTTCGACCTTGGGCTGGGGAACGTCTCCCGCCCTGGCGCAAAAGAAGTAGTTGCCCTCGGCGATGTGGGCGGCGAGGTGTCCGAACGACATCTGCTCGGGCGTGGGCTTGTAGCCGAATTTGTCGGCAGGCATTTCCTCAATGGCAGCCACGGTGTTCTTCTCGCGGCCGTTGAGCGAGTCACGCAGAACGTCGGTGACGGGGTTTTTTGCTTGCTGGGCGAATGCGCAGGCGGAGAGGATCAGCAGGAAAGCGGCAATCTTCGATGGCATGACGGTCCTCGGTGACGATCAAAGGATAACTCAGGGCAGCTTTCGCGGCCACAGAAGCATCACACCGCGATCTCCGGGGTTGCAGCCAGCAGGCTGCGGGTATACGCGTGCTGCGGCGCGCTCGTAATTTGGGCGGTGGAGCCGGCTTCGACGATCTTTCCCCGGTACATAACCGCGATCCGGGAGGAAAGGTAGCGAACCACGGGCATGGAATGCGAGATGAACAGGTAGGTCAGGCCGAAGTCGCGCTGCAGTTGGGCGAGCAGGTTCACGATCTGGGCGCCCACGCTGACATCCAGGGCGGAAACAGGTTCGTCGGCCACGATGAATTTAGGTCGCAGTGCCAGGGCGCGGGCAATACCGATGCGCTGCCGCTGACCGCCGCTGAATTCATGCGGGAAGCGGGGCAGGGCGGAGTCATCGAGTCCGACGGCGGAAAGGAGTTGGGCGACACGCCTCCGCCGAGCCGCCGGGTTCCCGGGTCTCAGAAAACCAAGGAGCGGTGAGGCATCCCCGGAGGACTCATGCTCGGATGACTCATGCTCCGATGACTCATGGATGATCAGCGGCTCGGCCACGATGTCTTCCACACACATGCGGGGATCGAGGGAGGCGAAAGGATCCTGGAAGATGATCTGCATGCCCCGCCGCAGGCGCCGCAACTCGCGGTGACTGGCAGCCAGCAGGTCCCGGCCATCGAAGCGGATGCCGCCGGTAGTCGGTTCGATCAGCCGCAGCGCCAGGCGGCCCAGCGTGCTCTTTCCCGACCCTGATTCGCCGACCAGGCCGAGGGTCTCTCCGGCGTGAATGTCGAGCGAGACGTCATCGACCGCCAGCACCTCGCCCTGGCCGCGCGACCCAAATGGGTGGATGCCCAGGGGAAAGACTTTCGTCAGGTTGCGAATTTCAACCAGAGGCACAGGTCACGCGTGTACCGCGGTTGGCTTGCCGGCGATCAACTGACGCAGGACGAATTGCAGAATGCCGCCGTTGGCGTAGTACTGCGCTTCCTGGGGTGTGTCGATACGCACCTGCGCCTTGAACTCCGCCGTCTTGGCCTGCGAGCTGACCCGGACCGTAACCTGCCGCCCGGGCTTGAACCTGCGAATCAGGTCGGTGACGCCGGCAATCTGAAAGATCTCTTCGCCGGTAAGATTCAGTGACTGGGCGCTCTCGCCGGGCAAGAACTGCAGGGGAAGAATACCCATGCCGACCAGGTTGGAGCGATGGATGCGCTCGTAACTCTCAGCGATCACAACCCGCACACCCAGCAGCCGTGGACCTTTCGCCGCCCAGTCGCGAGAAGATCCTGAACCGTATTCCTTGCCAGCAAGGATCACGAGGGGCACGCCTTCAGCGATGTACTTTTCCGAGGCCGCGAAGATGGACATCTCAGCGCCGTCGGGCAGGTGGCGGGTGAATCCACCTTCGAGATTTGGAACCATCTTGTTGCGCAGGCGAACGTTGGCGAAGGTGCCGCGCACCATGACCTCGTGGTTGCCGCGACGCGACCCGTAGGAGTTGAAATCCACCGGCTTCACTCCCCGATCGATGAGATAGCTGCCGGCCGGGCTGTCCTTCTTGATGGAACCGGCGGGCGAAATATGGTCGGTGGTGACGCTGTCGCCCAACACCGCCAGGACCCGGGCTCCTGCAATGTCCTCCACCGGCGCCGGGTCCAGCGCCATGTGGTCGAAGTAGGGAGCGCGCCGGATGTATGTAGAATCCACCTCCCAGGCATAAGTCTCGCCTTTGGGAACGGGAAGACCGCGCCAGCGGTCGTCGCCGTGATAGACCTCGCCATAGCTGCGGCTGAACATATCGGAGGAAATGGACGCTCGAATTGTTTCTTCCACCTCGTTCTGCGTCGGCCACAGGTCGGCCAGGTACACCGGGCGGCCATCCTTTTCCCTGGCGATCGCATCCCGGCGCAGGTCGAGATCAACCCGGCCAGCAAGGGCAAAGGCCACCACAAGCGGCGGGGACATCAGATAATTTGCGCGCACCTCAGAGTTAATGCGGCCTTCAAAGTTGCGATTGCCGGAAAGCACAGACGCAACCACCAGATCGTTCTGCTCGATGGCCTCCGACACTTCCTTGGGCAGCGGGCCTGAGTTCCCAATGCAGGTGGTGCATCCGTAGCCCACAATGTGGAACTTGATTTTCTCGAGATACGGCAGCAGACCGGCCTTTTCCAGGTAGTCGCGAACCACCTTGGAGCCTGGCGCCAACGACGTCTTCACCCAGGGCGGGACCGTCAACCCTTTCTCCACCGCTTTCTTGGCCAGCAGGCCGGCTGCCACCATGACCGAGGGATTGGACGTATTGGTGCAACTCGTGATCGCTGCGATGACGACGCTGCCATGGCGCAGGGCTTTCTTAACCTCCTGTGGAACATGCTCTTCCACCCGGTGATTCTCGACACCGACGGCAGCAGGGAACCCGCCTTCCTGCTCCCAGCGGTCCACCCCCCTGGGGAGGGTGCCCGAGGATGTGTTGCCGGCGGGAGCCGCAGCGGGGACTACTGCCATGGCGGCTGACTTCGGCTTCATCAGGGACGGCAACGCGGTCTGAAAGGACTGTGCGGCGAGCGACAGCGGCACACGGTCCTGCGGACGCCTGGGCCCGGCCAGGCTGGGCTCGACGGTGGCCAGATCCAGTGTGAGGAGCTCAGAGTACTCGGCTTCGGCCGTGTTTTCATCGTGGAACAAGCCCTGCTCGCGGCAATAGGCTTCGACGAGAGCAATCTGTTCGGCGGTACGGCTGGTTAGCCGAAGATAGTTAAGGCTCTCCTTGTCCACGGGGAAGATGCCGCACGTGGCCCCGTATTCGGGCGACATGTTGCCGATGGTCGCGCGGTCGGCCAGCGGAAGCTCGCGCAATCCGGGTCCAAAATATTCAACGAACTTGCCGACCACGCCGTGTTTGCGCAGCATTTCGGTTATGGTCAGGACAAGGTCAGTGGCGGTTGCACCCTCGTGCAGCCTGCCGCTAAGCCTCACCCCGACAACCTGGGGAATCAGCATCGAGACCGGCTGCCCCAGCATGGCGGCTTCGGCCTCGATGCCACCCACTCCCCATCCCAGAACACCCAGTCCGTTGATCATGGTGGTGTGGGAATCCGTCCCAACCAGGGTGTCAGGAAAGGCGGAGCGCTGGCCGTCCGCCTCGCTCACGAAGACGACGCGCGCCAGGTACTCGAGATTGACCTGGTGCACGATGCCCGTGTCGGGGGGAACGATGGCGAGATTGCGAAACGCGGTCTGACCCCACCGCAGGAAAGCATAGCGCTGCTTGTTTCGCAGGAATTCCAGCCCCTCATT
>CAYOZX010000305.1:0-4275 GCA_964408515.1 uncultured Acidobacteriaceae bacterium | reverse complement strand
TAAGGGCTCAATCAGACATACATCTCCCTCAGCATCCGGGCGACGCTTTCGTCGAGCAGCTCGCGGCGGCGCAACTCCTCAAAGCGGGTGAGCAGGTCCTCGGCACGAATGCGTTGCTTCTCCGCCCCACGGCAGTCAATGACAGGTTTGCCCCGGTACATCATCAGCAGGCGGTTTCCAACGTTGGCCGCCTGCTGCATGGAATGCGTGACCATGAGCGTGGTCAGGCGATCACGCGCGACGATCTTTTGGGTGAGCGCCAGCACCTGGTCGGCACTCTTGGGGTCAAGGGCAGCAGTGTGTTCGTCGAGCAGAAGGAGATCGGGACGAACCAGAGTTGCCATCATGAGGGATATTGCCTGCCTTTGGCCGCCCGAGAGCAGGCCGATCTGGGTCTCAAAACGATCCTCCAGGCCCATGCCCAGCTCGGCGATGCGATCGCGCATCTCGGCGCGCACTCGTTTCGCCAGAGCCCAGCCCAGGCGGCGCGCGCGGCCGCGCCGGGACGCCAACGCCAGGTTTTCCAGCACGGTCAAGTGGGGCGCGGTCCCACTGAACGGATTCTGGAAGACACGGCTGATGAAACGGGCACGCCGGTGTTCGGGCCACTCGGTTACGTCGTTGCCCGCGAGCACAATGGCGCCTTCGTCCACCGGCACCGAACCCGCGATGGCGTTCAACAACGTGCTCTTCCCGGAACCATTGGTTCCGATCACGACCACGAAGGAAGCGGCCTCGATATCCAGACTGACGTGATCGAGGGCGAGCAACGTGTCGCCGGCGTTGCTCCGGAATCGTTTTACGACCTCACGCAGCCCGAGCACGGTTCACCTTCAGACGTCGCGCGTTGATATGACGCGCCAGCGAGGGCACCACCAGCGCCAGGAAGACGAATGCGGCGGTCGTCAGCTTCAAATCATTGGGGTCGAGACCCCAGCGCAGGGCAATGGCTACCATCAGCCGAAACAGGACCGAACCAACAACTGCACCCACAATCGTGAGGCCCAAGCCGATGGAACCGATAAGCGCTTCTCCGATAATGACACTTGCCAATCCCCAGACCACCATGCCGATGCCCATCTGCACATCGGCGAAGCCCTGATACTGGGCGAGCATCGCCCCGGCGAGGGCCACCAGTCCGTTGGACAGAGCCAGGCCGAGGACGGTCATATTCTCGACACTGACGCCCAGCGAGCGGATCATCTGCGCATTGTCACCCGTAGCGCGCATCGCAGTGCCGATGTTGGTGCGGAAGAAGCAGTACAGCGCCAGGCCGACAATGCCAGCGGAGAGGGCGGCAAAGAGCAGCGAGGAAGCGTCCCGCAGGCCGATCTCCCAGCCCAACACGTGGATCGCTTCCGTGTGCAATAACTGGCGAGTGAGACTCTCGCCCTCTCGAGGAAGAGTACGGCTGGACAGCAGGGGGAGATTGCTCTTGCCCATCACGTGCAGATTGATGGAATACAAGGCGGTCATGGTCAGAATGCCGGCCAGCAGTTTCTGGATGCGGAATCGTGTGTGCAGTACTCCGGTTGCGGCGCCTGCCAGCGCGCCCGCGATGGCGGCGATTCCCGTAGCCTCCAGAGGATTATGGCCGTTCACGATGAGGATGGCCGATACCGCAGCGCCGAGAGTTATGCTGCCGTCGACGGTGATGTCCGGAAAATCAAAGATGCGGAAGCTGATATATGTGCCCAGGGCCAGCAAAGAAAGTACCAGTCCGATGGTCCAGGAGCTGACCAGGAGGGTCACGCGACCGTCTCCGGGCCCGGGGTGAGCGGCGCAATCCAGCACGCCCCGCGCACCAATGTGGTCTCACCGGCGCCGCTCAAGGGACGGCGATCATTGAGTAGATGGAGCACGGAGGCCACGCTTTGCGACTGAAACAGATTGTGCGCCGCGTTGGCCAGATCGAGAAATCCGCGCTGGATCGGGCGGTATGGGAACAATGCCGCATGGAAGTGGCCGCCCAGGTTGCCATCACGCTCCAGGGGCCGAAGAAACGGGGCGAGACCCGGCCACGGGTTGCAACTGGCGACACCCGCTACCAGCGCAGTGCTCCGGGCGCCCGCGGCCGCCGGCATGAAACACATCGAATCCCTGATCGCGGGGAAATCCAGATGGACCGGCGCAACGGCTGGCGAAGAGCTCAGGGTCGCGCCCACGACGTTTCCCGTCTCCGCCAGCAGGGCGATGGCGACCGTGGTTGCCCCAGACACCTGCAGGCAGTGCCGGGCTATGCCGGACAGAGAGAGGCGCGCGTCTTGGCGGCACTCAAATCGCAGCAACTTCGCGGGTGCGCCATGGCACTCAATGGCGTATAGCACCTGTACCTCAGGCACCAGGCGCTCGGTGGAAAGCAGATAGTCAGGCACAGAAGTTCCGTCCGTGGGCAGGTAGGCAGAGCAGCCCGCCACCGAGAGAAACTCGCCGAAGCGGCCGCGACAGTCGTTGTAGTCGACACCCAGAGCGCCGATGCCAAGCGCCAGCGTGGAGTTGGACATTGGCCTGCCGTGGCAACTGTCCGCAGGCAGAGATGTCCCACAAATCATGCGGGCGTCGCCGGTGAGGCGGCATTCCATCGCGCCCGTGGAAGGCAGGGGATAAACGTCAAGGGTCCCCTCTTCCACCTCGAAGGTTTGTGGCTGGGATGCCGGCGTCGCCGCCGTTGCTTTGGGGCCGGGAGTGGCGCCGAACAGAATGGGCTCAAGCGCGACCAGCTTGAGAACGGCGCGTACGCGCTGCGAAGCGTCGCTGATCACGAAGCTTCCCTGGATGGCTTGGAGTTGCTGGTGAATGCGGACCAGCACGCCGATGCCGGCCGAGCTCAGATAGTTGACCTGGGAAAGATCAAGCCGGAGATGATGCGCGCCGTCGTTGATGACGCTGTTGAGATGCTCGGCGAGATACTCGGACCAATAGTTGTCCAGCCGTCCCTTGATACTCAGTTCGAGCACATTACCGCGTTGCTGTTTCTGGACTTCCATCCGCCCTTCCCAGCACCTGTTTCGCGGACTGCAACAGGCCAGCCGGCAACTGCAGGCGCAACTCGCGAGCAGCATTCAGATTCACGAGCAGAGAGTTCTCCGCCGACCACGCCAGCGGAATTCGGGCGGGGTCTTCTCCACGCATGATGCGTGCGGCCATGGTTCCTGACTGGCGCCCCGCGTCCCGATAGTCACGGGCCATGACGATCAGGGCTCCGTCGGCCGCCTGTTGACGCTGAAAGGCGAAAACCGGAAGCCGAGCCCGGATGGCCGCCTGCTGAATGCTGGCGAAAGCCGATGCGGTGAGATTGCCTGGAATCTGGCAAATGGCATCCACTCGCCGGCCGGTGAGAGCCGCGGCGGCATCGGGCACTTCTGTCGCTGTGCTCACCGGCAGGGAGACGACTTCGAGCCCGTGTTCCTCCGCCACCTTGCGGAAGTCCCCGAGCATATACACCATGTTGACTTCGGACGGAACAAACAGGGTTCCCACCCTGAGCACCTTGGGAAACCAGGTGCGGATCAGGGTCACCATTTCGGCACTGGGGGGCGAGAGGTTGACACCGGTGAGGTTGGGCAAGTGGTCCGTTTCACTGCGTCCGGCGCCCGCAATCAATCCATTGGCCACGTAGGTGTAGACAATGGGCAGGGATGGCGCGCGCTGAATGGCAGCCTGCAGCGTGGGCGTGGAGAAAGTGATGAGCATGTCGGCGCCGCCGTTTACGGCTGCGTCGATCAGGCTGCTGACCGTCGCCATGTCGCCCTGCGCGTTGAGCACTCTGGCGGAAAAGTCACGACCTTCCTGCAAGCCGCTCTGGCGCAGGCCTTCGCGCACTCCTTCCTCGGACTCCTTCACATCGAGCACATCGTTGTATTGCACGAGGTAGAGCTTCCACTGCCGGCGCGCGCCGCCACCGGAGTGGCGGGAGGCTAACTCTGGGCGCGCTTTTCGGTGATCCAGATCGGGGAGGAGCAGGACCCCTGAGGCAAGGGTAATCAACGGAAACCCCAGCGCAAACCCACCCCCCAGCAACAGCGCGGGAACCACCCGGCCGACCCACCCCGGGCCATAGACCTGCGCCACGTGATGCGACAGCGCCGCGACCGCGATCCCGATCAGCCCGCCATTTCCCGCCGGCAACGGCAGCAGCGCCGGCAGCACGCCCAGCCCTGCCGCGACCAGCACCGTGCCCATCGGCCAGGCGCGGGTGGTGGAACAGGATCATGAACCAAAAGTCGCGCCAGATCAGTTCGGACAGCCATACCGTTGCGCCCTGGCTCGCGGCGC
>CAYOZX010000304.1:2779-4307 GCA_964408515.1 uncultured Acidobacteriaceae bacterium | reverse complement strand
TCGCAGAAATTTGACGATGGCGATGCGGGCCAGCACGTCGATGGAAGGGTTGTTGGCCGCCTTGGCGCGGTTCAGCGCCGCCAGGTGCAATTCGGTCAGCAGCGGCTTGAGTTCGAGCGGCGCCGGTTTGGCCGCGCCCTTGAGCGCCGGATGACCACCCACGAACGGGCTGGCCGACTTGCGCTCCTGCGTCTCTGCCGCCAACATCCCCTCCAGGCCGCCATGCCGCACCAGCAGCCGTGTGATCTGTAGCCGCGCCTGTTCCACGAATCGCGGGCTGAGGTGAACGTCATGCCGCAGGTTATCGACTCCGAGTTGCAAGCCCTCCAGGGTGAGCTTGGGGGAGTAGCTGGCCAGGCGCGGCGCCAGCGGCTCCTCCGCGGACCGCCCGAGCTTGATGATGGGAATGCGTGGCATGGTTGCCGGTCAGCCGGGCGCGGCCCTGGCCGCGCGTTCGCTGATCATTGCAAACTACTGATTTTTCTAGCCCGTTGGGGAGCGTAGCATGCGGGGAAAAGGTGGCCAACGTTACCCTGGTTACGTGTCCGGAGAGCTGCCCGCGGCGCGCTGAGCAGCGCGCAGATTTGACTGCGAGTGTTCCAGCTGTGTCGCCGGCGGTGAACCCTCTCCGGCCCTCCGCGGCTTCGGTGGTTCAACCCTACGGCCGGGTTTCCAGCGGATGTTTCGCCTTCTCGTAGAACTCATTCTGCAGCTTCAGGCTTTCCCGGTCCGCCTTGACGGCGCGGATGGCTTTCACGATCCCGTCGATCCAGGCATTCATCCGGTACTGGCCCAGCTCGGTCGTGGCCAGGGAGCCATCTCCTGAGTAGTGATTGGGAAAGCGCGCGTACCACCAGATGCCGGTGTAAACATTGTCGGGAAGCTTTTGACGGCCGAGGTCGGCGCCCGACTCGCTCTTGGCCCGATCCTGGTGCACCAGATCGGGGCGGGAAATTAGCATGGCCGCCGTTTCCGCCTCGCCGGCATGCCAATCCGGGCCGGTGCTCTATACCGGCGGTCCACCGGGCGGCGTCTCGACCCCCGCGATGACATAGACCACATAGTCGTGCGGTTGGTCCAACTGGCTCTGGGCAAAGAAGGGCAGCAGGTGCTCATTGCCCCCGTGGCCATTCACAATGATGACTTTCTTGCAGCCGTTGCGGGCCATCTCGTCGGTGGTTTCCTGCAGCAGGTCAAGCTGCAGTTGCCGGCTGTAGGCCACGGCGCCGGGTTCGTGCTTTGCTTCAAAGATCTGGCCGAAATAATACTCGGGAAAGACAATGGCGTACTCCTGCTCCGCAGCCTGCAAGCTGGCGTGGCGCACGTCCAGCAGGTCGGTGCCCAAGGGAAGATGGGGACCATGCTTCTCCAGAATGCCGAAGGGCAGCAGGCAGGTTCCCTGCGACTGCTCGATCGCATTGCGAAAGTCGCTGGCGGTCAGCTCCTCCCAGTGGGTGGAGAGTCTGCCTTGCGCCTGGACCTGTATTGCGCCCAGCCACCCTACCACCGTCACCACCATCAGAATTTT
>CAYOZX010000304.1:0-2679 GCA_964408515.1 uncultured Acidobacteriaceae bacterium | reverse complement strand
CCTGGACCTGTATTGCGCCCAGCCACCCTACCACCGTCACCACCATCAGAATTTTTCTCATGGCGCCCTCCTCCAGGGCTGTGGATTCTAACATCGGAGCAGCATGCCATACCGATCCATCATCGACGCGCAGGCCGCTGCAGCGGAGCAGGCGCAACGCCCGAAGGCTCTGTTAGATTGAATCTGTTTGTCTCCAGGAGAAATCTGTGCCTACTCTGGTCGCCCATCCCACGCGCATTCGCGCCGCCGGCAGCAAACCGAAGGTGATCGAGGAATTCATCGGTCGTGTCAACACCCAGACGGCGGGCGTGAGTGTAGCCCGCATGCGCAGTCCCGAGGGCTGGGAAGAACCAGGACAGCGGCCCGAGTTCGACGAGTTCACTCTCGTGCTGAAGGGATCGCTGCACGTCAAGCATGAGCGCGGCGAGCTCGATGTAGTGGCAGGGCAGGCGGTCATCGCGCGGGCCGGCGAATGGGTGAAGTACTCGACGCCCGCCGAGGGTGGGGCGGAATACGTCGCCGTATGCCTTCCCGCGTTTTCGATGGAGACGGTCCACCGGGATTCGTAAGACTCAGAGGCCGGAAGGTCCCCGCAAAATCGCCTAGTGTTCCTGCAGGAACGTTTTGTACAGCGGGAAATGTACGTACATTTTGAGATATCTCTCTACAGCCCTTGAGGTTATGGCAGATTGCCGAAATCCTGGCCCCCGTCCCCGGCCAGGGCCGGAAGTGGGTGGGCTAATCGTCTCCTGCCAGGAGCCATTGATCCACTGGCGTCAGTAGTAGGTGGTCAGGCGCGTTCCCCGACTCCAGCAGAAGGGGCTGACATGTGAACTTTCGGCGGGGATCAACCACAGAGGATACGGAGGCAACAGAGGACCGTGTTTGACCACGGAGGAAACCGAGGTGACAGAGGGATTCGGGATTCGATGAGAGATCGGAATCCACGCGCCTGAGGCTGCATGGCTTGCCGTTTGAGGATGCCGGCGAGAGCCGAGGCGACGGCGGCGCTACAGTCGAGCTGGGCTCGACCGGACTGCCGAGGGCAGCGGTCCCCGCGTGGGAGGTGTACTCAACAGCATTGGCGGGGGCGTGGCTGTCCGCAAGTGGGAGTTAAGCCTACGGCGCTTCGATCAGCTCCAGCTTGCCGTCGCGCTTGCGGTGCAGGACCATCACCTTGCCCTGGGGGTCGCGAAACACGAAGACATCGCGGTCGCGGAAGTGGGCCTCCTTGATGGCTTCCTCGAGGGTCATGGGGCGGAGGGCGACAGCATCGTCGGAGCGCACGAGATGGACCTCGGTGGCGCGGGCCACAGCCGGGAACTTGTGAACGACGAGGGCGACTTCGCGGCTTTCCTCCAGGCCGACGGCCGCCGGCACGACCTCGGGGCGGGCCTTGCCATTCCATTTTTCGTGTTCATGGCGTTTCTTGCTGCGCCAGCGGGTCTTGTACTTGACGGCCTGTTTTTCCAGGTGCTCGAGGGCCTGGTTGATGGCGGACTTCATGTCGCCGGCCTGGGCGACGCCGACCAGCGGTCCATTGCGCGGGCTGATGGTGATCTCGGCCTTGTGGCGGTGCTTCTCGATCGCGAGGATCACCTTGGTATCGAACTTGTCGGCCAGAATCTTGCGAATCTTGGCCAGGCCGGTTTCCACCGATTTGCGCATGGCGGGAGTGATGACACATTGCCTGCCGGTGAATTCGACGTTCATGAGCCGTCCTGACTGCCGGCGAAACGCCGGCGCTACGCCACAATTACTTCTTCACCCGGCGCTGATGGGTGCTGGGGATGCGCATGTCCTCGCGGTACTTCGCCACGGTGCGGCGCGTGACCTGGATGCCCTGAGACTGCAAAATGCGGGTGATCTGCTCATCGGTCAGGGGCCGGCTGGGATCCTCCTCCTCAATGAGCTTTTTGACCCGGCGTTTGAGGATGAGGAGGGAGGTGCTGCCGCCCTGGGGCCCGTTCACGCTCTCGCTGAAGAAATAACGCAGCTCAAAGACACCCTGAGGCGTGTGAGCATACTTGTTGGCGACGGCGCGGCTGACGGTGGAAGGATGCACGCCGATCTCCTCCGCCACTTCCTTGATCATCATGGGCTTGAGCTGGTCGATGCCCTTTTCCAGGAAATCCTGCTGGCGGGAGACGATGGCATAGCAGACCTTGGTGATGGTCTGCTTGCGCTGCTCGATGTTCTTGATGAGCTGGATGGCGCTCTTGTAGCGCTCCTTGACGTAGTTGCGCGTGTCCTTGTCGTTGCTGTCGCGGCTGAGCAAGCGCTTGTAGGCGGGGTTGAGGCGAAGCTGCGGGACATCGTCCTCGTTCATCATGACGAGCCACTCGTCGCCGTGTTTGACGAAGGCGACGTCGGGCTCGATCAGGCGGGGCTGGGTTTTGTTATAGCGCAGGCCGGGGCGAGGATCGAGAGTGCGGATATACTCCAGGGCTTCCTGGACAGCTTCCGGGGGCCGATTGAGGGCGCGGCCGATCTCCTTATACTGCTTGTTCTGCAGGGCGCGCAGGTGCTGATCCACGATGGCCACGGCGTCGGACAAGAGTTGCGCGGTGGCCTCGCCATTGCCATTTTTGTGGGCGCTGGCGGCGTGCTGTTGCTGGTGGTAGCGCAGCTGGTAGAGCAGGCATCCGCGCAGGTCGCGGCAGGCAACCCCGGGCGGAT
>CAYOZX010000303.1:0-4354 GCA_964408515.1 uncultured Acidobacteriaceae bacterium | reverse complement strand
AGAAGGGGCCGCCAAACTCTTTCCGCCACTCCGCGCCCGGTCCAGCTTTGGAAAGAAAGCGCTGAAGTCGATGAGCCGGCATGAAAGCACTTGATCGTCAGATCACTTATGGTCCGTTCCTGGAGCGGGTCAGAGCCGCCCGGAACCGTGTGCTGCTGCTCGACTACGATGGCACCCTGGCCCCGTTCAGGGTAGCGCGCGACCTGGCGGTTCCTTATCCGAAAGTTGCTCCGCTGATTTCGCGGATCATGAACCAGGGAACCCGGGTAGTCGTGATCAGCGGCCGGCCGGCCCGGGAAGTACTGGGATTGCTCGCGATCAGTCCCCAGCCGGAGATATGGGGCAGCCATGGTTTGGAGAGGCTCCTGCCCGACGGCAGCTACCGCGTGGGGCCAGCGCCGGCTTATCAGGACCATTTGCTGGCGGCGGAAGCCGCGCTTCGGGATGCCGGGTTGGAAGATCACATTGAGATCAAGCCCGGGGGCGTGGCGGTGCATTGGCGCGGCCTAGATCCAACAAAAGCGGAGCGGATCGCCAAAGAGGTAACGCATCTCTGGAGGCCCATTCTGGATCGCGCTCCGCTGCGACTGCTGGAATTCGACGGGGGGGTGGAAATTCGGGTGGCCGGTCCAGGCAAAGGGGATGCCGTTCGCGCCATCTTAAGGGAGGCAGGGGAAGACTCGGCCGTCGCCTATCTGGGAGACGATCAGACCGATGAGGATGCTTTTCGCGCACTGAAGAGTAAGGGACTAACGGCCCTGGTTCGGACCGAGTCCCGGCCAACAGCAGCCGAAGTCTGGCTTAAACCACCGCAGGAACTCCTGCAGTTCTTGGAGGAGTGGCTGCGCGCTTCAGGAGGCCCAGCATGACCGGTATCCAAGGACGAGTCATTCACATTTCCAACCGCTTGCCTGTCCTCATCCGCAACCATGGCGGCCGGGCGCGCGTGGAACACAGCCCGGGAGGACTTGCCAGCGCGCTGGAAGCAGGCTGGAGGGGCCGGCCCGGAGTCTGGATCGGCTGGGCGGGCACGGCTCCGGGTCAGCCCTTTGAGTCTCTTGTGCAGCGCGCGGCGCAGCAGCGCTCCTATGCCCTGAAGTCCGTTCCCCTGAGCGACGACGAGGTCAAAAAGTTCTATTCCGGATTTGCCAACGAGATCGTATGGCCCTTGTTTCACGACATGCCGTCGCGCTGCAATTTCGAGCCGGAATACTGGGAGATGTACCAGCGCGTAAACCGGAAATTCGGCGCGGCGGCGGCGGAGATCGCGCGCGAAGATGATTTCATCTGGGTGCACGACTACCACCTCATGCTCACGGCGGAATCCATGCGCCAGACCGGAGTACGGTCCCGCATGGGATTCTTCCTGCACATTCCCTTTCCTTCGCCGGATATCTTTGAAAAGCTGCCCTGGAAACGAACCATCCTCAATGCGCTTTTGAACTTTGACGTGATCGGCTTTCAGAGTGATCGCGACCGCTCCAATTTTGTCCACTGCCTGGACCGGTTGATCCCTCATGCGGTGGTCGAGAGACAGGATCCGCACCTGCGGATCAGCCTGGGAGAAAATCAATCGGTGGTGGGGACCTTCCCCATCAGTATCGACTTCACAGAGTTTGCCGAACAGGCGCAACGCCCGGCAGTGGGCTCTCATGCCGCGGAAATTCGCCGCCGGTTAGCGGACGATGCGGTGGTGCTGGGCGTGGACCGTCTGGATTACACCAAGGGAATCCCGGAGCGCCTCAAGGCATACCGCCTGTTGTTGCGGCGCTTCCCGGAAATGCGGCGGCACATCACGCTGGTGCAGGTTGTGGTTCCCAGCCGCGAGGAAATTCCTAACTACAAGCATCTCCGCCGCGAGCTCGAGCTGCTGGTGAGCGAGATCAATGGCGAGTTTACCCAGCCGGGATGGGTGCCGGTGCACTACATTCATCGCAGCCTGAGCCGGGAAGACCTGTTGGCCTACTATCGCGCCGCGGACGTCGGCCTGGTGACGCCTTTGAAGGACGGAATGAACCTGGTGGCCAAGGAATTCTGTGCCGCACAGGTGGATGAACGCGGAGTCCTGATCGTGAGTGAATTCGCCGGCTGCGGGCAGGAACTGCGCTGCGGCGCCATCCTGGTCAATCCCAATGATTTTGCGGAAGTGGCGCAGGCCCTGCACCATGCGGTGGCCATGCCGCTCGAGGAGAAGCGGAGCCGCATGCGCCTGCTACGGGATATTGTGAAGGAACACAACGTTCACCGCTGGATCCGGTCCTTCCTGCAGGCAGTTCCATCTCCCAGAAGCGAGAGATCGAGCGACGGTGGAGACTCCGGGAGCCGCCCCTCTTCACCGGGCACGGCAGCGGACGCAATCCCGGGTGTGGCCCTGGTGGCGGCGGGTCTGGCACCGCGTACCCGGTACCACATCGGGCGCGACGCCAAGCTGCGGGTTCTATCCGCTGCCGCAGGCCACGCGTAATCGCGCCCGGGCAACATTTCCAGGCTGCCGGGCGGGAATCTCTGTTCGAAAATCGCTATTCCAGATGCTTGCCCTTGGTTTCGGGCAGCTGCGTTGCCACGGCGCAGGACATGAGAAAAGAGACTCCGCAGAGATAGAAGGCCCAGCTCAGACCTCGGGTCTGTCCCACAGCTCCAATCACAAAGGGGGCGATCGAGCTCAAAGTGCGAGCTCCGTTGTAGGTAAGGCCCAGGGCGCGGGCCCGAACCTGGGTAGGAAAAATCTCGCTGCCGATGATCCCGGAACCGGAAAAGAAGCCGGTGCCGAAAAATGCCAGCACGGTTCCCACCACGAGGAGCATCCATTGCGACCTTGCAGAGGCGTAAACCGGCACTGTGAGGGCCGCCAGCAGCGTATAGGTGATAAAAGCCTTACGCCGTCCGAGGTAATCGGCGACCCATCCGAAGCTGGCGTATCCGGGAAACATTCCGGCAAGGTTCAGCACCACCAGCAGCGTAGTAGTGCCCATGATTCCGAAGCCGCGCCCGCCCTGCTCCATCGGGAGCGAAAGATAGGGCGGAATCCAGGTAAACAGGCCCCACCAAGCGAACATGCCGAAAAAGTTCATCAGCAGGAGAGCCAGGGTGTGCCTTAAGAAAGGTGGCCGGAAGATTTGCCTGAAGCCGGAGCGCCCATCGGACGCCTGCGACTTTTGGGGCGCTTGGGCACGCCGCAGTTCCCACATTTCCGATTCCGGGACCTGGCGGCGAATCCACAGCACCACCAGCGCGGGGAGGATGCCCACGAAGAAGGCCATGCGCCAGTCGGCGTAGTGAAGCACGATGCCCGCCGCCAGCGCCGCCAGGGCATAGCCGATGGCCCAGGAACTCTGCACGACGGCAAGCGCCTTGGCGCGCCACCGGGTAGGCCAGGTTTCGGCGACCAGGGTCGCTCCCGTGTTCCATTCTCCGCCCATGCCCAGGCCGAGAATGAAGCGAAAAACGGCCAGCATGAGCACCGAAGTGGAGAGCCCCGAGGCGAAGGAGCAAATGGAGTAGGTCAGAATGCTCAACATGAGGGAGCGTTTCCGTCCCACACGGTCGGCGATGAAACCGAAAAGCACGCCGCCGATGCCCGATGCCAGCAGGGTCAGGCTGTTGAGCAGTCCTGCCGTGCCCTTGCTCATGCCCAGATCGCGCATGACGTGCGCCAGCACCAGGGCGTAGAGCATGGCGTCGAAGGCATCGAGCATCCACCCCAGGGCTGCTGCCGCCAGAGTGCGCCGCTGTGCCGGGGTGATCTGCGACAGGGTCGAAAGAGGGCTCTCCATCGGCAGGATTGTGATGGGTCAGGTCCGGGTTGGCAATCGAAAATGCGTCCCGCGAACCAATACAGTCGTCACACGGACTTGAGCAGATGGAAGTATCGCCTGGTCCGGTGCACATCACGCGCGATCTGATCGCGCAAGGAGTCCACCGAGGGAAATTTGATCTCGTCCCGCAGGCGCTGCAGAAAGTGGATTTCCACTTCGGTCTCGGGCCCGAGTTCAAGGTCATGAAAATTCAGCAGGTGAGTTTCCACGGCGAAGGATTCGGAGGCAAAAGTCGGACGGTTTCCTACGTTGGTCACAGAGTCGAAGCACTCATCCCCCACCCGGGTGCGGCTGATGTAAACGCCATCCCTGGGGACGGTTTCCTCGTAACGGCTGAGGTTGATCGTAGGCACAGTATATTTCGAGCCGTAGCCGCGACCGCGGCCGGGGGTGGAAAGCATGCTGAACGGGTGTCCCAGCAAATGGCGCGCGCGGCTAACCTTTCCCTCGCCCAGCAACGCGCGCACCCGGCTGCTGGAGACCGGCTCGCCGCGCACTCGCATCTCGGGATAGACCTTAACTTCAAACCCCATCTCCCG
>CAYOZX010000302.1:0-4398 GCA_964408515.1 uncultured Acidobacteriaceae bacterium | reverse complement strand
ATATCTACGAGGCGCTGATTCGGGGACGCAGCCAGACGCCGCAGGAGGTGTATCCCCTGGTAAAGCACGAGAGTCCCCGGGCCGAAGCTAGCTCGGTGCTTGATAGTCCTGAACATCTGGGACAACTGGAACCGCTTTACGCCATCCAGCCAGTCTATCTGGAAGTGGTGTGGCTGCTTACCCGCCTGGGACTTCCGACCCAGCAGTCGATCAGCCTGGTCTCGGCTTTCTCCCTCTTTGGCATGGCGGCGATTCTGCTGGCGTGGACACGAAGCCCTCTCTGCTGCGGCGTGCTGCTCCTGATGCCTGGAATCATCCGGGTCGCCCGTCTGGGAACGCCAGACGCTCTTTCGGCGGCCGTGGTGGCGGCGGCACTCTGGCTGGTAAGCCGTGATCGCTTGTTCGGCGCCATCCTGCTTCTGCAAGTGTCCATCTGGATTCGCACCGATAATGTGCTGATCGCAATCGCTGTCTTGGCTTGGCTCTGCCTGGCGCGAAGGATTTCTCCCGCGCATACGGCGGCACTTTGCGGCACAGCCGTCGGCAGCGTCTGGTTCATGAACACGCTCGCCGGCAGCTATGGCTGGATGGTTCTGTTCCGTTATAGCTTCATTGGGGGTAAGTATCCGGCTGAAATTCCCTCCCGCCTCTCTCCCGCGGAGTATGCGCACGCCGCGGCGAGCGGCGCCGAGTTGCTTGTCCCGGCCCTGGCGCCCTGGCTTCTGCTGGCCATCGTCGCGTGGCAGAGATCATCTCCGGCAAAGCCATTCCTGATTACCATCGTGGCAGCCGTGGCTCTTCACTTCCTGTTGTTTCCCTCACCTGAATGGCGGTACTTCGTCTGGGCTTACCTGGTCACGGGCGCGCTTTTTATCCAGTCCCTCACACGTGAAGGCAAGACCACGGAAGACGAACGAGGGCGCCAAAGCGAAGAATGACCACCAAACCGCCAACTCAGCCCCAAGCGCCCATGCTTCTTCGAACGCGCTATACTTCCGGGGAGCGAGAGGTGCTCCCATGGATCGCAGAGAATTCCTCAAGACGGCCGGCGCTGCCAGCGTACTGACTTCCATTACCGACACGGTGGCCCGTGCCGCCGGCTCGTCCATGCCCTATCGGACATTGGGCCGAAGCGGGGAAAAGGTTTCAGCCGTGGGCCTGGGAGGATACCACCTGGGCAACCCCGATGAGCAGCTGGCGATTCGTATCGTACGCACGGCACTCGATAACGGCATGAATTTTCTGGACAACTGCTGGGACTACAACGGGGGCGCAAGCGAGGTTCGGATGGGCAAAGCGCTACGCGATGGCTATCGCCAGAAAGCCTTCCTGATGACCAAGATTGATGGGCATACGCGCAAGGCGGCGATGGCGCAGCTGGAAGAATCCCTGCGACGGCTGCAGACCGACCACATCGACCTGCTGCAATTCCATGAGGTGATCCGCGAAACCGATCCGGAGAAGATTTTTGCGCCCGGGGCTGGGATGGAGGCGGTGCTCGAAGCCAAAAAGCAGGGCAAGGTTCGCTACATCGGGTTTACCGGGCACAAGAGCCCTGACATTCATCTCAAGATGGTGGAGACCGGCCTGGCGCACAAGTTTACCTTCGATGCTGTGCAGATGCCGCTGAATGTGATGGATGCCCATTACAACAGCTTCGAGAAGAAAGTGCTGCCTGTGCTGTTGCAACACGGTATCGGCGTGCTGGGCATGAAGCCGATCGGCGCCAATGTGATTTTGCGGAGCAAGACAGTGACGGCTGTCGATTGCCTGCGCTACGCCTTGAGTCTTCCCACCAGCGTCGTGATCACTGGTTGCGAAAATATGGAGAACCTGCAGCAAGCGCTGGACACAGCCCGCAGCTTCGTCCCTATGACCAGGGAAGAAACAGCCAAGCTTCTCGCCCGCACTGCGCCCGTCGCGAGCCAGGGCGAGTTCGAGCCCTACAAGACCACCAACAACTTCGACGGCACGGTACACAACCCGGATTGGCTGGGGTAAGCCGGCAATTTTGGCAAATCGGAAGGGGACGAGTTCGCCGTGCCGGGGGCTATCCATGGAGCGTTCCCAGGCTGGCCCCGGCGATCCACTCGGCCTGACGGGAACCGCCGTGGTGCAATGCGTACAACACCAGTTCGACCCGGCTGGAAATTCCCAGCTTGTCGAAGATCCGGAAGAGATATTTCTTGATGGTGTGCTCGCTGAGCGAGAGTTCGCGGGCGACTTCCCGGTTGCTCAGTCCGTCTGCCACAAGGGCCACCACCTGTTCCTCACGGGGGGTCAGCAGGCGGATGCCCCGCGAGTTCACCATGTGGAGTGAAGGCACCTGGCTCAACCCCTCGATCACATACTGCAACTGCTCGGTGTTGGCCCAGACCTGTCCCCGGTGAACGCTGTGGATGCACTTACACAGCAGTCGAAAGGGGTACTGCGAGAAGCAGAACAGCCCCTTGGCCCCGGAACGAAAGGCGTTTACCACCAGGTCGCGATCGTACCGGTCAAGCAAGATGATCTTGGCTACGTCGGGATGGGCGACGTGCAGCCGGCGCACGATGGCCAGGTTCGGCCAGCTGTCGCTGGGACCGTCAGCGCTGAGGATGGCAACATCAATGCTGGACAGGGCGATGGAACGCAGAATCGCTTCGGCATCCAGAATGCAGGAAGTGACGTGAAATTCCGGACGGCGGCGCAACGCGCCCACCAGAAGCTGGCATTGCATCTGGCTGGAGTCGGCAACCAGAACTCCGATGGCCGGAGAAAGCGAAGCCGTAGAAGATTCCATTTTCGTAGGGAAGCCGGCCATCGGCCGGAAAAATTCTCCCGTGCTCCAGCAGGCTAAGGAAAACCCCGGATGCGAGTCTGTGATATGTCAACATCACAAATGGCTCTAACCTGTGGAAAAATCCTCCGAACCAACCCGCCGGGGCGGCGGGCGTTTCTTCCTAACTTGTTGCCAATCAATAGGATCAAGCGAACCTGTAAAATCTCCGGCCGCTTGACCTAGGTCTGAGAAAACCTGCCAGTCTACTTTGGTGGGGGCCACGAACGTAGGGGAGACGAAATTCCCCCCGGTCCGGGCATTGATCGCGCCCGATTGAGGTGAGGCCTCGCCGTTCTCGCTGCCTGCTACAACCTCCCGGCTTCGATGGCCATGCGGGGCGTCGGAGTTTTCATCGGACCACTTTCGTAGACGACACTTCCTTTGTCTTGTTGCTCACGATTGCCACGGGTTAACTTGCCAGTGCCCCATGAAGCGACTCTGCATCGCAATGACCCTATGCGCGTTGCAGGTGTGGTGTGCGGTGGCCGCAGCCCAGGAACAGATGCCGGCGCGAGCCAGCGATGTGGCAGCCACCGCGAACCCCGGGACAGCGGACGGCGCATCGAGTCCAGACCCGATGGGGAACCGCCGTCCGCTTTACCGGTTGCAGAAAAGTGACGTGCTGGAGATCCGGTTTGACGTTGCCAAGGAGTTTGATCAGACCGTCACCGTTCGGCCCGATGGGTTCATCGCGTTGAAAGAGCTGGATGAAATGTACGCGCAAGGCATGACCGTCGCCGAGCTGCGCAGCGCCATCCGGCAAGCCTATGCCGGCATTCTGCATGACCCGCAAGTCACGCTTTCGTTGAGGGAATTCGAAAAGCCCTACTTCATTGCCTCGGGAGCGGTTGGCCGGCCGGGTAAATATGAGTTGCGCGGCGACGCCACCGTCACCGAGGGCATCGCCATGGCGGGTGGATTTACGGAGCAGTCCAAACACTCCCAGGTGGTGCTGTTCCGGCGCATCTCCGAGGAGAGCACGGAAGCGCGGGTGCTGAATATCAAGCGGATGTTGAATGCGAAAAACCTGGCAGAGGACTTCCATTTGCGGCCCGGAGATCTGATCTACGTCCCCCAGAACCGTATCTCAAAGGTCCGGAGGTACCTGCCGACGTCGAACCTGAGCACTTACGTGAACCCGGCGCAGTTCTGAATCCCATGGCAGAGGAACTTACAATCCTGCGCAAGCCTGCAGCGCCGCCCGCGCCCACTCTGCGCGATGTGGCGCTGGTGCTCTTCCGGCAGCGGCGCTTGGCCGCTCTCTGCTTTTGGATGGTGTTCGCCACGGTCACGCTCTACGGCGTGCTGTTTCCCGCTTACCAGGCGGAGATGAAAATTCTCGTGCGCCGCGGACGCATGGACGCCCCGGTCACTCCGGCGCCTACGCCCTCCCCCGCGTTTCAGCGAGAAGAGGTCAGCGAAGAGGAACTCAACTCCCAGGCCGAACTTCTGAAAGACGACGACATCTTGCGTGCCGTGGTCTTGAATACCGGCGCAACCAAACGCGAGCGATGGTACGACCGCTATATCTATCGGGATGAAGAGGCCAGATTAGCCCGCTCGGTGCGCCGCCTGGC
>CAYOZX010000301.1:0-4401 GCA_964408515.1 uncultured Acidobacteriaceae bacterium | reverse complement strand
CCCCACGGCCCATTCGCAAGCGAATTGGTGGGCTCAGCTGGGGATGACATCGCTCTTTTTTTGTGACGTCACGCCGCGCCGATACCCCAAAACAAAACCGCCAGCCCTGAGATTCAGGATGCCGGCGGCTGTCTTTACTCCTACCTCGTTGCGACTGCTTGCTAGGTCTGGATGATGCGTGGAGTGATGAAGAAGATCAGCTCCTGGTTGGAGGTGCTGACCGTGGTGCGCTTAAACAAGTTGCCCAGCATGGGAATGTTGCCCAGCAGAGGCACCTGCGCAATGTTCACCGAGTTCTGGGTCTGAATCACACCGCCGATCACCACCGTGCCGCCGTCCGTTACCAGGACCTGGGTGGTTGCCTGCTGGGTGATCAGGGTGGGATTGCCCTGGACGGTGCGGCCGAAGTCAGGCGTCGTGTTCTCGACGTCAACATTCAGGAAGATCGTGCCTTCCGAGGTGATCTGCGGAACCACAGTCAGCCGCAGGAACGCATCCACGTAAGTCACCGTGGGCGGACCGCCCAACTGGGCCTGGGTCACGATGGGCACGCGCACGCCCTGGCGAACCAACGCCTGGATGTTGTTCTGCGTCACCACTCGCGGACGCGACAGAATCTTCAGCAAGCCGCGGGACTCAGCCATGGTCAGGACGGCGTCAATCCGCACATTGTTGCTGGCGTTGATGAAGGTCAAGCCGCTGGTCGGGCTGGTGACCGGCAGGTTGGAGAACAGGGGAATCTGGCCTCCCGTAGTGCTGGTGCCGCCTACCGTGATGTAACCTGGCGTCAGACCGGTCACCGTCGTCGGCGAGATTCCGGCGGAGGATGCGCCGCCCACGGCCGTGGTGCCATTGCCCCATCCGAAACCTAACTGGGTTCCGATGTCGCGGGCAAAGCTGCGGGTGGCTGCCACCACACGGGCTTCAATTTCGACTTCCTGGGTCTTGCGGTCCAACTGGGTCAGCAAGCGATCGATCCCCGGCATGACTGATGGAATGTCCTGGATGATCAGAGCATTGGTGCGGTCATCGGAGATGACGTCACCGCGCTGAGTCAGGAAATTCTTCACCGTGGGCACAACGTCTTTGGAGTGCGCGTAGCTCAGGAAGCGGGTGACCGTGACCTTGTCAACCGCCAGAGCCTCGGCTTCCACCTGGGCCCGCCGCGCTTCCGCTTCCTTGCGCAGGGTATCCACGGTGGCGATGCGCAGCACGTTGCCTTCGAGCTGCCGCGCCAGTTCATTATTCTTGAGGACGATGTCCAGCGCCTGATCCCACGGCACGTCATCGAGGACGGTGGTCAGGCTGCCCTTCACATTGGGATCAAGAACCACATTCAGTCCGCTGATTTCGTGGATGAGGCGGAAGAAATCCTTCAGATCCACGTCCTTCAGGTTGACCGAGATGGGCTCGCCCGTGTATTTGGGGCCGCCGGCGGCAGCCGGCTGTTGCGCCTGCGTCTTCTGCTCGGCCGCCATGTTGACGGCCGGGGCGCCGGCTTGCATCGCGGCACTGGGCGCGGGCAGAGGGTTGCCTTCCGGTCTCTCAGTGAATTTTCCCGCGGCAGCAAGAGCGCGCGCGGCAGGCTCGATCGCGGCCGGCTTGGCAGCCTCATCCTCAGCAGAATCCTTGGGACGGTACGAAGGCTCGATAAAAGCAAAGTCCGTGGCGCGCGCCGAAGTCTGGATGAGCCGGGCTTCCTTCACCGGAGCCTCCACCGCCGGAGCCGGCGAGGGCGCCGGAACCGCGGCAGGCTGCGGCGCAGCCTTGGCCTGGGTCGTGGCCGGATGCAGCCTCAGGACAAACTTGTCGCCTTTGGCTGGCAACAGCTCGTAACGGCATGCCTGCGCCAGGTCAATCACCAGGCGGCTAGTGGGAGTCGAGCGGCCGTCCATGCCGACGCGCACGCTCTTCACTCCATCGCCGTCCACAGGAATCAGCCCATGCGACGTGACTACTACCGTGTTTGGCAGGTCGACCACGACGCGCGCGGGATGATCCAGCGTGCTCAGCCGCGGCTGCACCGAGCCGCGGGCAACGAATTCCACGCTGACGCCGTCCCGGCTGCGCATGACGTTGACTTTCTGCAGCGTGGCGTGATGGCCCGTGCTCTGAGTCTGAGCCGCCGCAGTGATGATGTCCACCACCAGCAACGGCAGCAAAACGGTCAGAAATTGCTTTCGCATTTCGCTTCTCCCCCACACGGGCCTTGCGCTTGGCTCGCCCCGTGACTTTCTCGCAAGATTCGTATCCACCGGGATCTCCGGTGATTCCTTCCCCGCTAGACGGCCGAGGTCGTAATTTTCTTGGTCACTTCCCGGGTCAGCGGCTTGCCCAGGCGGTCCTGTAGTGTCTCCTTGAAAACGATGGAGTCGCCGGTGATGCGGACGACGTAACCGTTGAACACAGGATCGTTTTCCCGGAGAAAATAAGCCTTGTTCAGACTGTTGGTGACCACGGCGATCATCCCGTTATCGGACTTGACCACGCCCTTGAGATTGATCTGATCGATGTACAGGCAGCGCTTGCCGACGCTGCAACCGGACCCAAGCATGCTGCGGTTGACCACGGGGCTTACGAAAGGGTCGCGGCGTCCAGTCAGCTTGATGGGCTGTGGCTCCCGGGGCTTCGTTTCCGCCGGTTTCTTCTGGTCCGCCACCGAGATCTGCTGCCTGGGCTGCGCCTTTTTGGCCGCCTTAGGCTTAGCCGGGAGCTTGGAAGCTACCCTGGGGCTCGATCTCACCGCCACCGCCTTAGGCGTCGCCGCGGAAGCTTTGCGCGTGACCGCCGGGCTCGATTTCACCTGCACCGTCTTGGGCGCCGCCGCGGAAGCTTTGGGCGTGCCCGCCGGCGAAGCCGCCAGGGCGGCGTTGGTGTCGATGGCCTGCTTCTGCTGCAGGGCCTTCATCGTGCTCCGGGTGTCGCTGATGACGTCGGGATTCTGCCCCCAGGCAGCTCCCTGCGTCATCGCCAGGAAAAGAACTCCAGCCGTCAGCTTCATATGGTCCCCTGCTTCTTGGCCGCGGCCGGCTGTCCGGGCTTAGCGATGGCGCCGCCCGCGGGTTCCAAGTCATGACTGAAAAAGGTGGTTGCCGTGCACGTCGCCACCACGCTCTCATTGGGGGCGTACTGATAGTTGTGCTTGGCCTTGGCTTCCGAGGCCCTCTTGGGAGTGGCCACTTGCAGGCCGGAGATGTTGACGATGCGCTCCAGCTTGCCCACGTGGTCAAAGAAATTGAGCATGGAGTAGTAAGGACCGTCCAGTTCGACCTCAAACGGCAACTCGGTGTAGAAGTCCTTCGGGGCGGCCGGCTTGGCGGTGTAGCGCCGCAACTCGACGCCGGCGCGGATGGCTTCGGCGTCTATCATCTTCATGAAGTTGGGAACTTCTTTCTCATCCGGCACGATCTTGCGCTCGATGTCCAGCTGCTGCTTCAGGCTGGCCAACTGGCGCTCGATCTCGGCTAGCTTGGGCCGATAAGATTCCAGCTCCGCGTTCTCCCGCAGCTTGGCGTCCAGGCTGACCTGCGCTGCCGTATTGGCATCGCGCTGGCTCTTGAACATGGTGTAGTACAGACCGGCGGAGATGACCATCGCCACCGCCAGCAGAACGCCCCATTGCTTGATGCCCGACATTTCGTTGAAGTTCGCCATGTTTTCCGCCTCCTAGGACTTCGCCTTTTCGCAGGTCAGGGTGAAGTTGAACGCCTGCATATCTTTGAAGGTTTCGTCTTGGAAGGTCTCCTTGATCTCGATATTGCGGAAGTACCCGGTGCGCTGCAGATTGGCAATCAGGCTGGCCACGGCGTCGGTGCTCAGCGCCATGCCTTCGATGTCCACGCTGCTGCCCTGGTCCTTCATGGTGTTCAGCCACACCGCTTCGGTGTCGTTGACGGTGGCGCCGATGGTGTTGAGCAGATTGACCGGGCCGGCCTGGGCGGCGCGCAGCTGATCGATCACATCCACCCGGCGCTTGTAGTTCTCGGCTTCACGCTGCCGTTCCAGATAGCGGGCTTTCACGTCGGCCAGCTCAGCGTTCTTGCGCTGCGCCACCTCCATCTTGGCGGCGATGTCGCGACGCTGCTTGTCCAACTGGTACCAGTAGCCGAAGTTCACCACCCCCGCCACCAGGAGCACGGCCAGCACCTTCATCTTCGGTGAGCCGACCTCGCCCACTTCCATCACGGCGGCAGCCGAGGCTCCGCCCGCGCGCTTGCTCTTGCCCTTCTGTATTCCCAGCAGGTTGATTCGGATCATAGGTCTTCAAAACTCCTTAGGGCCAAGCCCACCGCAACTGCCATCTGGCCGGCGTTCTGCTCGATTAACTGCGCTCCCGACCCCTCTGCCGGAAGGGCGATCTTCTGGAACGGATTGAAGATCTCCACCGGCAACGAGAACTTC
>CAYOZX010000300.1:0-4405 GCA_964408515.1 uncultured Acidobacteriaceae bacterium | reverse complement strand
GTTAGCTCAGTTGGTTAGAGCGCCTGCCTTACAAGCAGGAGGTCGCAGGTTCGAGTCCTGCACTGCCCACCATGATTTCCCTCGCACAATCACGCATTTAGCAGCGATTCAGACTCGCTGTTTGCGGCCGGCAATTTCTCACTGTGCCCTGAATTGTGCCCACTTAGCCGCGCCATCGCTTGCAGAATGGCGTCCTCAGAAATTAAAACTTCCTCGGCGGAACCTCGACAATGCCCCCGTTGACTTGCTCCTCCGAGCGCTCCTAAGATGGGCCACCAAGCGGCTGCCTGTCGGTCCATGATCGGCCAGACCATCTCGCACTATCGCATCGTAGAGAAACTCGGGGGCGGCGGGATGGGTGTCGTGTACAAGGCCGAGGACACGCGCCTCGACCGCTTCGTCGCTCTCAAATTCCTACCCGAAGACGTAGCGCAAGATCGCCAGGCTCTGGAGCGATTTCGGCGTGAGGCCAAAGCTGCATCGGCTCTCAACCACCCCAACATCTGCACAATTCATGACATCGGCGAGGAAAGTGGCAAAGCGTTCATTGCCATGGAGTTTCTGGATGGCGTGATGCTGAAGCACCGGATCGCAGGACGTCCCCTGGAAACCGATCTGCTCCTGTCGCTTTCAATTGAGATCGCCGACGCGCTGGATGCGGCGCACTCGGCGGGCATTATTCATCGGGATATAAAGCCCGCGAACATCTTCATTACCAAGCGCGGGCACGCCAAAGTTCTCGACTTCGGATTGGCGAAGAGGACGGATCCGGGCACAAGGCGAGAATCAAGCTCAAGTTCCGAGGATCCCACGATTACGTTGAAAGATCTCACGACCAAAAACACTGCTTTGGGCACGGTGAACTATATGTCGCCCGAACAGGTCGCGGGAAAGCCTCTCGACGAACGTACCGACCTGTTTTCTTTCGGCGTGACACTCTATGAGATGGCAAGCGGCCGCATGCCCTTCGATAGAAACACGGACGGAGCGACCTATGGGGCCATCCTTCACGAGCACCCGGAAATGCCCGATCAGTGGAACCCTCAGCTACCTCCTCAGCTCGTCGGGATCATCGTCAAAGCTCTCGAGAAAGATCGCTCCCTCCGATATCAGCACGCCTCGGAAATGCGCGCCGACCTGCAACGGCTGAAGCGCGATACGGAAAGCGGGCGCACGGCGGCAGCAAGTTCAGGCGCGGTAGTGGTCGCGCAGGAGAGTGGTCTTCGAGCAACGATGCCACAAGCGCCTCCGGTATCAGGTTCGGTTTCCACCTGTACTCCCTATGCATCGTCAGGTGGGGTCAAGATTGCCGCACCCGAGGTCCAGAAGAACAAACTCGGGAGGATTGTTGTTCCACTGGCAGTGCTGGTGGTCGCGCTCATCGCAGCGGGGATTTACTACCGTTCCCATCAAGTGAAACCGCTCACCGAGAAGGACACCCTTGTGCTTGCCGATTTCGACAACAGCACAGGCGACGCAGTCTTTGACGACACGCTGAAAACGGCGCTCAGCGTTTCGCTGCGGCAATCGCCGTTCCTGAATGTGCTCTCCGACAGTGAAGTTGCAAAGGCGGTGAAACTGATGACCCGTCCGGCGGACGCGAAACTCACGCCTGATATAGCCCGCGAGCTTTGCCTGCGGGCGGGCAGCAAGGCTTACCTTGCCGGGGCGATTGGCAGTCTGGGCAGTAAATATGTGCTGGAATTGAAGGTGGTGAGCTGCCAGAAGGGAGACACGCTCGCCGAAGAGCAGGTGACGGCAGCATCCAAGGAGAAGGTGCTGGACGCGCTGGGCGAGGCAGCAACCAAGCTGCGCAGCGAACTGGGCGAATCGCTGGCCACGGTGCAGAGGTTTGACGTTCCCCTCGAACAGGCCACCACGTCGTCTCTCGAAGCTCTGAAGGCGTACACCCTTGCACAAAAAACGGCTCGCGAGAACGGCGCCGCCCAATCCCTTCCGTACGGTCAGCGCGCCATCGAGCTCGATCCCAATTTTGCGATGGCTTACGAGGCAGTGGGCATTCACTACTACAACCTCGCCGAACCGGCGCGAGCCGCCGAGTACCTGGCCAAAGCTTTCCAGCTGCGGGAACGTGCCAGTGGACGGGAACGGCTGAGAATCACCGCGAGCTACTATTCGTCTGTCAGTGGGGAACTCGACAAAGCAGCCGCGGCATATCAGGAGGAGATCGCCAACTACCCGCGGGACATCTCGGCGTATAACAACCTCGGCATAGTCTTCGCCGAACAGGGGCAGTATGAAAAGGCTGCGGAGGTCACGGAGCAAGGCGTTCGGATTGAACCGGAGCAGGCTACCCTGCACGAGAACCTCACAGGGTACCTTCTTGCCTTGCAGCATTTCGATGAAGCGCGGCAGATCATCCACGAAACCCAGCCACGAAAACCTGATAACTACATATTTCCCGCAGCCCTCTATGCCCTTGCGTTCCTCTCCGCAGATTCCAAGGCGATGGCCGAACAGGAAAAGTGGTTTGCGGGCAGACGGGAATACGAGAACTTCGGGCTGGCGCTCGCTGCCGACACCGAGGCATTTGCCGGTCACCTGAGCAAGGCGCGAGGGCTGACCAGGCGGGCTGTGGACTCCGCGATCCAGGCTGATCGAAGAGAAACCGGGGCGATATGGCAAGCGACGGCAGCCCAGCGTGACGCCGCCCACGGTGTCGTCGCAGAAGCCCGGCGATCGGCTGCAGGAGCTCTGAAACTCGCTCCGGCGAGTCAGGGGGGCGAGGTTGAAGCGGCCCTCGCGTTCGCGTCGGCAGGCGATGCAACGCGAGCAGAATCCTTGGCTCAGGATTTGCGGAAACGTTTTCCACTGGACACGCAGGTGCAGTCCCTTTGGTTGCCAGCCATTCAGGCGCAATTGGAACTCAATCACAAAAATCCGCTTGCGGCGTTAAAAACCCTAGCCGTTGCGGTCCCGCCTCTTGAATATGGAGCAATCACGTTTGCGGCCAATGCATCCGGTTCCTGTCTCTATCCAACATACCTTCGTGGCCAGGCCTACCTGGCGGCGGGCCAGGGCAACGCTGCTGCTGCGGAATTTCAAAAGATTCTCGACCACAGCGGAATCGTCTGGAACTGCTGGACGGGAGCGTTAGCGCATCTGGGACTGGCGCGGGCGAACGCTTTGCAGTCGAGAGCCTCGCAGGGTGCGGATGCCGATGCCGCTCGTGTGAGGGCCCTCGCCGCCTATAAAGATTTTCTCACGCTCTGGAAAGACGCCGATCCCGACATCCCCATCCTCAAAGAAGCCAAGGCGGAGTACGCGAAGCTGCAGTGATGCGATCCACGCCTTAATCGCGAGACGAGACTCGCCCACCGGCAAGACGTACACTGTCTCCGAGAGTCGGCTAGGGTCGCTCCCGAAAAGCGGTCGCGTCCCGGTCCGCCTGCCGACATAAATTAGGTTTGCCTCATCTTTGCGTTTTGCGCCCAGCGATGTCGTCCTGTTAAACCGCCGCAACCTCAAGGTTTCTCTGTAACTGCCACACGTCCCCCCCGCGGGTTTTCTGAAGTTCCACAAAGACAAGCCGATGATTAACTCAAGCTCAACTGGCATCGCTCCAGTAGGAGTTCCTTCGGAAACGTACCAGGCCTGCAGATACATTCGCGGTGACTGGAATCGTCTTCGAGGGCGGCTGTGGACCAAGCAAAAACCAACTCAACTCGAGGGGACGACCACCAATGAAAGCAGCCAAGTCACAGAAACTCATCCTCGCGCAAAAATCAGTCTGGGTGTTGATAATATGCCTGGCGGCCACCGTTCCACCTGCCGCGGGACAAACCGCCATAGGTGGACATATCGGTTTCGTCCTTCCGCTTGTGACCCATGTGGCCGGCCAGACCACAAATCTCGCGGACAACTTCTCCATCGGTTTCCCCATGGGCATCACCCTCAAGGGCGCGGGCCGTATGGCCTACGATCTGGAACTGGTTCCTTCCGTGCAGAATAACCCGCGGCTGGTCAGCCTTACCGTGCATCCGGGGGTGATCTGGGGCGTGGGGCATGGTTTCAGCGCAGGAATGCGAGCCGCGTTCGATGTAAATTCTTCACAAGTCGGGTTCACTCCGCTGGTGAACAAGAGCTGGCGAATTCGCAGCGAGAACAGCTTCTTGAAGGCCTATTTTGTGGAGGCGGTCCTGCCGGTGCGTTTCAACCGGCCACCGGGCGGCCCGGCGACGAATCCCGTGACCTTCGCGGCCCACTTCGGGGTGGGATTCTAGGCTGGGGGCCTTCGCCTGCGAAGGTCAGGCGACCCGCACTCTCTCCACAGCTTTTCCCAATTCCAGATCCCGTACGCCACCGTGTTCGGCACCGGGAATCCGAGCTGATGTGCAAGCATGCACACCTGCCCGCGATGGTGGGCTTCGTGAGAAACCATGTA
>CAYOZX010000299.1:0-4482 GCA_964408515.1 uncultured Acidobacteriaceae bacterium | reverse complement strand
CCTGCTCCGGGGTGGTGTGATGGGCGATGACCTTCTGCCTCTGCTCGGGCGTGAGGGGAGAATCGATGTCTTTGTAGGATGCAGGATCGAGCACCTCGTGGACGAGCAAGTCGGCGCCGCGGGAAAATTTGATCAGATTTTCCGAGTAGCGCGTGTCGCCTGACAGCACGACGGAATGGGTGGCAACATCGATCCGGTACCCAAAGGCTGGTTTCACCGGTCCGTGATCTACTGCGAAGGCCGTGATCTTTACGGGGCCATTCTCATAGACCACGCCCTCGCTGATATCCCGGACGACGAGCTCTGCACCCTGCGGCGGCAGGTGCTCGTCCACGTCGCGCCGGATATGGATGTCGAACTGATAGGCGCGCTGAAGATGAAACATCATCTCCGTGGTTCCCTCCGGCCCCCAGACTCGGAGTGCGGTGTTACGCCCGAAAATCCATCCTGTCAGGTAGAAGCCGGGAATGCCGACGGTCTGATCGGAATGCAGGTGAGTCAGAAACAGGGCGGTGACTTCCCGCAAGGGAACTTTCAGTTGAAACAGACGCTGGGTGGCGCCGCGGCCGCAGTCGAACAGGAACTTTTCCTTTCCTGCTTCCACCAGGATGCTGGGGCCGAAGCGCTCCATGACCGGTCGGGGATAGCCGGTGCCCAGAAGGGTGACTTTGAACTCCTGCGCGCAGGCGGATGCACTCAGGACCAGGACGCACATTGCGGGGAGGGCGTTCCAGCACGCGGATTTGCGCAAGCGGGCGGCTGTCAGCAGACTAGGCATGGGACGATTCAGCGGCGGGACGGGACTCCGAAGCCGATTGCATGAACCGGATGACGGTGTCGGCGAACTCGGAGGTGCCAGCCTTCCCGCCCACGTCGCGCGTGAGCAGGTCCCTGGTGCGGTAGACCTGTTCCAGTCCATCTTGAATCTTGTCTGCGGCCGCGTGCTCGCCCAGGTGGCGCAGCATCAGTTGAGCAGAACGGATCACGGCCGTGGGGTTGGCCAGGTCTTTGCCGGCAATATCGGGCGCAGATCCGTGCACTGCTTCGAAGATCGCGCATTGGTCACCGAGATTGGCGCTGGGCACAAACCCCAGTCCCCCGACGAAAGCTGCGCACAGGTCAGAGATGATGTCGCCGTAGAGGTTCTCCATCACCAGCACATCGTACTGATAGGGATTCATCACCAGCTGCATGCAGGTGTTGTCCACGATGTGTTCGCCGTAGGTGATCTCGGGGAACTGCCTGGAGACTTCGCGGGCGCAACGCAGGAACAGGCCATCCGACATCTTCATGATGTTGGCCTTGTGAATGGCATGGACCTTCTTACGATGGTTCTTGCGCGCGTATTCGAAGGCAAAGCGCGCGATGCGCGTGGAGGCTTTTTCGGTGATGATCTTGAGGCTTTCCACCACTCCCGGCACGACTTCGTGCTCAATCCCGGAATAGAGGCTCTCGGTGTTTTCGCGAACGATGATCAGGTCAACTTCCGGATAGCGGGTGGGAATGTGGGGCAAATTGCGAATCGGACGGAAGTTGGCATAAAGCTCAAATTTCTTCCGCAGGGCCACATTGATGCTGGGGAAGCCGCCGCCCACCGGAGTCGTGACCGGACCCTTGAGCCCGACGCGCGTGCGTTCGATAGAGCTGATGAGTTCCTTGGGAATGTACTCCTGATATTTCTGATAAGCCTCCGCGCCCACCTGAAAGACTTCCCAGTCAAACTTGAGGCCGGTGGCTGCGAGGATTCGCACGGCGGCCTGCGTGACCTCAGGGCCGATGCCGTCGCCGGGAATGAGGGTGATTTTATAAGCCATTGAGGGATTGAATCATTGAGTGATTAATTCATTGAATCTTTAGCCCGAAGTCCGACGGCCTGCACTCGTCGACTCCTTGAACCGCAAAAATCCGTTCGTGATCTATCTGACCTTATGACACAATCTTTCAATCCCTTACTGACTCAATTCCTCAATTCTTCCCGGCTCCTTTGGAGCGCTGCTCCGAAGGTTCCTTCGTCTTCAGCAGGTCTTTCAGCTCGGTCATGAATTCCTGCACGTCCTTGAAGTCGAGATATACCGAAGCAAAGCGCACGTATGCCACTTTGTCGTAACGGCGGAGCCGGTTCATGATCAGCTCGCCGACTTCGCTGGTCTTGCGTTCCCGCTCCGGCGACTCGATCACGAAAGCTTCGGCTTCGTTCACGATCTGCTCCAGCCGGCTGATGGGGACGGGACGCTTCTCGCAGGCGCGCAGCAGCCCGTTGAGCACCTTCTGCCGGTCGAATTTCTCCCTGCGGCCATCCTTTTTCACCACCATGTAAGGAATTTCGTCGATCCGCTCATAGGTCGTGAAGCGCTTGCCACACTTCAGGCATTCGCGACGGCGGCGTATGGAATCGGCTTCTTTGCTCTCGCGCGAGTCCACCACTTTGTCATTTTCAAAGCCGCAGAAAGGGCACTTCATGGGCACGGAGTGAGACGTCGCCTGCATTGTAGCAGGGAAGAATCAGAACCCGTTTCGGGCGCATACTTTCGTAGCCGGTTTCGCGACCGAAAAGGGATGCGCAGCGCCAAAGGCGGAAAACCTGAGCACCCGCACAATCCGCCCGCTCGAAGCGAGGCCTATCCTGCGGGAGGCGAGGAAGGGGAGATGGTGGCTTCTTCTTTCTCATGGCTCTCGCGGGAGAGGGTGCGCAGCGACAGCCGCTCCCGATGAGCCAGCAACAAGCCGGAAGGTATCACAGCGACAAACGTCACCAGCCAGAGCATGATGCCACTGCTGGCCGCCAGCTCCCTGGGAACGTCAAAGATGTGCTCGAGCGCCGCGATCGTGGCCAGCTGCGATCCGCCGCCCACACCGGGCAGTTGGATGATCGAACCGACCATGCTTGACCCCATCAGCAGCAGAACCTGACTTTGCGGAATCTCCAGCGCCTCGGAGTGGTAGGCGTGAATGACCTCCTTGTAGGCGACCGCGATCATGGACCACATCAACACCGAAACCGCGCTCAGCATGACGAATGACCAGCCATCGTGGATCGTGTCCAGTCCGCCGCGAAACTCCCGGATCCGCGTCGCCACCCGGTGGCCGAGGTTGGAAGCTATGTGCGCGAATTCCCTCTCCACCCATCGGGCCAGAACCTCTCCGCTCCGGCTGACGGCAAGCGCTGCGATCGTCAGACCCGCGGACAGCGCGAGAAAAATTAATCCCGCCTCCTGAAAGCTGCGGTGATAGGCGAGCCTCTTGGGCGCGGTCGCCAGGAACGCCGCCAACACCAACAGAAAGGTGAAGGCCCCGATATCAAAAATTCGCTCCACCGCCCAGACGGCCAGCTGCGAGGAGAAGGTCAGATCCTCGCGGCGCGCGATCAGGTAGGGACGGATGAGTTCGCCGGGACGCCCCAGCAGAGCCAGGCCGGTAAAGCCGACCAGCGTCGGACTGACCAGATCCCAGGCCGAAGCCCGGGGCCGGACCGGGCGCAGGAAGATTTTCCATCGCAGGGCGCGGACTATGTACGCAAGATAGATGAGCACGACGGCGTGCAGCAGGTGGTAGACATGCGGCGGGCGGGCCAGCTTCCCGCTCTGCGCCCAGAAAGTGCTCCAGTCGAAGTTGCGCCAGGTGCGGAACTGGATGTAAACCAGCACTCCAAAGACGGCAAGCGCCAGCGCGTACAAAAGAATGCGTTTCTTATCCATGCTTCAGGGGAGAAACCGGGTCACAGGGATAAATGCCGAGCGCATGCACTGAATCCGGCGAAGTCGCCACAAGCAACGATCCAAGGTATACGAGGCGGCGCGATGGGTCAACGCACGCAAATGCATGACGCCACACGATTCGTGAACCGCGAAGTGCACTACCGAAGCCAAAGTAGGGGTCCCCTGGGTTCCCGGTGACTCTCCGTGCCTTTCGTGGTCAAATGCGGAGACTTCCACGTCGGAGTCTGGGTTTCGAGATCAACGGGAGGCTTGGGAAGCGCCGGCCGGAGTGGTCTTTTTGCCGACCGCCGGTTGCGATGCCGCCGGCTTCCTGGCGCGCGTCTTCGAGGAGGCAGTCAAGGCTGTCTTGCGCTCCGCCATCTTTTTCCGGTTGAAGTCTCGAACGATCCTGGCCACATAGGCGCGGGTCTCGTAGTAGGGCGGTACGCCATGGTATTGCTCGACGCGTTGCGGACCGGCATTGTATGCAGCCAGGGCCTTGATCAGGTCGAAATCATAGCGCTGCAGCAGCTCCGTAAGGTAGCGGGTGCCGCCCTCGACGTTGGCCCGTGGATCGAAGGAGTTGGCGACGCCGAGGCGCGAGGCGGTCTGGGGCATCAGTTGCATCAGGCCACGCGCTCCCTTGGGTGAAACCGCGCGGGGATTGAATCCGCTCTCAGCGTGGATCACACTGTTTATCAAATCGGGATCGATGTTGTGCCGGTCACTAATAGAGTTGAACCCCTTAGTTCGTCCCTGCGGTTTTGCGAGAGCGAGCGGGGTAAAG
>CAYOZX010000298.1:3837-4509 GCA_964408515.1 uncultured Acidobacteriaceae bacterium | reverse complement strand
TTCTCAAGCTCAACGTACAACAGTAACGCCTGGGTCATCGAGAACTTCTAGCTCGTTTATTCATCGCGAAAACTTCTCAATCCGCTAGTCTCTTCGATTTCATAAGTTTCTCTGTGCCCTGCTGCTTTTCTCCCCCGCCTCGGGCGGTCACTTTCAGCCGGAAAAACTCCTTGTAGCAGGCGGTGCGATCCTTATCGTGATCGTTATCTATTTGTGTCCCGCCGCGCCCCGCTCGCCCGACCGCGCCACCCCTCACACCTTTCCCAGGATGCACACAACATGGTGCTATAGCAGTTTTCCCGTGTGTATAGCTATCCCTGTCCCTTCATTGACGGCCCCTGCGGTCGCGCCTAACATGGCTGGCCTATGATCGGCCAGACCATTTCGCACTACCGCATCCTGGCGGAGCTGGGCGGCGGCGGCATGGGGGTGGTCTACAAGGCCGAAGACCTGGAACTGCGCCGGCTGGTGGCGCTCAAATTCCTGCCCGAGCTGGTGGCGCAGAATCCGGCGGTGCTGGAGCGTTTCCGCTGGGAAGCGCGGGCCGCGTCGGCGCTGAATCATCCCAACATCTGCGTGATCTACGAAGTGGGCGAGGTTGAACGCAAGCGCTTCATCGCCATGGAGTACCTGGATGGCGCCACCCTGCGGGAGCGCATCGCCATGGGGCCC
>CAYOZX010000298.1:0-3827 GCA_964408515.1 uncultured Acidobacteriaceae bacterium | reverse complement strand
TATCTCATCGCGAATCGCCCGCTCGACTCCGAGCAACTCCTGCCGCTGGCGATTGAGATTGCCGATGCGCTGGATGCGGCGCATGGCAAGGGCATCGTCCATCGCGACATCAAGCCCGCCAACATCTTCGTCACCGAGCGCGGCCACGCCAAGATTCTGGATTTCGGGTTGGCGAAATTCACCACCGGCGAGGGGGCCGGGGTCAGCGGCAACACGTTCGGGGGCAACACCCAGTCCATGGACCAATCCGCTCCTCCCGGGAATGCGCTGGGAACGATCCCGTACATGTCGCCGGAGCAGGCGCTGGGCCAGCCCCTGGATGCGCGCACCGATCTGTTTTCCTTCGGCGTGGTGCTCTATGAGATGGCGACGTGCGTGCTGCCGTTTCAGGGGCAAACCACGGCGGCGTTCTTCAATTCCCTGATCAACCGCGTGCCCGACTGGCCGCTGCGATTTGATCCCGGCACTCCGGCCGAACTGGAGCGCATTGTGCGCAAGCTGCTGGAGAAGGACCCGGCGCAGCGCTATGCCAGCGCCGCCGAGGCGCGAACGGATCTGCAGAACCTGCGCCGGGCAACGGAAACAGGGCAGACGCTGCCGGGCGGTTCCGCGGTCAAGCGAGCGCCGGATTCGAAGGAACGAATCCGCTCCTTCTTCGCCGCGGGAACGCCTCTCAAGCCGCAACCCCGGATGGGCCTGGCGGCGAGGCTGGGGCTCGGGCTGATCAGTCTCGCGGCACTCGGAGGAATCGTGCTGCTGTTGCGGCCGCCGGCGCCGCCACCGGCGGTTATTTCCTCGATGCAGGTCACCAACGATGGCGCCGCCAAGCGCTCCCTGGTCACAGACGGCAGCCGGATCTACTTTTCCGAGTACTTGAGCGGGCACTCTGTGCTGAGCCAGGTTTCGGCGACGGGCGGTGAAACTGCGCCCGTGCCGACCTCCCTGATGAGCGCCGACATCTACGATTTTCTGCCCAGCCGTTCGGAGTTACTGATCAAGGGAGTGGCGGAAGGTTCGGAGACCGAGTGGCCGGTCTGGGTGCTGCCGCTGCCCGGGGGCTCTCTCCGGCGGGTGGGAAACATTCTCGCTCACGGCGCTACCTGGGCGCCCGACGGACAGCGCATTGTCTATGTCACGAAGTCGAGCCTGTACCAGTGCAGCGCAGACGGAAGCGATGCGCGGGAACTGGCCACCGTGTCAGGAATTCCGTTCGCGCCCAGGTTCTCTCCCGATGGCCGCCGCTTGCGCTTCACCATCCGCGACACTGGCCAACACACTTCCTCCCTGTGGGAGATTTCCAGCGAGGGCAAGGGCCTGCACCCCGTGTTGCCGGACTGGAACAGGCCGGCGCAAGAGTCGGGCGGCATCTGGACGCCTGATGGACAGTACTTCCTGTTCGAATCTGCGCGCGACCACACCCAGAACATATGGGCGCTGCGCGAAGGCGCGTCTTTCCTTCGCAAAGCTTCGACCCAACCGATGCAGCTCACCGTGGGGCCGCTTCTGTTCAGCAATCCGACGCCCAGCCCGGATGGGAAAAAACTGTTCGTCATCGGGCAGCAGCGCAGCTTCGATCTGATACGGCTGGATCACAAGGCGCCACAGTTCTCGGTTTATCTGCCCGGCGTATCTGCGGGCGAAGCCGACATCCTGCCCAGCGGGGAGTGGGTCGTGTACGTGACGCATCCGGGGCTGACGCTCTGGCGCAGCAAGCCGGATGGCAGCTCTCGAACCCAGCTCACCTATGCTCCCATGCAGGTCCACATGCCGCACTGGTCGCCTGATGGCAGCCAGATCGCCTTCATGGCGTCGCGTCCGGGAAAGCCGTGGAAGATTTTCGTGATGCCGGCCGAAGGTGGGACACCTAAAGAGCTAACCGACGGCGACCGCAACCAGGGCGATCCCAGCTGGACCGCCAAGGGTGACGCGATCGTGTTCGCGGGCATGCCCTGGCTGGAATACGGGACCGCCGCCGATCCCAACATTCACATGGTAGATGTGAAGACCTCGCAAGTCTCCGACGTGCCGGATTCGGACAACCTGTTCAGTCCGCGCTGCTCGCCGGACGGTCATTACATCGCTGCCCTGTCCGCAGATTCCACCAAACTGATGCTCTATGACACTGACAAGAAGAGCTGGGCGCAGATGGCGGTCTCGCGCTTCGGCTTCGAAAACTGGTCGCATGACGGAAAGTACCTCTACGCCGAGGACTATTCCGACCAGCGGGATGACCTGGTGCGCATCAGCGTGATCAATGGCAAGGCGGAGCGCCTGTTCAGCCTGAAGGAGGTCCCGCGGGGGTTCGACCCCTGGGAATTCTGGGTTGGACTGACGCCCGACGATGCTCCGCTGCTGATGCGGGACAGAAGCACGCAGGAAATCTATAGTCTCGACATGCGCTTGCCCTAGCTAGCGCGGCACAACCGGACAGATTCTCTGATATCAGCATACCGATCGCCGACCCACTCCAGGCCGGGCACACGAGTCGGAATCATCCATCGGGACCTCAAGCCTCCGGCATCTTTCTGACCAATCGCGGGCCGGCAAAGCGCCTGATTTCGCACCACCAACCGACGAATTTCGCCGGTGAGTCTAGTACGATGAAGGTCTTTGGCAAAGCGAGGAATGCGGCCGTAATGATGCATAAGCACTGGTGGAGTTAAGACAGGCATGGGTTTTCCGACGATCATCACCGACCGACTGACGCGACGCTTCAGCGAGCTTGTGGCCGTCGATGAGGTGAATTTGCGCGTCGACGCGGGACAGTTTTTCGGCTTCCTCGGTCCCAATGGCGCCGGCAAGTCCACCACCATCAAAATGCTCACCGGCCTGCTGGCGCCGACCAGCGGACGGGTCGAGATTCTGGGGCTCGACCTGGCTACCCACCCCGTAGAGGTCAAGCGCCAGATCGGAGTGGTGCCGGAGGGTATGGCCCTGTTCGGGCGGCTGACGGGATCGGAATTCCTGAATTTCGTCGGGCGCATGTACGGGCTAGACCGCAATGTTGCCGCCCAACGCGCCGCCGAGCTGCTGGACTTCATGCAACTGGCGGACCAGGCGAAAAAGCTGGTCGCCGACTACTCCCACGGCATGCAGAAAAAACTGGCTCTGGCGGCGGCGGTGATTCACGGTCCCAAAGTCCTGTTTCTCGATGAACCATTCGAAGGCGTGGACGCTATCTCCGCCGGGACCTTGAAGGCGATGCTGCAGGGAATGATCGCGCGCGGAGCCACCGTGTTTCTGACTTCTCATGTGCTGGAAATTGTGGAGCGCCTGTGCACCCACGTGGGCATCATTGACCACGGCCGCCTAGTGGCGCAGGGTTCCCTGGAAGAGCTGCGCGCGGGCGTGGAAGCCAAGGCTGACCCATCCGACAGGGACAGATCGGATCTGGGGACCGAAAAACTGACACTTGAGCAGATCTTCCTCCGCATGGTGGGACGCGGGCCCTCGGAAGAGCAGGAATTGTCATGGCTGGGATGATCGACCGGATGAGTCAGAACCCGACGAGTGTGGAACCATGAGCAACGCGAATCGCAATGCCACAGAATTGAATGGGACCGCGGTGACCCCGGCATCCCCGGCGGCGGCAAATGGTCAGATCCCTGCCGGCCGAAAACAAATCGCCGCCGTGGTCTTCCTGCGCAGCCGGTTTCTGCTCAACTCCCTGCGAACTCCTGGCGGAAGGCTGGAAATGGTATCGCGCATTTTCGTGATCCTCATATTCTTCGCCGGCGCCCTGGGCGGCGCGGCAGGCTTGGGGGGCGCCGCCTGGTATTTGACTGTTTCGGGCAGCTCAGACTCGCCGGGCACCTTGCGCTGGCCTG
>CAYOZX010000297.1:0-4546 GCA_964408515.1 uncultured Acidobacteriaceae bacterium | reverse complement strand
CAAATGGCTGAATTTGTCGTAAAAATCGCGGACGAACGCGGACGAGTCCAGCAGCACATCGAGCAGGGGTACTCGGAAGCCGAGGTGCGCGACCGGTTCTCGGCGCAGGGGTACCTGGTTTATTGGGTCAAGCCGCAAGGGCTGATGGCAGGAGGAGTGTCGCTGCGCCGGCGACGAACGCTGAAGCAGGATACGTTTCTGGTGTTCAATCAGCAGTTTCTGACTTTGATCCGGGCGGGGCTGCCGATTCTGAATTCGCTGGAGTTGCTCATCAAGCGGCAGAAGGATCAGCAGCTCAGGCAGGTCCTGGAAAATGTGCGCGACCGGGTGCGGGGCGGCGAGTTGCTGTCGGATGCCTTCGCGGCCCAGGGGATGATTCCGAAAATTTATACGACCACGTTGATGGCTGGCGAGAAGAGCGGCAATATTGACGAGGTGCTGACGCGCTACATCCATTTTCAGCGGCTGGCGATGACGTTCCGCAAAAAACTGTTCGTGTCGCTGATTTATCCCACGCTGCTGATTACGGTCGTGCTGATCATGGTGACGTTCTTGTTCACCTATGTCGTGCCCAAGTTCGCCGATTTGTTTAACAGCCTTGACGCGAAGCTGCCGGAAATCACGGTGTTCATGCTGGCAGTGGGGCAGAATGCCCAGAAATACGCGCCCTTTGTGCTGGTGGGGCTGCTGATTGCCGGGTTCCTGCTGTGGCGATGGAAGGATACAGACCGCGGCGCGGACCAGATTGATCGCGCGATTTTGAGCCTGCCGCTGCTGGGCGATATACGGTTGAAGCATCAGGTGGCAAGTTTTTCGCGGATGCTTTCGACGCTGTTGCAAGGCGGGTTGCCCCTGGTTCCGGCGATGGAGACGGCGGGCTCCTCGATGACCAGCCGGCGCATCTTAAAAGGTGTGATGCGGGCCGGCGTGCGGGTGCGCGAAGGGCAGGCTCTGGCGCCCAGCCTGGAAGAGCAGAAGATTTTTCCGGAACTGGCAGTGGAAATGATTGAAGTAGGGGAGTCGACGGGAGCGCTGCCGGCCATGCTGAATTCGGTGGCGGAATTTTACGAGGAAGACGTGCAGACGGCGCTGGGAGCGTCGATGGCGCTGATTGAGCCCATTATCCTTATTGTTATGGCGATCTTTGTGGGCGGCGTGCTGATTTCGCTGTATTTGCCGATCTTTACGCTGGGAGTGCATTAGCTGGCGCTTGCAGGGTCGGACTTGATGATTCGGAGTGGGATTGGGGTAAGTAGATGGCGACGGCAGATAAGAAATCGATTTTCGTAGGCGGGGGGAACGGCGGGCCGATCAGCCCGACGGGGAATCCCGTCACCGATCTGGAGCGGGCGCAGGATGTGGCGAGGCGGTACCGCTGCGAGTTCATCGACCTGAGCGGGTTTGAGCTGCATCACGAGCTGTTCAAGAAGATTCCAGTCGAGTTGATGTTCCGCTACAACTTTGTACCGCTGGAAGAGACCGCGGACGGCAAGCTGGCCATCGCCATCGCCGACCCCAGTCAGCTGATGATGATCGACGAGATCAGCCTGTTGCTGAAGCAGCGCATCATCACCAAAGTTTCGACGCTGAAGCAAATCTCCGACATCCTTAAGAAGACCGAGCAGTCGCAGCGCGTGCTGGAGGAAGCCAGCGAAGGCTTCCAGATTATCCGCGAGGATGAAAATACCGGCGCGGAAGAAACGCTGTCGATCGACAAGCTGACGGCGACGGGCGACACCAGCCCCATCATCCGCCTGGTGGACACGACGATTTTTACGGCTCTGCAACGGCGCGCTTCCGATATTCACATCGAGACGCGCGACGATTCGGTGGTCATCAAGTTCCGCATCGACGGCGTGCTCACGCAGGCCATGCCGCCGATTGGCAAAGAGCATCATTCGACGGTGATTTCACGTATCAAGGTCATGAGCGAACTCGATATTTCCGAGCGGCGCGTGCCGCAGGACGGGCGCTTCCGGGTAAAGTACAACGGGCGCGCCATCGATTTCCGCGTGTCGATCATGCCCTCGATTCACGGCGAAGACGCCGTGCTGCGCGTGCTCGACAAAGAGTCGATGAGCGAGAAGTTTAAGAGTTTGACGCTGGATGTGGTGGGATTTGACGAAGACGACCTGCGCCGCTTCCGCCGCTACATCAAAGAACCTTACGGAATGGTGCTGGTGACGGGTCCGACCGGTTCCGGTAAAACGACGACTTTGTATGCGGCAGTCAACGAGATCAAGACCGACGAAGACAAGATCATCACCATTGAAGACCCGGTCGAATATCAGCTGCGCGGCATCACGCAGATTCCGGTCAACGAGAAAAAAGGACTGACGTTTGCCCGCGGGTTGCGCTCGATTCTGCGTCACGATCCGGACAAGATCATGGTGGGCGAAATCCGCGACTCGGAGACGGCGCAGATCGCCATTCAGTCGGCCCTGACCGGACACCTGGTGTTTACCACGGTTCACGCCAATAACGTGGTCGACGTGATTGGGCGTTTCCTGAATATGGGCGTGGAGCCTTACAACTTTGTTTCGGCATTGAACTGCATTCTGGCGCAGCGCCTGGTGCGCCTGATCTGCGACTCCTGCCGCACCCAGGTGCATTATGGGCCCGATGTGCTCGAAGCCAGCGGACTGGACCCGGTGCAGTGGGGAAAAGTTCCGCTGTATGAGGGGCCGGGATGCATTGAGTGCGCGGGCACGGGATTCCGCGGGCGAACCGCGATTCACGAGTTGCTGGATTTAAGCGACCGCATCCGCGAGATGATTCTGGCCAAGAAACCGACGTCGGAAATCCGGCGGGCGGCGCGCGAAGAGGGGATGCGGTTCTTGCGCGAGTCGGCGCTGGATAAGGTCCGGCTGGGCATGACCACACTCAAGGAGATCAACAAGGTAACGTTTATTGAGGCGATGAGATAAGAGCACAGTCTCAGAGTTTCAAGGTTCTTGCGGAGAATTTTAGGGGCTTACTTGGGGATTAGTTCCAATTCGAATGCACCGAAGCCGAAGCTGGCCTGCGAAATTTCCGCGGACCGGGTGTTGGCGGGGCGGATTGTCGACGACGGGGGCGGGCTGGAAGTGAGCGCGGCGCGGGAGCTGGCGCCGGGTAGCGTGGTTCCCGACCTGGTGGAGAACAATCTGCGGCAGAAAGATGCAGTGCTCTCCGGCATTGACAGCGCGCTGGGCAGCGTGGCTGGGCGGTCGAAGGATGTGATCGCGATTGTGCCCGATGCGGCGGTCCGCGTGATGCTGGTGGAGTTCGATACCCTGCCCTCCGATCAGGAAGAGGCGCTGGGAGTGGTACGGTTCCGGCTGAAGAAGTCGCTGCCGTTCGACGTGGAGAAGGCGAAGGTTTCCTATCACGCGCAGAAGGTGAACAACGAAGTCAAAGTGGTGGCGGCGGTGGCGCTGGGCACGGTGATTGAAGACTACGAGGCGGCGTTCCGCGACGCGGGATTCAATCCGGGCGTAGTGCTGGCTTCGACGCTGGCGGCGCTGGGCGCGGCCGAGGCGAAGAAGCCGACGATGGTCATCAAAGTGGATGCGCATACGACCAGCATTGCGATCCTCAACGAAGATCAGTTGCAGTTGTTCCGCACGCTGGAGAATGCGCGTGGGGTAACGATCAACGGCGAGCAACTGGCGGAGGAAGTGTATCCGTCGATTGTGTTTTTTCAGGATACCTATCACCTGAACATTGAGAGGATTTACATTGCAGGGTTGCCGGAGTCGGGCGGAGCGGCCTCGGCGTTGCGGACGCAGACCGGATCGGAAGTGCAGGAATTGGTTTCTTCAGCACAGTTGGGGTCGGCGGAGGGTGGTCCGGTGCCGCGGTGGAGAATGGCGGGAGTGGGGGGGGCGTTGATTTCGTAGAGGGGCGTCGAGGGCTGGGACGCTCGGCTCGCTTCGCTCGCTGGACGGACGAGGCGTTCGTTCCCACACAAGATAAAGCGAATTTATGCGGATCGATATCAATCTCGCTACGCAGCCTTACGAGGATGCGCGGCAGTTTTGGATGCGCTGGGGGACGGCCGTGGGCGCGGTGGCGCTGCTCACGCTGATCCTGCTGGCGCTGGATGTTACCGGCTGGGTGGCGGCGCGGCGTGACCGCGGCGCGATTGCGGAGAAACGCACGCTGATCGCCGACCGCGACCGCATTCGGGCCGAGGCGGAGAAGACCTTGAATCTGCCGGAGAACCGCATGACGCGCGATCAGTCGCAGTTCCTGAATCAGTTGATCGAGCGCAAGGCGTTTTCCTGGACGCGGGTGCTCGAAAATCTGGAGAAGGTGATGCCTCCGCGCCTGCACGTAGTCGCGATCAGCCCGCAACTCGATGAAGATAACGAGCTCGCGCTGAAGATGACCGTCGCGGGAGATTCGCGGGACCGGGCGATCGAGCTGGCGCGGCGCATGGAAGAGTCACGGAGATTCTCGCAGACGGTGATCCAGCGCGAATCGCACGTCGAGTCGCAGACTGGAGATTCCGAGCAGGTGGAGATTGCCGCCAAATACGCGGGCTATATCGAGCGCCAGCGCG
>CAYOZX010000296.1:0-4592 GCA_964408515.1 uncultured Acidobacteriaceae bacterium | reverse complement strand
ATGGATATACACACGACGAAAAAAAACTGATAGTCCTACTCGTATTCCTTTACTTCCTGTTGTACAGGATATCGTGGAAATTTATAAGAATCATCCGCAGTGTTTGAATCAAGACTTTCTTTTGCCTGTTCCTTCAAATGCAAAACTGAATGCATACCTGAAAGAAGTAGCAGATATATGCGGAATTAATAAATATCTGACTTTTCATATAGCTCGGCACACCTTCGCAACTACGGTAACATTATCTGTTAATGCCGCCGAGCCGAACGTTCAGCGCATGATGTGCTTCTAGGCGGTAGGCGGTAGGCGGTAGGCGGTAGGAGCTCTGCGGCACCATCCATCGTCACTGACTGAGCGGATTCACGGCATGGCGTGAACGTGTTTCATCGACGTCGGTGGTTGCAAACGACGTTGGGCTATTTGCCTTGAGGACGCCGCTGCTCCCGGCCCGCCGCATGGAGTACGGCGCCACAAGCGCCACAAAACCGGAAAATTGCGATGGCAACGGGGGTCGAGCAGGGACGTATCAGACGAGGCATGAATTTCACAGGCCAGCAGCTATCCCTCCCCTTTTGTGCGGGGGAAGCACTTGACCTCCGGCCCCTGGAGAAACTAAATATTAACAGGGTGTCTGCGAGATGGAGGCAATTATGATCTATTGTCCAGAATGCGAAACCAATCTTGATATCGATGAAGACGAAGTTGACGAAGGCGAAATCGTTTCCTGTCCGGAGTGCGGGAGTGATTTCGAGGTGATTACGGTGAACCCTATTGAGTTGAAACCGGTGGAAGAGGAGGAACTCGACGATGACGAGCCCGAGGAGACCGAGGACGGTGACTACTCCTAGGCTGTCCTGCGCCCCTTCTTGGTCTCATATTTTCTCCCCCCTCCTGCCCGGTCTGCTCCTTGTGATTGCCTTCCAGATTCCTCTCCTTGCCGGCGAGAAGCACGACAAGCCTTACGCCTTGATTTTTGGCACAGTCTGGGGACCCGATAGCCATCCCCTCTATGGCGTGAAAGTGAAGATTCGGCGAGCCAACGAGAAGAAGGTCCGCTGGGAGCTATACTCTGACCACAACGGCGAATTTGCCCAGCGTTTGCCCGCAGGCTCCGCCGACTACGTGGTGTGGGCCGATTTGAAAGCTTATAAGCCGTTGGCGGGAAAGCAGTTACGTCAGGATGGCGAGGTCCGGGTGCACATCGACAATGACGAGCGTCAGGACATCGGTTTGCATCTAAAGTAGTAAGAGAATGGCGGAACGCTGGGGGAGGAAGCTTATGAAAAAGCGCCGGATAGCGCTGTTAGCGGTCCTTCTGGCTGGTCTGGCCATCGCGAGCCTGCCAGCGGAAACTAGCGACAAGAACGCCGATGCCGGGCGTTTGCTGACAGGGAGAGTCGTGGACAAGCAAGACGCCCCTCTTCCGAGCGCCGTGGTCTACCTCTCCAATACACGGACCCGCGCGGTCAAGACCTTCATTGTGGGTCAGGACGGTATGTACCGCTTCCCGGCACTTTCGCCCAATGTGGACTACGAAGTGTACGCGCAATACCAGGGCCGCAAGAGCGACACCAAGACGGTTAGCCAATTCGACACGCGCGCTCAGGTGAACATCAATCTGAAGATTGACACCAGGTGAAACAGGCGGCCAGGACCAGCCTGGGCGCGCCCTTGGGGAACCCAGAACTTGGCGGCTTCTTTTTCGCGCTTCTTTTTCGCGCGCAGGGGGCGCCAGCGCCAGGCCTGACTCTAACTGTTCTCCCCGCCGGCGCGCTTCCAGGTGAGCAGGTCTCCGATTGTAGATCCGCCGGTGCTTGAGACTGGCTGCTTGTAGGCCTCGACTTCGGAACGGGAGGCTTCCTCGCCCACAGCCTTGATGCTGAGGCCCACCTTCTTTTCTTCCAGGTTCATCTTGATGATTTTGAAATCATGGTCCTGGCCCGGTTCGAGGGTCACGGGGTGGCCATTGGCATCCATGGCCTCGGAATTGTGGCACAAGCCTTCAATGCCCTCGGAGATTTCCACGAAGGCGCCGAAACTCGCCACGCACAGAACTTTGCCGCAAAGCACATCGCCGACGTGGTGCTGCTCGAAGAAAGTTTCCCAGACGTCGGGTTGAAGCTGCTTTACACCCAGGGAAAGACGTCGCTTGTCCGGTTCGATTGCGAGCACGACCGCCTTGACGCGGTCGCCCTTCTTCAATACCTCGGAGGGATGCTTCACGCGCCGGGTCCAACTCAGGTTGCTGACATGAACCAGGCCGTCGATACCTTCCTCGATCTCAACGAAGGCGCCAAAGTCGGTAAGATTGCGCACCCTGCCTTCCACGGCGGCGCCCACCGGATACTTGTCATGCAAGGCATCCCAGGGATTGGGTGCCAGTTGCCTCATGCCCAGGGAAATACGCCGCTCCCCGGGATTGACGCTGAGCACCACGCACTCCACCTGATCGCCCACATTGACCAGCTTGGACGGGTGCTTGATGCGCTTGGACCATGTCATTTCGCTGACATGGACCAGGCCTTCGATTCCCTGCTCCAGCTCGACGAACGCACCGTAGTCGGTCACGCTGATGACGCGTCCGCTCACGTGCGCGCCCACCGGGTAACGCTGCGACGCGTCCAGCCAGGGATCGGGGGTCAGCTGCTTGAAGCCCAGCGAGACACGCTGCTTGTCCTTGTCGAATTTCAGGACCTTCACCTGGATCTGGTCGCCCACATTGACCAGGTCGCGGGGATGGGTCAGGCGGCCCCACGACATGTCCGTGATGTGCAGCAGCCCGTCAATGCCCCCCAGGTCGACAAACGCGCCGTACTCGGTAAGATTCTTGACCACGCCGGTCAGCACCGCGCCCTCGGCTAGGTGTTCCAGGGTCTTCGCCTTCTTGCTGTTCTGTTCCTCCTCCAGCAGCTGCTTGCGCGAGACCACGATGTTGCCGCGCTTCTTGTTGAGCTTGATGACGGCGACTTCGATGGTTTCGCCCTTCAGGGCGTCCAGATTGCGCAGGGGGCGCAGATCGGCCTGGGAGCCCGGCAGGAAGGCCTGCGCGCCCAGAATGTCCACGGTCAGCCCGCCCTTGATACGGTCGATCACCACGGCTTTGATTGGCTTCTTCTCGTCGTGGGCCCTTTCAATCTCATCCCAGGCACGCAGGCGCTGCGCCTTCTGGTGAGAGAGGTTGATATAGCCTTCCTCCGTCTCGCCCTTTTCCCGCATGACATCGATTTCGTCGCCCGGCTGGAAACGGGGCTTGCCGGAGTGGTCGATCACCTCCGACAGCGGCAGCATGCCCTCGGACTTGGCCCCGATGTCAACCACCACGTGGGTAGCGGTAATCTTGAGCACCGTGCCCTTGATGACATTGTCTTCGCGGGCGGCGTCCTCGCTCTCCGTGGTGAAATTCTCCAGCGCGGAGGCAAAATCCTCGACGGGGGCTGGTTTCTCTTCCGGCGGCGCGGACTGACTGCGGGCGGGCGGCTGGGGGGAGACGCTTTCCAGGGTCGAATCCTCTGAGGAACCCGCGGGATGTTCGGCGACTGAGGTCGCAGAATCCTGGTTGCGGGCAGTGTTTTCGTCAAGCAAAGTGATGGCCTCTCCTGCGGGTTTTCCGCGCACGCGAGCGCGGGGACGGATGCGGGGCCAGTTTAGCGGACGGCTGGCGTGGGTCTAAGGTTGTGTTGAGCCCATCCTGGCGGATGGACCTGACAATCCCAGCGGTCGGACGTCTCTAAAGCAAACCCGCGTCCAAAAAGGGAACGTCTCGACTATAGCAACCGCCCGCAAACAGTGTCAAACAAAAGCCGCTAGCTCCCGGCCTCCAGTTCCTCGCACTGTCTGCGCTTGCAGGTCCTGTCGAGACCAGCGGCTTCCAACGGGGGTACCGGCCAGAAGCTCACAGCTAGAAGCCTTCTATCACATCTGCTAACCTTGCCGCGCATGGACTACCTGTGGACGCCTTGGCGGTACGCCTATGTGACCGCCGCAGAGAAGCTCTCCGGGTGCATTTTCTGCGACCTTCCGCGTGCCGGAGACGACGCCAAGACGCGCATCGTGCACCGTGGCCGCGAATGCTACATTGTCCTGAATACCTATCCCTACACCCCGGGGCACGTCATGATCGTGCCCTTTGCTCACCTTGATGAGCTGCAGAGGCTGCCGGTGGAGACGGCACACGAGATGATGGTCTTGGCCCAGCGCATCGAAGGGGTCCTCCGCCAGCTTTATGCCCCAGATGGCATCAACTTGGGGATGAACATTGGCAAGGCGGCCGGGGCCGGTGTGGCTGGGCACGTTCACCTGCACGCCCTGCCGCGTTGGGTCGCCGACGCCAACTTCGTTTCGGTGGTCGGCGAAACCAGAATCTTGCCGGAGAGCCTGGACACGACCTACGGCAGGATACGGGGCGCGCTGGAGTCCTGAAATATGGCAGTCGGCAGACTTGGCCGATGCGATGGCGGAAGCGGCCATACCGCAGACGGCGCTAAGGACTGTTCCGCGCTCGGGCAGAGGTCGTCGGCCCACAGAGGACACAATCGGCATTGCCCGCCGGTTGCTGAATTCAACCCGAAATCGTTTGAAACTAATTTTTCGGG
>CAYOZX010000295.1:2370-4592 GCA_964408515.1 uncultured Acidobacteriaceae bacterium | reverse complement strand
AAGGACAGGTACTGCCACGCCTTCAGAGAGGAGTTCGAATCCAGAATGAAGATCTGGGAGGACACCTGCGCCCACCGGCAGATTCAAAATTGGGCAGATTTTCAGAAATGGCGCCGCTTCATCTACCAGAATCCTGTGCACGCCGGATTCGTGCAGCGGCCGGAAGACTACCCCTGCTGTTCAGCTTATCCCGGATTCTGTGTGGACTTACTGTGCCCGTCAGGCGACGCGGGCCGCGATCCAATCCCCAGCCTCGCGAGTGCCCAGGGTTCCGCCGATGTCCGGAGTTGACTTTCGTTGCTTCACCGCCTCCAGAACTGCGGCATCGATCTTTCCCGCTTCGCCAGTCAGCCCCAGATGCGCGAGCATCATGGCGGCGGTCAGGATGGCGCCGCAGGGATTGGCGACGTTCTTGCCCGCGAGCGGCGGCGCCGATCCGTGCACGGGTTCGAACATGGACGTGCGCTTGGGATGAATATTTCCGCTGGCCGCCATCCCCAGCCCACCCTGTAGCCCAGCAGCCAGGTCGGTGATGATGTCGCCGAACAGGTTGTTGGTGACGATCACGTCGAAGGAGCGCGGATCGCGCACCATCTGGGCGCAGAGCGCATCCACGTACTGGTGCGAGGCCGCGATCTTTGGAAACTCCCGGCTGACTTCTTTGAACACCCGCTGCCACAGCGCTCCGGCATAGGTCATGGCGTTGGACTTGTCGCACAGCAGCACGCTCTTGCGGGAAGCCCCGTCCAGCTTGTGATGCTGTCCGCAATACTCGAAAGCGAAGCGGATCGCCCGCTCCACTCCCTTCCGTGTGTTGATGTCCTCTTGCACCGCGACTTCGTCTAACGTTCCCTGCTTGAAGATTCCGCCCGCATCGACGTAGACGCCTTCCGTGTTCTCGCGCACCACCACAAAGTCGAGATCTTTCGGCTCAATGCCCTTCAGCGGACATAACGCGGCATCGAGTAACCGCACCGGCCGCACGTTGGCGTAAAGATCCATCTGGAAGCGCATGCCCAGCAGAATTTCTTTGGCATGAAGGTTCGAGGGCACGCGGGGATCGCCAAAAGCGCCCACCAGAATGGCGTCGAAGTCGCGGCCAAGCATAGCAAAGCCATCCGGCGGGACGGTGACGTGGGCGCTCAAATAGCGGTTCGCGCCCCAGTCAAAGTGTGTCAGATCGACCGCGGCTCCTGACGCCACCATGACCTTCACCGCCTCAGCGATAACCTCGGGACCGATGCCGTCACCGGCAACGACAGCGATGCGCTTTTTCTGGCTCACGGCATGGAAGATTATCAATCCGCCCGGTGCTTGTCATGGGGAATTAAACGCGGCCAAAAACATCCTTGCGGTCTTTTTTCGCGACCTTTGCGGCCTTCCTTCGCGGTCTTGGCGGTCTCAGATTTCTCGCCATCTCGGACAACCCCTGGCCGCTGGGATCCATGACCGACCGCTGAGGACGTGAAGCAGACATGTAAACATCGCCGCTGCTGGCCCAACCGTCCGCTTCCTTCAAAACACTACTCAGGGTCCCTGCCCGCTTCGTAAGTTGGGCTCGCCCGTGCCAGAACGGTCTTTCTTCGCGCTCTTTGCGGCCTTTCTTCGCGGTCTTGGCGGTCTCAGATTTCTCGCGATCCAGGAAACCCTTGGCCCCTGGGATCAACGGCTGACCGCTGAGGACGTGAATCAGACGTATGAACACCGCCGCTGCTGGCCCAACCTTCCGCGCTTCCTTCGCTATAATTGACTGAAGAGCGCATGAACTCGACGGCACAACACGGCTTGGCCACGACTCCGGCGGACCCCGCGAACCACTGCAATGCCGGCGACGCGCGCGCGGAATTTCAGACTCTGCTTTCAGGCTGCGGAGTCTTCGATCTGCGGTCTCGCGCTAAGATTTCCATTCGCGGTGGCGACCGGGTGCGCTGGCTGAACGGTATGGTCACCAATAATGTCCGCGACTTGGCGCAGGGGCAGGGCGTATATGCCTTTGTGCTGAATCCGCAGGGACACATTCTGGGCGACCTGTACGCTTACAACCGAGGCGATTCTCTGATCGTGGACACTGGCCGTGAGCAGCTTGACCCGATGCTGGCGCACTTCGACAAATACATCATCATGGACGATGTGGAAGTGGCTGATGTCAGCCCCAACATCGCAGCACTCGGGATGGCCGGGCCCAGCGCTGCAGACGTCCTGCGCCGCGTGGGCTTGGAGCC
>CAYOZX010000295.1:0-2270 GCA_964408515.1 uncultured Acidobacteriaceae bacterium | reverse complement strand
TGAATTTCAGCAAGGGCTGCTACATCGGCCAGGAAATTGTCGAGCGCATTCGCTCCCGCGGAAACGTACATCGCATGTTCACCGGCTTTGAGGTCCAGGGCGTATTGCCCTCGCCAGGAGACAAGATTCAGGGGGACGGCAGGGACGTCGGTGAAATCACCAGCACGGCTTCCCTTCCGCTGAAGACGGGCGAGCGCAGGGTTGCCCTGGGTTACATCCGCCGGGAGGCGGCTGCTGACGCCAAGATGCTCACAGCGGCGGGCAGCGGCTTGACGGTGTCCCACCTGCCTTTCGCCGGCATCTTTGCTTAACGAAGGACAAGCTATGCCAGAGAAGAAACAAGAGAACTTCACGGTCACGGACCGGCGGCTGTTTACGCCAGAGGGCGAGCCACGCCGGGAGTCGCAGGAAGAACACGTCACTACCGCGCCGCCGCAGCCGGAAGCCGTTCAGCAGCCGGCAACCGATGGCGCAGAGCCCTTGGTCCCGCCCACTCCCACGGCCGCAGAGCAGAAAGAGCAGGCGGACGCGTACCGTAAGTCGGCCAAGGACCTGGATTCGCGGGTGGAGTTGAGCGGCCATTCTGCGCAAGCGATGGAAATGACGTTCGAGCGCTTCATGGCCTCTCTCTACATGACCGCCATGTTACAGCTGGGCCTGATGCAGGAAGAAGGCGGACAGCCGCGCATCGACCTGTTGGGCGCCCGCCAGACCGTGGACACGCTCGGGCTCCTGGCTGAGAAGACCAAGGGCAATCTCACCCCGGCCGAAGAGAACTTCCTGCAGAACTGTCTTTACGAATTGCGCATGGCGTATGTAGAAGTCACCAACGCCCTGACGCGGCCGCCGCAGGCCGCGGGCGCGAATCCTGCGAAGCGATGAAGGCCGTGCTCACCGTGCTGGGAAGCGGCACCTCGATGGGTGTGCCTACCATTGGCTGCAATTGCAACGTGTGTCGCTCCAACAATCCCCGGGACCGGCGCACGCGGCCTTCCATCCTGATTCAATACGGCGGCCATGCGGTGCTGGTTGACACCACTCCGGATTTTCGCGAGCAGGCGATCCGCGAGGGCATCCAGCATCTCGACGCCGTTCTTTACACCCACTCCCACGCCGACCACATCCTGGGGATCGATGACCTGCGCCCTCTGAGTTTTCGCCATAAACCCGGCCGGCTGCCCCTGTACGCCCACCCCGATGTCGTGGAGTTCCTGCGCAACATGTTCCGCTACATCTTTGACGCGGATTACAAGTTCGGTGGCCTGCCGCTGGTGGAGCTGAGACCGCTCGAGGGCCCGCTGGAGCTGTTTGGCGCGCGCTTCGATCCCGTGACCGTCATTCACGGCGAGGCCGAGATCTACGGCTTTCGTTTTGGATCGGCAGCTTACCTGACTGATCACAGCGAGATTCCTGAGGCTTCCTTGGCGCAACTGACCAACCTCGATGTGCTCTTTCTGGACGCGCTGCGGCACAAGCCGCATCCCACGCACTCCACCGTGGAGAGTTCGCTGCGCATCGTGGAGCAAGTCAAGCCGGCGCGGGCGTTTTTTACCCATATCTGTCACGATCTGCCGCACGAGGAGACCAACGCGGCACTCCCGGAAAACGTGCGCTTGGCCTATGACGGGATGAAGCTGGAATTCGAGATCTGAGTCGCAAGTGAATCTTCCGAGAAGGAGAAAGCGGCTTGCAGGTATTTCACAAGCTCGACGAGGTTCCCGCCGGCTATGGCCCCGCCCTGGTCAGTATCGGGAACTTTGACGGCGTTCATCGTGCCCACGCGCAGGTGCTGCGCGAGATCGTTTCCCGGGCGCGCCAGCAGGGGAAAAAAGCCATTGCGGTCACCTTCGAGCCCCATCCCGTGCGCATTCTGAAACCGGATTCGGGATTGAAACTCATTACTCCGACGCCGGAAAAGCTTCGTCTGCTCGAGGCCACTGGCCTGGACGCGGTGCTGCTCTTGCCCTTTGGACGGGATCTCTCCCTGATGACGCCGCGCCAGTTCGCCGAGAGGATTCTCAAAGAGCAGTTGCGCGCCTGCGAGGTGCACGAAGGCTACAATTTCCGCTTCGGGCACCAGGCTGCCGGAGATGTCAGGGTTCTTGCCGAGTTGGGTCGGGAAATGGGGTTTGAAGTTAAGGTCTATCCCGAGATGCGCCTGCGGGGAGAGCCGGTCTCCAGCAGCCAGGTGCGCGCGTTGCTGGGCGAGGGAAAGGTTAGCCGCGCGCCCCATTTGCTCGGACCCCCGTTCAGCATGCCTTCCACCCCCC
>CAYOZX010000294.1:0-4641 GCA_964408515.1 uncultured Acidobacteriaceae bacterium | reverse complement strand
CGCACATCATGTTGCAGCGGTTGGTCAGGTCGATGGTCAGGACCGAGCCGCGGCCATATTTCACCGTGCTGGAACCGTGGTGGTGCAGCTTTTCGTCGTTGTGGGCGCGGATGTCGCGGCCGGGGAAGACGTCCTCCAAGTGACGCGAGAAGCCGGTATCAATCGACATCACGTCTTCAAAATGGCCGTGGACAGGGCAATCCTTGACCATCAGGATTCGGCCCTCGCGCTCCACGATCTGGGCTTTGATCTCGCCCACCTTTTCGTTCATCAGCACTTCATAGGGCAGTTTGCCGTCAAGGATCTGCTGGCGGATTTCCGGGACACACTTCGGGCACAGCGAGTCGGTGGCGCGGGGCCAACCCAGAGGCGGCTTCGACTTCTCATAGGACTTCAGCAGCGGTTTATCGGACCATTTCGGCGTCGGCGAGGGATTCTGCTGGATGCGGTTGAGGCGTTCAAAGACCGCCCAAACACCCTTGGCGGCAACGGTGACTGCTTTCTCAGCATATTTGACTGGCTTGTGCATGAGTCCTTCCCGATCGTTATAGGTTTTGGCCGGCAAATCCACCGTTACGGGGCCCCTGAGTTCAGCCTGCCGTTGGCTAGATCGCCGCTTTGACCCGGGAATCGCCGGTTAGCGGGTTCCGGTCTGATGCATGAATGCGACTCTATGTTATTGACGCTGTGGGAGAAGGCCACGAAGAAGTCAATGAATGGGGAAAAATGAGGGTTTAGCAGCGGCATAGGGCATCGGACGGGATGTAAGTTGTTGAAATTGCTAGGTGTGTTAAGAGGTCTCGTGTTGATCCCCGGCGCTTCGGTACAGCCTCAAGGAAAGGACTGCGGCATAGCGGCGGAAGTCACGATCCAGGCTGAAGATCAGCCAATCCCTCCTCCGGGCGACGGCGCAAATGAGGAAGTCAACGGCCGATCCTGCAATGCCCCTGCGCCGGCAAAGGTTATGGGCGTAGGCAGCTTCTTCATAGTCGTGGCGGTCCAGGACGGGCTCGGGGAATGCACTCAGATCATCGCGTAACCTTGAAAATTGCTCTTCAGTGCGGATGCCTGAGAGCAGTTCCTGGCGGATGGGGCCAATGATCTGTGCGCGGCCTTCACGTATCAGCTCTTTCAGTTGTTCGGTAATCATCCGCTCGCTGTGACTGAGAGAGCCTTGCTTGCGACGCAAGGAGAGGGACCAGACCGGCGTATCCACCAGGACGATCATCGCCGTTTGCGGCGGCGTTCCGCCTTGTAGTTATAGCCAGGATCGAAATCGAAGCTTCCGAAGCTATCCAGAATCCGCAGCTGCTTTCGCCGCTGGACATATTCCTGCAATGCCGCGGAGACGGCTTCCTTCTTGCTCTTGTGGCGGCCCACTCTGCGTGCCTCCTCGATCAGCCGATCATCCAGCGCCAGGTTCGTAGCCATGTGTGTATTATTACACATTGGAATGTGTAGCACAAAGCGCATTTGTCTTGGCTGTCACCCAGCCTCTAGGTCAACCGAAGTTTGTGGTCAGCCTGCGGAGAAACCATCAATAACTCCGCGGCGGCGAGGTCTTCGAGCGCGTAGCCCACGCTTTTGAAGGAAGTAATCTGTTGGGCATCCGTCCTTCCCGCAACTTTCCCGCTGACCAGTTCGTGCAAGTCGCCGGCGACGTGCGCCCGGGTGATCGTCCCTTCCCGCATCGGAATGAGCAGATCCCCGGCGCTGGCCAGAACGCCGTCATAGGTCTCCACGAAAATGCGCGAGCGGGCCATGGTGGAGGAGTCGGCTTCGCGCGTCTCCGGCTGAAAGGAGCCGACGAGGTTCAAGTGGGTCCCGGGTCGAAGCCAGGCGCTTTCAAAGAGCGGAACCGGCGACGCAGTGCAGGCGCAGATCACGTCGGATTGGGCACACGCGCGCGCATCCGCCGGCTCGACCGGCATCGATGTGTTGGCCGACAGTTCGCGCGCAAATGATCGGGTCGACTCCGAATTCTTTCCGCAAACCAGCACGCGTTCAAAACGCCGTACCAGGGGCAGAACCAGGATATGCGCCCGCGCCAGGCGTCCGGTCCCAAAAATGCCGAGCACGCGTGCATCCTCGCGGGCCAGGAGCCTGGTCGCCACCGCTGAAGTCGCGGCGGTGCGAACGTCCGTCAGGTAATTGGCCTCGACGATCAGTTGAGGCTGTGCGCCATCGGGATCGAGCAGCATATACGTGGCCTGCACGCGTTCTTCGCCGGGCTGAGGCTTGTCGCGAATGATCACGAACTTCACGCCCAAGCTATTCCCGGAACAGTCATAGCATGGCATAGCGAGAAAAATGCCAGCCGCTACCCTCATCTGGGTGCGCACCGGCACAATCACCGAGGAGTAGCGTTCGCGGAAGGCGGTCTCAATGGCCGCGATTACTCGCTCCGGCTTCAGGCGCCCGCGAACCTCGGCCTCTGTGAGCACGCGCATGAGGAAGCTAAGGATAGCAAGACCAGGCTGGGCGTCTGCGGGCCGGACCGGGATTCGCGCCATCATGTAAGATACTCCGCGCCCTGGTTTCCTCTGGGACCCGATTTCGGCCGGGTGGTCCGCCATGAATCGCGAATACCACAAGGGCTTCAGCTCCGAGCTCCACCGCGACATGGAGCTGCTGATCTTCGGGCATAGCGGCACACCCCTGCTGGTGTTTCCCACCTCCATGGGACGGTTCTTTGAGTACGAAGACCGAGGCATGATCGGGGTACTTTCGCGCAAGATCGATGCCGGAGAGTTGCAGGTTTTCTGCCCGGATGCGGTGGATACCGAGAGCTGGTACAACCGGGGCGTTCATCCCCGGGTGCGCGTGCTGCGCCATCTGCAGTACGAACGCTACATCCTTCACGAGTTGCTGCCCTTTCTGCGCTGGAGAAATAATGCGAACCGGCTGGCGGTTACCGGTTGCAGTTTCGGCGGATATCACGCCGTGAACTTCTCGTTCAAACATCCGGATGTCGCGACCTATTGCGTGAGCATGAGCGGAGCCTATGACATCCACCAGTTTCTCGACGGCTATTACGACGATGACTGCTATTTCAACTGCCCGCCGGACTATTTGCCCAACTTGAGCGACGACTGGTTCCTCAGTCACTATCGCAGAATGAACATTGTGCTGGGATCTGCCGACTGGGACATCTGCCTCGACCAGAACATCAAGTTTTCGGCGATTCTGAATAACAAAGGCATTCCCCACTGGCTCGATGTGTGGGGCGACAATTCCAAGCATGATTGGCCCCTGTGGCAGAGAATGGCGGACAAATACTTCTAGCGGTCCCGGTCGAGGGCGGGCGCCACAGCGGCAGCGGATCAGGGGTGATTATGAGCACCAAGAAAATCGGCATCATTTTCGGCATGGAGAACACCTTCCCTCCGGCGGTGGTCGAGGCCATCAACCAGATGCAGGTGGAGGATGTGACCGCCGAGTTCGTCAAGCTGGGCGGAGTCAAAATGGCGGAGCCCAGCGGCTATCGCGTCATCATCGACCGCATTTCGCAGGACATTCCCTTTTATCGCGCCTACCTGAAGAACGCCGCGCTCAACGGAACTATCGTGATCAACAATCCCTTCTGGTGGAGCGCCGATGACAAGTTTTTCAACTATGCGCTGGCTTCCCGCCTCGGAGTGGCGATCCCTCCCACGGTGATTCTGCCGCATCAGCGGCATCCCGAAGGCACTACCGATCAATCCATGCGAAACCTGATCTATCCCCTGGACTGGGAGGACATCTTCGACTACGTCGGCTTCCCTGCCTTCCTCAAGCCATATTCCGGCGGAGGGTGGAAGCACGTGTACAAGGTGCATTCGCCGGACGAGTTTTTCCATCACTACAATCAGACCGGCGACTTGTGCATGACCCTGCAGCGGGGAGTGGAATTCAAGGAGTATTTCCGCTGCTATGTCGTGGGCCAGGAAAAGGTGCATGTCATGCACTATGATCCCCGGGCGCCACATCATGAGCGCTATGTGAGGAATCCTCCGCCCACCGATCCGAAGTTAATGAATCGCGTGGTGCAGGATGCGCGGACCCTCTGCCGGGCCTTAGGCTACGACCTGAACACGGTGGAGTTTGCGGTGGAAAACGGCGTGCCTTACGCCATCGATTTCCTCAACCCGGCGCCGGATGCAGATATCCATTCGGTAGGCGAGGAGAACTTCCATTGGATCGTAAACGCGGTGGCAGAGATGGCTGTAAAAAAGGCTCTGAGTAACGAGAACCCGGCCACAGAACTCCATTGGGCTTCGTTTCTGGCCGGACCGACATCCCCACCAGCGCCTAAAACCAGGGCCGCCCCTAGAAGGAGGGCGAAAGCCTAGTCCGGCAGGCAGTTAGAGCGCTTCGGCTTTGGGAATAGCATTGCTATACTAATCGCGCTCCGAGGGGCAGGTTACACTCGGTGGCCGCCGCGTAGCGCTCCTCCGGAAGGGTAGCCAGGGCAATGCTTCCCATCTTTACCATCGGGATCGAAGAGGAATATCAGACCGTCGACCCGGTCAGTCGCGATTTGCGCTCCCACATCCACGCAGAAATCATCGAGAAGGGCAAGCTGATTCTGCAGGAGAGGGTCAAAGCGGAGATGCACCAGTCGGTGGTCGAAGTCGGCACCTCCGTCTGCACCACCATTCG
>CAYOZX010000293.1:0-4643 GCA_964408515.1 uncultured Acidobacteriaceae bacterium | reverse complement strand
CCGCCTTCGACGATCAGTTCGGCTACTTCCGCTTGCTTGATCTTCAGATTGGGCTGCGATTCCAGCACCTCGCGCATCTTGAGGCGATAAGCCTGCTTATCGCACTGGGCGCGGGGAGACCACACCGCCGGACCCCGCGAGGTATTCAGCAGCCGGAACTGGATGCCGACCGCATCCGTGATTTCTCCCATGATTCCGCCCAGGGCATCCACCTCGCGCACCAGGTGCCCTTTGGCGATGCCGCCCACGGCGGGATTGCATGACATCTGCGCGATGAGATCGACGTTGAGCGTGTACAGGGCGGTCTTCAGGCCCATGCGGGCAGACGCCATCGCGGCCTCGCATCCTGCATGGCCGGCGCCTACCACCACCACATCGAAATGTTCGGTAAACTCCACTAGCTTTTATTCTAACAACTTAGAGGCACGGCGGTTGCAGAGCTGCACGCCGCCTCCGTATATTGGTCACGCAGCCAGGAGAATGCATTCATGACCACGGAGCAGTTTCTGCATCAGTTGGATCAGCGAATTGCCCGCTACGATTTGCTTCGCCATCCTTTTTACCAGGCATGGGGCCAGGGCGAATTGTCGCACGAAGACCTGCGGCAGTATGCGCGGGACTACTACCATCATGTGAAGGCGTTCCCCAGTTATCTCGCAGCCCTGAGCATGCGGCTCGAGGACGGCGATTTACGCCGGGCTGTGCTGGCCAACCTGGCGGATGAGAAGGGCTGGCATGAGGGTGGCGTCGAGGAGCGCGAACACGCCGAGCTCTGGCTTGATTTTGCCGAAGGCATAGGCGGGCGCCGCGATGTCAGAGGATCGGAGCCACCCCGGGAAATCAGAGACTTGATGTCGCTGTTTCATACTCTGGCTGCCGACGGCAGTCCGGAGCAGGCGCTGGCCGCCTTCTACGCCTACGAATCGCAAGTCCCGCGTGTAGCCACAGAGAAGGCGCGCGGCCTGCGCGAAATGTATCGCGCAGACGAAAAAACCTGCAGCTATTTCACTCTGCACGCCACCGCGGATCTCCATCACTCACGGGTATGGCGGGATCAGCTGAGCGCACGCGTGCAAGCCGATCCCGGGTCGAGCGAGGAGGCGCTGGCGGCCGCGGAATCCGCGGCCAAGGCCCTGTGGAAGGTTCTGGACGGGTTCGAGGCGCGAAGGACGGCTCAGGCCGCCTGATCCCGGCGTTAGCCATACTCCGAGCCATTGCTGCGACAGAATCAGTGCCTCTTTCTCTTTTCCGAAGGTCCCTAGATGGCCAAAGCCATCCCCATCGGCGCGCGCGGCGAGGTCGAACAGACGGTGGAGTTGAAGCACACCCTCGCCGGACACAACCCCAACCTCCCGCCAGTTTATTCCACGCCGGACATGATCCGGCTGATGGAAATCGCTGCCTTTCACGCTCTGCAGCCCTACTGCGAGGGCGATGAAATTACGGTGGGAACGGCGATCCACATCGAGCACCGCGCGGCCACAGGAATCGGCAGCCGAGTCCGCGCCGAGGCGGTGCTGGAATCGTTCGACGGAAGGTTCTATACGGTCCGAGTTACAGTCCGGGATGATCAGAAGGAACTCGGTCGTGGGACAGTCGGGCGGGCCATTGTCAGCGTGGGCAACTTTCTTGAGAAGATAGAGAGGAACGGCCAACCAGGCCTGACGCGATGACCATGACTGGTTTCGAGCAGCTAAGGGCCAAAGCCCGCTCGTTGCGCGCCATGCATCGCGGACCCGGCATCCTGCTGCTCCCGAACGCCTGGGACGCAGCCAGCGCGCGGATGGTCGAGAGCACCGGCTTCGCTGCGATCGCCACCACCAGTGCGGGCATCGCCTTCAGCCTGGGATATCCCGACGGCCAGCACATTCCGCGGGAAGAGATGCTGGCGGCGGTGGGTCGGATTGTCAGCAGGGTCGAGGTTCCGGTCACGGCAGATCTGGAGGCCGGTTATGGCGACCGTCCCGAGGATGCCGCCCGCGTCGCCCGCGAACTCGTCGCCGTGGGCGCCGTGGGCATGAATTTCGAAGACGCCACGGGCGACGCTCAGCATCCGCTTTTTGATCTCGGGCTGCAATTGGAACGATTGAAAGCCATTCAGGAGGCGGCACGGGAAGCTCCCATCGTCTTGAATGCGCGAACGGACGTCTACCTTCTGGGTCTCGAGTCGCCGGACAAACGCTACGACGCTGCCTTGAAGCGGCTGGCCGCGTATCGCGATGCCGGCGCCGACTGCGTGTTCGTCCCCGGATTGCGCGATGAGGAGACCATCGGCCGCATGGTCAAGGACCTGAACTGCCCGGTGAACATCCTCGGCGGACCGGCGTCGCCGCCGGTGGCGAAGCTGCAGGAACTGGGCGTGGCACGACTGAGTCTCGGGTCGGGTGTCATGCGGGCCTGCCTCGGTCTCATGCGCCGGATTGCAGAAGAGCTGAAGAACCAGGGCACCTATGCGAGCCTGGATGATGCCATTCCGTATGCCGATCTGAACCGGCTGATGGAATGAAATAGCGTTCCCGGCAGGCGGCCGCTCCTGCGGATGTACCATGGAGCGGTGAGCGGCCTCGCACACCGCGTTCTGGCCTCCATCCGGCGGTTGCAGTTGCTGAAAGCAGGCGACCGGGTTGGCGTCGCAGTCTCGGGCGGCACGGATTCGGTGGCGCTTCTGCGCCTGCTGCTCGAATTGCGGAGCCAGCTGGGTGTGGTTCTCTCCGTGGTGCACTTCAACCACAGGCTGCGCGGCCAGGAGTCGGATGCCGATGAAGAATTCGTCGCCGGCCTGGCGCAAGAGAATCGGCTTGAACTTTTTTGTGATCGTGGTGACGTGGCCGGGCAGGCCCGGAATCTTCACCTGAGCACGGAAGCGGCGGCGCGACGCCTGCGCTATCAGTATTTTCAGCGGCTGCTGAAAGAGTCCGGCCTGACCCGCATTGCCACGGGTCATACCTTGGATGACCAGGCCGAGACCGTACTTCTGCGGCTGATCCGGGGCGCTGGAACGCGAGGGCTGGCGGGAATCTACCCTCAACTGCCGGTGGATAGTTCCGGGTCTTCTGCGGCCATCGTGCGGCCCCTGCTCGGCATTCGGCGCATGGCCCTGCGACAATATCTGGCAGAAATCGGTCAGGCCTGGCGGGAGGATTCCAGCAATCGCGATCTGCGGCATGCGCGCAACCGGGTACGGCACGGGATTGTGCCTCGACTGGAGCGCAGTCTCAACCCGGAAGTTCGCGAAACCCTGGCCGGGACTGCCGAGATTGCGCGAGCAGAAGAAGCCTACTGGGGGAACGAAGTCGCGCGAACTTTGCCCGGAGTCTGGAACGCCCAGTCACGCACCCTCGCAGCCGCGGCCCTTGCGGCGCTCCCTTTGGCTCTGCAACGCCGGATTGTGCGCGCGGCCGCTGAGTCGCTGGGCTTGCGGCTCGAATTCAAGCACGTTGAAGAGATTCTCGGATCATCGCCTGCCAAAAGGGCGGCCTTGCCCGGGGGCTGGTCGCTGCAGAGGACGAAAGGTGCACTGCGCTTCAATTCCCCTGACATCCGGGAAACGCACGATTACGAGTATGTGTTGACCGTGCCTGGCACGGTTCAGGTCCCGGAAGCCGGGGTTTGGTTCGAAGCCGCCCTCGTTCCGGGCGCAGCCATGGAGGGTTATAATCCCGATCACGGACTGAATCCGGCATTTCTCTGCGGTGAACTGACCGTGCGCAACTGGCGGCCAGGGGATCGATTTTGGCCCGCGCACAGCAGCGGACCGAAAAAGATCAAGGAACTGCTGCAGAAGAGGCAGCTTACCGGCGCGGCTCGCAAACTGTGGCCGGTGGTGGCCAGCGGAGCGGAAATCGTGTGGGTTCGTGGCTTGCCCCCGCCAGAGCCCTGGCGCCGCCGCGAAGAACTCCGAGAAGTCCTTGTGATTCAGGAGATTACGCGCGGAGCATTCTGAATCATGAATCCGATGGCAAAACCAGGGCAGCTGCGCACTGTGATCCCCGCCGAACAGATCCAAAAACGTGTGCGAGAGATGGGGCGGCAGATCTCCGATGACTACCGCGGCCTGTCGATCCACCTGCTTGCTCTGCTGGAAAACGGCTTTATTTTCATGGCCGACCTGGTACGGGCGCTCGAGGTGCCGGTTATCTGTCAGTTCATCAAGCCCAAATATCGCATGAAGGCTCCCAACGTCCCCAGCGGAGTTCTGGAGATTTTCTTCAGCCATGAGCCCGACATCCGGGGTCAGCACTTGCTGGTGGTCGAAGGGCTGGTGCACACCGGCATCACCACCGAGTTTCTGATGAGTGACCTCCGGATGAGGGGTGCGGCTTCGGTGAAACTGGCCAGGTTGCTAGACCGGCAGTCGGGGCGCAGGGTGCAGCTCCAACCGGACTATTTCGCCTTTCGGGTGGACGACGCCTTCCGGGTTGGGTAGGGGTTGGGATCGCCGGACCAGGCGCGGCGGTACGTATTGGCAGCCATTGCCCAAGTGCGCCACTGGGATCAAATGGCCGACCAAGTGCGCGCCCAAGCCGCCACCGAAATGGAACGTATCAACGCCCACGGTCTTCCGGGATGGGGCAGGGTGTGGGGCAGGCGTCGGCAGGCAGAAGCGGTGGTCAGTTCCCTGATGCGCCGGGCGTTGCCGTTTT
>CAYOZX010000292.1:0-4670 GCA_964408515.1 uncultured Acidobacteriaceae bacterium | reverse complement strand
GGGCTTGCACGCCAAACACGCTGTTCTTTTGCCGCTGCACGCCTTCCACGTGACGGCGGGTCTGATAGCGCTCGCTGTGGTGATGATCCTGGCTCTAGCTGGCGAAGTGAAGCAGGAGCATGCGCAGCGCGTCGACGTGCTATCGCTCTACTGGCATTTTGTGGACGTGGTGTGGGTAGTGGTGTTTACTGTGGTGTACATCGTGGGAAAGTGAGCTGGCACAATGGCCAACGAACAGGCGACGAGGAAGAGTGAACCGGCCTTGGAACAGGGTGTGAAGAGGCAAGAAACGAGCGCACCGGCAAGCGTTGAATCGCCGGCGCCCACGGCATGGCCCATCGTTCTCGCCTTCGGGCTGTCGCTAGTCTTTGCCGGCTTGCTGACGAGCGCCGCTGTAAGTAGCCTGGGCGCGATCCTGACCTTCGCTGGCTGTGTGGGTTGGTTCCGTCAGGTACTGCCCCACGAACAGCACGAGACCGTGCCATTGGTGACTGAAGCTGTGCCGATCGTCACCGAGCGGCGGGAAGTGGTGCGGATTGAAATCGTCCCGGAGATGCACCGGGCTCGGTTGCCCATCGAGATTTACCCCATCTCGGCCGGGGTCAAGGGTGGGCTGGCTGGAAGCGTAGCCATGGCGGCGCTCGCCTCGCTTTACGGTGTCCTTACGCATGGCAGTATTTGGTACCCAATCAACTTGCTGGCAGCGGTAGTGTATGCCCAGCCGCTCCTGCTCTCGACAGAGAAGCTGACTTCGTTTCACCTCGACTTGCTGCTGGTAGCCACAGCCTTGCACTTGGTGACCTCCGTGCTGGTCGGCCTCCTTTACGGTGTGATGCTGCCTATGTTCCCGCGTCGGCCAATTCTGCTGGGCGGCTTCGTCGCTCCAATCATGTGGTCGGGGCTGTTGTACACGAGTCTGGGGATCATTAATCCGCTGCTGAACCAGCGTATCGACTGGACATGGTTCGTGGCCTCGCAGATTGGCTTTGGCATCGCGGCTGGCCTGCTGGTGGTGCGGCAGGAACGCGTGCGAACTCGCCAGTACCTGCCGTTCGCCGTTCTGGCAGGAATCGAAGCACCAGGGATCATGGACGAGAAGCGCGGAAGGAGTGACCAGCAATGAACCTCCAGTATTCGCGCTCCCAGTTGTGGTTGGCCTTTGCCGAGATTTTCGCCGTTGTGACTTTCGTGGGCTGCAACAGTTTGCCGGGCCGGCCCGGCCCGGGTCCCGAAGTAATCCGACCGGATGAGGTACTGGACTTCAACACGCTTTACGAGCAGAACTGCTCAGCTTGCCACGGAGCGGAGGGTAAGGGTGGCGCAGCTGTATCACTTGCCGACCCCGTGTACCTGGCGCTAGTCGGTGACGCTACCTTCCGCCAGGTCATAGCCAACGGCGTGCCGGGCACGCCGATGCGAGGGTTTGCACGCAGTGCCGGAGGCACGCTAACGGACCGGCAGATCGACGTCCTGGTGCGGGAGAGTCGGGCCCGATGGGCGAAGCCAGCCGAGCTGGGTGGCGCCCGTCCGCCGTCATACCTGCCCTCTTCTCCTGGCGACGCGCGGCGCGGGGCCGGCGTTTACCAGACCTTCTGTGCCTCGTGCCACGGTCCCGGCGGCAGGGGGGGTGCCAAGGCGGGCTCGATTGTTGACGGATCGTATCTGGCTTTGGTTAGTGAGCAGGGGCTCCGCACCACGGTGATTGTGGGAGTGCCGAACGCGGGCGCGCCGGACTGGCGCGGCAACTTACCGGGACGACCTATGGTCGACCAAGAGGTATCGGATGTGGTCGCTTGGCTCGTAGCACAGCGGCCACAATTTCCAGGCCAACCCTACGCTTCGAGTTCGGGGCCGTCGACTGGAGGATCTCAGTGAACAAGCAAAGCGAAGTTTCCCGGCGCGGGTTCCTAATGAGGCTGGGCATCTTGATCAATGGAGTGATCGCCGCTCTACTGGCCGTGCCCGTGGTTGGCTACGTTCTTTCCCCTCTGCGGGGAAAGGCGGGCCAAGGTTACAATGCCTGGGTCTCCCTGGGGTCGTTGAGCCAGTTTCCGGAAGGCCAAACCCGTTTGGCCACGTTCCGCAATCCCTTCGTGCGCCCCTGGGACGGCCAGACCGCCGACATTCCGTGTTGGGTTCGGCACTTGGCCGGCCAGACCTTTCAGGTATTCGCCATCAACTGCGCGCATCTCGGCTGTCCCGTCCGCTGGTTCTCTCAATCCGGACTGTTCATGTGTCCGTGCCACGGTGGGGCCTACTATGCTGATGGTTCCCGCGCTTCCGGGCCACCGGAGCGAGGCTTGTTTGAGTATCCATACAAGATCGACGGCGATCAGCTTGTCATGCGGGCAGGCGAATTGCCTACTCTCGCCGCAGACGCCGGAACGGCGGCGACACGGAGGAAGCCATGGGATGGATAAAATCCCTCAGCGAATGGATGGATCGGCGTCTGCAGATCAGCGGCACCATCCGTGAGGCGGCGCTCCATCGTGTGCCGCGGTCGAGTGCAAGCTGGTGGTACGTTTTCGGTAGTGCCGCCCTCACAGTATTCATCCTACAGGTAGTCACCGGCATTTTGCTGGCCATTGTTTATGTGCCCTCAGCCGCCGAGGCGTGGAACAGCCTTCAAACGCTCAACCACGACCTGGCACTGGGTTGGTTCTTGCGCGCCATGCACGGATGGGGCTCGAACTTCATGGTTGCCTTGGTGCTCATCCACATGGTCCAGGTGTTCCTGTTTGGAGCCCACAAGTATCCGCGAGAGTTTACCTGGATCGTAGGCGTTTTCCTGCTGCTGATGACGCTGGGCATGGCTTTCAGCGGTCAGGTCCTGCGTTTCGACCAGGACGCCTATTGGGGTCTGGGCATCGGCGCCTCGATCATGGGCCGCGTTCCTTTCATCGGCGGCTGGCTCGTCAACCTGCTCCTGGGCGGTCCGATCATCGCCGGCGACACGCTCTCCCGTTTCTTCGCCCTGCATGTCTTTGTGATCCCGGGAACCCTGATTGGGCTCGTGAGTCTGCACCTGCTCATGGTACTCAAGCTTGGGATCAATGAATTCCCCATGCCCGGACGATTGGTGCGGCGTGAGACTTACCTGAAGGAGTACGAAGAACTGACTCACAAGGACGGCGTCCCCTTCGTGCCCGACGCGATCTGGAAGGACCTGATCTTTGCCGCCTGCATTCTGCTGGGGGTAGCTTTCTGCGCGGTCATGTTGGGACCCTTCGGGCCGACCGGACAACCGGACCCCACCATTATCGAAACGGTTCCTCGGCCGGATTTCTTCTTCTTGTGGTTGTACGCTCTGCTCTCTTTGCTTCCGCCGCAGCTCGAGACTCCCTTTCTGCTGATTGCCCCGGTAATCGGCATTGCGGTGCTCTTGTTGCTTCCTTTTCTCTCCGGCGAGGGCGAGAAGAGCTGGCGGCGGCGGCCGATCGCCGTCCTCACGGTCTTGCTGCTGGCGGTCATGCTGGGGACGTTTACCAGGCTCGCAAGCTATACCCCGTGGTCTCCTCAGATGAATGCCTGGAGCGGGTCAACAGTGCCGGAGCGCTATCTCAAGGATAGGTCTCCGCTCGAGCGGCGGGGCGCGCTGGTGTTTCAGGACAAACAGTGCCGCAACTGCCATGTGCTAGGTAGTGAAGGCGGGCAGAGAGGTCCGGCGCTCGACACAGTGGCGACCCGCCTTACGCCAGACCAACTTATTCGCCAGGTGCTGCAGGGTCGGGGCAACATGCCCGCTTATGGTAAGAATCTGAGCCCGGCCGAATGTACAGCGCTGGTCGCGTTTCTAAGCACTCTGCATCCAGCCGGGCAGGTGCCGGCACGTGATGCTTCCCTTCCGGTCGCACTCGAAGCAAGGGAGGAGAGGTCCTCCTCGACGCGCCCGTAGGTCATCAATGCACTCTTCATCCCAAGCCCACTTTGAATCGTGGTCGCTCCCAGTCCCGCTGACTCTTGTCCTGGTTCTGGTGGCATTTGTTTACGCCAGAGGCTGGTTTTGTCTTCGGAAGTCTTTTCCGAACGCCGCTTTGGTCTGGCAGCCTGGCGCCTTTATGAGTGGACTGTTCTCACTCTGGATCGCTCTCGGCTCTCCTCTCGCCGCGTTTGATCATTATCTACTCTCGATCCACATGGTCGAGCACGTTCTGCTGATGACCGTGGCTCCTCCCTTAATTCTGCTTGGAGCGCCGGCCCTGGTATTCATGCATGGGTTGCCACCGCGCTTCGTTAGCTGGGCCCGAGAACTGTTTCTGCGCTGGCCGTCGGTGCAGGGGCTTGGGCGCACTCTGACCCACCCGGTGCTTTGTTGGCTGGCCGCCATGATCACTTTGGTCGGATGGCATGTTCCGGCGGTGTTTGCGCTAGCGCTGCGGTCGCACTCGTTGCATGAACTCGAGTACGCAGGTTTTTTCGCGACCGGCCTTTTATTCTGGTGGCCAGTGGTCCAGCCTTGGCCGAGCGTTGCGAGGTGGCCCCGCTGGTACATCCCCCTGTACCTATTCCTGGCCACGTTACCGTGCGATGCACTTTCTGCTTTTCTTGCGTTTTGCGATCGCGTGGTCTACCGCTCCTACCTGACTGCACCTCGGCTTTTCAACCTTTCACCTCTTGAGGACCAGCAGTGCGCCGGTGCCCTGATGTGGGTTTGCGCAACTTTTATTTAT
>CAYOZX010000291.1:0-4683 GCA_964408515.1 uncultured Acidobacteriaceae bacterium | reverse complement strand
TCAGTTTGGAAGATTTGCTCTCTGCGCTGCGGAGCGCGCCCAGCGCCCCAATGGGTCGCCACCAGAGAACACAAGACCCACAAAGCCGGATGAGGTCAGAACTCGGAGATCAAAAGGCAGAAATCAGGCGGCGTTGCGCGCCTGCCAAAGAAACCGGCAGAATGCGTTGTCTGCCATTGCCGAAGATGAGCGAAGATTAGCGGTTTCACTCAGTTTGTGCCCTTGTTCCCGGACCGCTCTTCCCTCTGCGCCTTGCGCTTCACCGCTGGCTCATGCCCTCAACCCTCAACCCTCAACGCTCAACCCTTCTCCCCCTGCCGGCTGTTTACCCTTTTGAAACTACCGAAGCCGAGCTCCGGAAACCTCCGCGCGAGCAAATGGTCTGTGGTCCGTGGTCCGTGGTCGCTCCTCTGCGCCTTTCGCTTCGCCTCGGCTCTTTCTCTCAACCCTCTACGCTCGACCCTTTCCCCCCGCCGACAAGGTCTTCCAGGCCGCTGCCTCGAAGCAACCGAGCAAGGGAAGGAAAAAGGGACCGCTTTTGCAGCGGTCCCTTGGGACAAGGAGTGCGCAGGATTATTGGTTGTACTGGGCGACGAACGCAGATGGCTGGCTGTTTCCTGTGGCAGAAACCCCGCCGAAATCGACAGTATAATAAAAGCTACCAGCCATTATTATGTGGCCGGATAAATCAAAGTCAACCCCGGTCCCGTAACCGTTACCACTGGGTGACCGCTTGGCCCAGCTAAAGACTGGCGGCGAGTTTCCAGACAGTGTGCCCTTTGCAATAAAGTAAGCGTACCCTAGCCCACTGTTGGGCAAGTTCATCAACCCAGTCGCTTCTCCCGAGAACACGATGTTCCCAGATTGATCAATCGTCACAGCTTGGCCTATATCACCGTTCTTCCCATAGCTGTTGGCCCAGAGAAAATTGCCGGAAGGATCATAAGCGACTAGAAAAACTCCCCCATTGTTGCTGGTTGGGCTTGGGATGGAACCGCCCCCAAAGTCCATAGCCCCGTAGAATCCGCCCGTAAAGACTGCGTTGCCTGTGGTTGGGTCTGCAGCCACGCCATAGCCGTTGTTAAAGGCGCTGTCGTAGTTAGCGTTCACAAGTATCTTCGACCACTTGTGGCTCCCGTCGGCCCCTGAGTACTTGGCAAAAAATATCGAGGAACCTACACTCGGCGTCACCACGGAACCGCCCCCCACGTTCGCGGTTCCGAACACGTCCCCGGTGAGCAGGATGTCGCCAAAGCGGTCAAGCGCCATACCTTGAGGGTACTCGTAGCCTGTATCCCCGTATCGCTTTGCCCATACAGCCACACCCGCTGAGGAGAACTTAACCAACGCTATCTCATCTCCCCCGGCACTGGTCAAAGCGCCGGTGCCAAAGTCAATACTACCCTGAAACTCGGCCGCCAGGAAAATGCTGTCGTAAGGGCGTCCAGTGCTCGGATCAATCCGGGTGTCCACCGCTACAGCTTGACCCCAATTGGAGCCGTACCCTCCGAAGCCCTTTGCCCATAACAGAACCCCGGAGGAGGAGTACTTGGCCAGAAAAATGTCCGACGATCCGACTCCAGTGATGGTCGTACCTCCAAAGTCTGCGCTGGAGCCGAAATAGCCCGTGACAATGATGTTGTCCGCACTGTCGATCGCGAGAGAGTAGGCATTACATACGATAGCTCCAAAGGTCTTCACCCAGAGGAGACCGCCCTGAGGCCCGTACTTGGCAAGAAACATGTTCGGATTGAGACTGGTCTGGCTGGAAACAGCGCCACCTCCAAAGTCCACTGTGCCGCTAAAGAATCCTGCCACAATCGCATTCCCAGCATGATCAGTTTTGACACTGGTGACTTGTGCCGAACCAGGGCCTGAGTTGGTCCGCACCCATTGCAGTTGGCCCGATGTGCTTGTCGTGTTGTTGACCGTGACCGTCACACTCGCCGAATTGGTGGAACTGCCAGCCGCATTGTAAGCCTTGGCATACAAACTGTGGCTGCCGTTGGCGATCTTGGTGGTGTCGCACGAGACGCTGTAAGCGGGGGCGGTGGTGTTTGTTCCCAGCGCGACTCCACCGTCGCAGTAATATTCCACCCGAGTCGCATTGATGCTCGCGCTAGCGGCGAGCGGAAACATGCCGCTGACCGTTGCACCGGGAAGGCCCGGGGCCAGCAGGTCCCAGGCCAGGCGCTGAACCTTGATCACGCCGAAATAGCTGAGGTTGCCAAAGGCGGAGACCGCCACCAGGCCGGCCAGGACGATGGCGGTGATGATCAGACCGCTGGATCGCGTTTCCAGCCGCCCGGCCAGTTCCTCGATGGCGAACACCACCCCGGCCAGCGGGGCATTGAAGGCGGCGGCGATGCCGGCCGCGCCGCCCGCCACCAGGAGCGCACGCGTGTCGATGGTGCTGCCAGGCGAGAGCCAGCGCCGCGCGTGCTGCATGACGCCGGCTGCTACCTGAACCGAGGGGCCCTCGCGCCCCAGCGACAGGCCAGCCGCGAAGCCGCCCACGCCCAGCACGATCTTGGCGAGGGTCAGGCGCAGCGATGCGAAGACGCCGCGCTGCTCGGGCGGCAGCGTCGGGTGCAGCGCTGCCTTGACCTGCGGAATGCCGGAGCCCGACGCGCCTGGAAACCACCGGCGCGTGGCCCAGGCGACGGCCGCGGTCACGGCGGGCGTCCACACCAGCACCGCCCAACCATGGGCGTTGTACAACCCCCGGAACATGCCGAATGCCCAGTCGACCGCCATGGTGAATCCCACCACGAAGAGCCCGGAGGCCACGGCGTAGGCCAGCACGATGGCCCGGTCGGCCCAGGTGCGCCATCCCGAGAACTCGCTGCGCAGGTTCTGGAAGAAGTCGGGGTGGTGCGGATGGGGGTCGTCTGGCGTCATTGCAGCAGTTCACATTGTGGTGCAGGTCTTCCTGCCCCGGTGCGCCAGGCTCCCCGGCAGGGCCTGGGGCGAGTAGACTCGTCGGATTGCCGGGCAGTCTCCCGGCTTCTCTTTTTCTCCTAAGGCAGCAGCGTCATGGCATCGGTCAACAAAGTCATCATTCTGGGAAATCTGGGCGCCGACCCCGAGACCCGCACTTTCCCCAGCGGCGGGCAGGTCTGCAACGTCCGCATCGCCACCACCGAGCGCTGGAAGGACCGCCAGAGCGGCGAGCAGAAGGAAATCACCGAGTGGCACAACGTGGTCTTCAACGACCGCCTGGCCGAGATCGCCGGCCAGTACCTGCGCAAGGGCGCGCCCGTGTACGTGGAAGGGTCGCTGCGCACCCGCAAGTGGACCGACAAGGACGGCAACGACCGCTACACCACCGAGATTCGCGCCAACACCATGCAGCTGCTGGGCGGCCGCCAGGGCCAGGGCGGCCCGTCGGGCGGCGGCGATGACGATGGCTACGGTGGTGGCGGCGGCGGTGGTTACGGCGGCGGTGGTGGCGGTGGCGGATATTCGCGCGCACCGGCTGCGGCCCCGCGGCAAGCACCGGCACCCGCGCCGCGCCAGGCACCGGCCCGGTCCTCGTCCGGTTTTGACGACATGGACGACGACATTCCGTTCTGAAGCCGTATCTGCTGCTTAGCCAGCCGAGCTGACCCCGATGGGGTCAGCTTTTTTTTGACTTTCCCGGCGCGGCTCTTATCGCGGAGTGCATTGCCGCGCGTTTGCCTACGTCCCGACGCCAGCAAAGGATGAGCCTTTTGGCCATGATGGCGGCCATGCCTCCCTTCTCCATCCTCGATCTCTCGCCCATCTGCGAGGGCGGCGACGCTGCCCAGTCCTTCCGCAATTCCCTGTCGCTGGCGCAGCACGGCGAACGCCTGGGCTACAAGCGCTACTGGCTCGCCGAGCATCACGGCATGCCGGGCATCGCGAGCGCGGCGACGGCCGTGCTGCTGTCGCATGTGGGTGCCGGCACCTCCACCATCCGCATCGGCGCGGGTGGCGTGATGCTGCCCAACCATTCACCGCTGGTGATCGCGGAGCAATTCGGCACGCTGGAGTCGCTCTACCCTGGCCGCGTCGACCTGGGCCTGGGGCGCGCGCCCGGCTCCGACCAGCGCACCGCCCGAGCGCTGCGCCGCGACCTGGACACCAACGCCGACCAGTTCCCACAGGATGTGCTGGAGCTGATGGACTTCATGTCCAAGGAGCCGCGCCAGCCGGTGATGGCCGTGCCCGGCCGCGGACTGGAGGTGCCGATCTGGATCCTGGGCTCCAGCACCTTCGGCGCGCAACTGGCGGCGCACCTCGGGCTGCCCTACGCCTTCGCCTCGCATTTCGCGCCGCAGCAGCTCATGCAGGCCATCGAGATCTACCGCGCCACCTTCAAGCCGTCGGCGCAGCTGGACAGGCCCTACGTGATGCTCGGCTTCAACGTCTTCTGCGCCGACACGGACGAAGAGGCGCGCTTTCGGGCCACTTCGTGGCAGCAGGCCTTCGTCAACCTGCGCAGCGGCCGGCCGGGCAGGCTGCCGGCGCCGGTCGAGGGTTATCGCGAGCGTGTCGGCCCGGCCGAGGCGGCACTGCTTGACTCGGTGCTGTCCTGCTCGGCCGTGGGTTCGCCGCAAACCGTGCGTTCCGCGGTCGATGCGTTCGTGGCGCGCCCCGGCGCCGACCGGCTCATCGTGACGTCGCAGACTTTCCACGCCCAGGGCCCCACTCGCCCCC
>CAYOZX010000290.1:0-4715 GCA_964408515.1 uncultured Acidobacteriaceae bacterium | reverse complement strand
GAAACTGTCTATGTGGTCGGCAACGTTCCGGCAACGGATGCCTTGCGACTGCGCCAGGTTAAAGACGGCGAGCTTGAGGTGCCAGGACTTGAACGCCCGCTCGGTTTGGGACGCTTGATCTCGGTGGGTCGGATTATTGATCCGGCTTCGCACACTCTAAGCGTCATTTATGAAGTCCGCAATTCCCGGCGGCTGCTGGCAATGGGGCAGGCCGTCTTTCTCCGTTTGTTTGCTTCCGCCAAGACTCAAGAACCGTCTGTACCCGATTCAGCCATAGTGGACGATGCCGGCAGACCCGTTGTGTTCGTCCAGCTGGCGGGAGAATCGTTCGAACGGCGACCCGTTCGTCTAGGCAGCGCAGAGGGAGGGTATTGCCAGGTGCTGGAAGGGGTCAAGCGCGGCGAACGGGTGGTGACACGTGGGGCCTACCTCATTCGTCTGGCTGCTTTATCAACCCAGATTCCCGCCCACGGACACGTCCATTAGGAGCGAACCCAATGATCGACAAACTGATTCGCTGGTCGCTAAACAATCGCGTTGTCGTTGTCTGCCTGGCGGCAGCTTTCGGGATTTGGTGGGTATATGGAATTGCGGGATTGCCGGTGTAGGTCCTGCCGGGTTAGAGTCCGCCGACCGTAACCCGTTTGGTGGAGGGCCGCGGCACGCGCCCAACGGAAATGGGGTCACTGGTCACCTTCCCTATCGAATCAGTCCTGAATGGCGCTTCCGGCGTGCGCCGGGTACGTTCAGCCACAGCCGTGGGAGTGGCCGTGATCTGGGTTGAGTTTGACTGGGGGCAAGACATCCTGCGGGCGCGTCAGATAGTTACTGAGAAACTTAACCAAGTGGCCGCTTCACTTCCGCCAACAGTGGACCCGCCCTTCCTGGCGCCGATCTCGTCCATCATGGGGGAAATCCTCTTTGTCGCCCTTGAATCCGACCGCCATTCGCCACTCGAAGTACGGACGGTTGCGGAAACTGTGGTTCGACGCCGTCTTTTAGCTGTGCCCGGGGTCTCGCAAGTTATTCCTACGGGCGGGGGTCAGAAGCAGTACCAGGTACTGGTCGAGCCGCGCCGCCTGCGGGACTACGGCGTCTCTCTGAGCCAGGTGGAAACTGCCCTTCAGCTGGCCAATCGCAACTCCTCAGCGGGTTTCCGCGTTGCCGGTGGGCAGGAGTATCTCATTCAGGGCGTAGGCCGCGTTTCCAGTGAGGACGAGATCGGCCAGACCGTGATTGCGGCGAGAGAGGGCCGACCGATCCTGGTGCGCGACTTGGCCCAGGTCCGAATCGGTGAGGCGCTTAAGCGCAGCGAAGGATCGCACAATGCAAAGCCGGCTGTCATCTTGGGCATCCAGAAACAGCCGGGGGCGAACACGCTGGCGTTGACCAGGACCCTGGACGCCACTTTGGATGATCTTCAGCACACCCTTCCCGTTGGCATGAGGATCGATCGTCAAGTATTCCGGCAGGCAGATTTTATTGAGCGGGCGTTGGACAATCTGACCCGTGCACTGCGCGACGGGGCGGTGCTGGTCGTTATTGTGGTGTTGGTGTTCCTAGTGAATCTACGTGCAGCCACCATCACTCTGTTAGCCCTTCCGCTGTCGCTAGTTGCCGCAGCAATTGGCATGGAACAATTCGGGTTCACCATCAACAGCATGAGCCTGGGCGGACTGGCGATTGCCATCGGCGAACTGGTGGACGACGCCATTATCGATGTTGAAAATGTTATGCGCCGCCTGCGGGAGAACGCTGGGCGGCTGGAGGCCCTACGGTTACCGGCCCAGGAAGTAATCTATCAGGCCAGTAGCGAGATCCGAAGCTCTGTGGTTTTCGCTACCCTGATTGTAGCGCTGGTTTTTCTGCCGCTGTTCCTCCTCAGCAGCGTCGAAGGGCGCCTGCTAAGGCCTTTGGGATTCGCCTATGTGGTAGCCCTGACTGCGTCTCTGGTTGTCGCCTTAACGGTAACTCCGGCGCTCTGCTCGCTTCTCTTGCCTAAGGCCAAATCGATCCTGCGAGGTCATGAACCGTGGCCCGTGCGCCGGCTTAAATCCATTTACCAACCCCATCTTAATTGGGCACTGGATCATGTAGGCTTCGTGATTACGTGCTCTGTGTTGTTGCTGTGCGTCGCCTTCAGCGCCTTCTTCTTCATGGGGCGCGCCTTTCTGCCGGTGTTCAACGAGGGGACTCTCACCATCAGTGCCGTTACCTTGCCGGGCACCAGCTTGGCTGAGTCAGATCAATTAGGCCGGGCACTGGAACGCACCCTGCTGAGCGTTCCGGAGGTCGTTTCTACTGCGCGCCGCACGGGCCGCGCCGAGCTGGACGAGCATGTGCAGGGGGTTGAGTCAGCCGAACTCGATGTCAACCTCCGCACGCGTGACCGCCCAAAAGAGGTAGTGCTGCAGGAAATCCGCCAGAAAACGACACTCCTGCCAGGTATGAACGTGACTATCGGGCAGCCGATTTCTCATCGCATCGATCACATGCTGTCGGGTACCCGTGCCAGCATCGCGGTCAAGGTTTTTGGCGATGATCTCGCGACGCTGCGCTCACTGGCCAAGCAGGTTCAGACGGTCATGTCAGGGGTGCAGGGCGTGGTCGACCTTGCCGTGGAGCAACAGACCGACATTCCAACGCTGCGCATCAAGGTTGACCAGGCAATGGCCGGGCGCTATGGGGTTCCGTCGGGGGAGGTCGCCGAAAGTATTCAGACCGCTTTCCTGGGCAAAGAAGTTAGTCAGATCCTGGAGGGCCAGGTGAGCTTTCCTTTGGTGGTGCGCTACCAGAACGATGGTTCGGGAGATCTAACAGCGATCGGGGACACCCTTCTGGACACTCCCTCCGGAGCGAAAATCCCCCTGGCAGCGGTGGCCCAGATCCGAGAAGATCGAGGCCCCAATTTCATCACTCGCGAGGGAGTACAACGCAAGATCGTTGTCCAGTGCAATGTGGCAGGCCGTGACCTGCGTGGGGTAGTCAATGACATTCAGAGAAATGTTGCAGCTGCGGTATCGCTGCCGCAGGGCTACCGCATCGAGTATGGCGGGCAGTTTGAGAGTGAGGCTCAGGCTTCCAGACAGCTGCTGCTGCTCAGCATCGGCGTCGTGATTGGCATTCTGCTGATTCTGGCCAGCGCGTTCCGGTCGCTCAGTGATGCACTAGTGATCATGCTGAATCTACCGCTGGCATTAGTAGGTGGGGTAGCCGGGGTCTTTCTTGCCGGCGGCGTGCTATCCGTTGCTTCTCTCGTCGGCTTCATCACTCTATTTGGTGTGGCCACCCGCAACGGCATTATGCTCATCTCTCATATCCGGCGCTTGAGGGAAGCAGAGGGAGAGACGGATTTGCATCGCGCTGTAACACGGGGAGCGGTCGAGCGCCTTGCACCTATCCTGATGACCGCTCTAGCGGCAGGGCTGGCCCTGATCCCAGTTGCGCTCGGTTTGGGCAAGCCCGGTAGCGAAATCCAAGCGCCGATGGCAATCGTAATTCTGTTTGGCTTACTTTCTTCAACTGCCCTCAATATGATTGTGGTCCCAGCCGTGTACTTTCGCTTTGGACAAAAAACAAACTTTATCCCCGGAAACTTGCGACTTGCACCAGGAGAAAGGAGCCGATCATGATAATCTGGTTTTGGTACGCGATCGTTGCAGCCGTCCTGTACGGATTGCATCAAGTATTCACGAAATTGGCTGCAGAACACATCGGCGACGGTCTGGGAGGATTTGTCGTCGAAACTACCGCTGCACTGACGATCGCACTCTACCTAGGTTGGCTGTGGGTGTCAGGCAAATGGGACCAGAGGGCAGAGAGTACAGGAGTCCTTTATTGCATTTTGACAGGACTGTGTGTCGGCGCAGGAACGATTGCGTTCTTCATGCTATTTCAAAAAGGTGGTCCCTTATCAGCTGTACCAATGGTGCTCGCAGGAGGCGCCGCTCTCATGGGGATGATTGGCATTCTCTTCATGAAGGAACCTGCCTCATGGATGCGTCTGATCGGAATTGCTTTCTCAATCGTCAGCTTATTTCTGCTGCGTTTCTCTCCTGAAAGGTGATCGTCAGTCTAGGCTGTCTAACGGCGCTATCAGCGTTGGTACTCATCGTTGAGTCCGGGCCGGCGAACCTGACCAGATCTATGGCAATGGAGAGCCCTACAAAGCCATGATGAGGGGGCGCCATCAGTCTACTTCCGCTTCGGGCAGAAAACAGATGTTGCTTTAAGGGGCATCGGAGCAGCAGCAAGCCATGAAAAAGCACGAGGCAAACGGAAAAGGCCGCAGCTTCTAGAATCCAGTTGGTCAGGAATAAAAGCAGAGACGGCGAGAAGATCGACCAGACCTGTGTTGCGCAGGATAAACGCCCATGATCAATAAAGAACGATGAAGCCTCCAGCTTTTGTAACTACTGCTCCAAAGCTCCAAGTTGGCACGTCCGGCTTGGTGCCCTTCGCACCAATGGCTTTGCCATTGGCATCATAGAGCTGCCACGCCAGTGACCCGACATGCGCCCACCCGGTTCCTTCCGTCCAAACCATCAATGTTTCCCCGCCCGATGCCATGGCGATACGCGGATGCTTGCGCACTTTGCCTTCGTCCGGTGCATTCACGAAAACGGCATTTGCTCGGGTGAGATCTGCGAAATAGACCTGTTCTCCAGTCTCCAAGACTCCTTCTACCCGTCCGGCTCCTTCGGCTAAACTCATGT
>CAYOZX010000289.1:0-4720 GCA_964408515.1 uncultured Acidobacteriaceae bacterium | reverse complement strand
GCCAGGAGTGCCGTCAACGGAATCAATGGTTTCAGCAGGTGACCAGACCATAGAAGCAAAACATTTTGCTACTCTTGCTCCTCCCGAGCACCAAATGAACTCAAGTGCTTGAGACCAATAGACTTATTTCCTAGGTGGTGCTCTCGAGCTTGCCCTAGCAGGCACGCTTAGTAACCCACCTCGCGTGCTCTCCTAGAGTTTTTTTCGCATCCTAATTTGCAGAAGGCACCACCATCCGCGGTTGGTGTCCGGGTTTGGAGCCCGGGAAGGAACCGCACTCGCAGCGGACCAAATCTTTTCGATCATCCGGGAGAACTTTCGCATGTCTCTGCAGGAAGCTTCACAAAATTTCTCAACCCCACCGTCACCAGAAGATTCTGCGCGCAAACAGCCAATGTCAGAACGAAAAATCCAAGCCAACCGCAGAAACGCGCTTCGCTCCACCGGGCCCAAGACCAAGCGAGGAAAAGAAACTGCTGCGCGCAACTCACTAAGACACGCACTCTTAGCAAAATCCGTTGTAATCATGCAAGGACCGGCGAAGGAAGATAAGGCCGGGTTTGAAGGATTACTCGCCGCACTTTGGGATTACTTTCATCCCGAAGGTGCCATGGAAGAACTGCTGGTTCAGGAGATTGTGGTTTCCTACTGGAAGGAAAAGCGCGCCCAACTCTATGAAAACGGCGGAGTTCTGCGGCAAGCCCGCGGCGCTGTGAGGGGTGAGCTATTAAAAGAGGCGGACTATGACGAAGGAATTGGCGGTCTCTTGCCAGCCTACCCCGAAGACAACCAAAGGTTATTGACCAGTGTGCAGGGCTTGGAATATGTGCTCGGCGCTCTGGCCAAAATCAAAGAGGAGGTAGAGACCAGTGGTCAAACTTCACCACAGTCGCTCAAGCAGTTGTCAGAATTTTGCGGAGGGGACTGGGAAAGTGTGGGTGGCAAATCTGAAATGCTCGCCGAGTTAGACAGGGAGAAGGAAAGGCTGGAACGACTGAAAAAGAAAGTCGACCGAATCGAGAGAGAAGATCGTGCGGCGAAACTTCAGGGTGAGCTACTGCCGAATCCCCAGACACTGGACGTGCTACTCCGCTACAGTGCGGCCAACGAGCGACGGCGGTACCGGGCCTTGGCACAACTGGAACGACTGCAGAGACAAAGGAGCGGGGAGGTGCTTCCGGCGCCTATCAATGTGCAAGTGACAAGCGAGGTGGGGGATTCTGCGAAACGAAGCCAATAAGTGCCCCCGATTCAACACTTTGATTTTTTTAGGGTTACCTCAGGTCGTAGAGCAAAGGCTGACGCATCGGTCCTCCGACCGAACGCGGGTAATTGGCCGGAAAAGAGTGCTGCGGTCATCACTCAGTAGACCGGGACCAGTCGGGCATCCCGTGCTAGGCTCGACGGCAATGTCTGTGCCGAGAATCCTGACCTTCTGCCTACTTCCATCCGTGCTGGTCGCGGTTAGCCAACCGGTCGTCAGCCGCAGCAAAAGCTCGCAACCCGACGTGTACCTGATCACCATCGATACCCTTCGCGCCGACCACGTCGGCTGCTACGGCTACGCGAAGATTCAAACCCCCGCCATCGATGCGCTCGCTGGCGATGGCATCCGCTTCACTCAAGCCTTCACTCCCAGTCCCATCACCAATACTTCGCACACAACCATCCTCACCGGATTGTTACCCAGTACGCACGGCGTCACAGATTTCGCGGTGCCCCTGGCGCCGAGCCATCCCACGTGGGCGGAGCTGCTCAAGCCTGCCGGATACCGCACTGCGGCTTTCATCGGCGCGGTCATTCTCGACAGCAAAACCCTGGCGCCCGGACTGGGCCGCGGATTCGATTTCTATGACAATTTCCCCGAGCATCCGCAGACCAGCGCCCGCTGGGGACGCGTCGAGCGCCGTGGAATGGAGGTGGTGCGGCACGCGGAAAGCTGGATGACCGTGCATCCCTCCAGCCCCGCCTTTGTCTGGGTGCACCTCTACGATCCTCACGATCCCTATGAGCCGCCGCCGCCCTTTTCCGCAACCTACCAGAGCCGCCCATACGACGGGGAGATCGCCTACGCTGATTCCGCCCTGGGCCATTTCGTCGCCTACCTGAAGCAGAGCGGGCGTTACAACGGCGCCCTGATCGTCCTGGTCGGAGATCATGGCGAGGGCCTGGGAGAGCATCGCGAGGAGACCCATGGAATTTTTCTGTACGACTCCACGACCCACGTGCCTCTGATTGTGAAATTGCCGGGGCGGTCCCATGGCGCAACCGTCGTCGAGTCCCAGGTGCGCACCACCGACATCCTGCCCACGATTCTCGACTTGCTGCAGGTGACGCCGCCCGCACATTTCGATGGTGAAACCCTGAAGTCCTACCTCGCCGGTGCAGAAAAAATGGACCGCACCGCCATCGGTGAAACCGACTACCCCTTGCGCTTTGGCTGGGCGGCCTTGCGCTCAGTGCGGGCAGAGGGGTTCAAGTTCATTGAGGCTCCGCAGCCCGAACTCTACGATTTGCGCGCTGATCCGGGTGAATTGAAGAACAACTACCAGCCGGAGGATGCCAACGTACAGAAGTCGATCGCCAGGTTGGCCCAACTGGGCCAGAAGCCGCCCTCGCAACTGCCCGACCCCAAGGACAAGATCGAAGAACAGAACCTGTTGCATGCCGCGATGATGGCGTCCGACGACAATCGCCTTGAAGACGCTCGCCGTGCGCTGGAAAAAGTCCTGCAGCTTGATCGCAGGTCGCCAACGGCACTGCGGCAGTTGGGGGAACTGGAGCTTAAGGCGGGCGACTACGCGCCGGCGGCCGATCATCTGAAGCAGGCGCGGGAGGTTCGGCCCGACGACGCCACCGCCGCCCTTTATGAAGGCCAGGCGCGGGGGAAGAGTGGGGACCTGGCAGGGGCGCGAGATGCGCTGGAGGCCAGCCTCAAACTCACGCCCGGCCAGCTTCCGGCGAGGATTCTGCTGGGCCAGGTTTACTTTCGGCTCAAAGATCTGAAGAACGCCGCCGACCAGTTTGAAGCCGCGCAACTCATCGACGCCGACAGCGTTGAAGCCCAGGTCGGATCGGCGCGGGTGCAGACCGCCGAGGGTCACGCGACCGCTGCCCTGCAGCAACTGGAGCCGCTTTCCAAGTCTCATCCCGCCAGCCCGGAGATCTTGGAGGCGCTGGCCGAAACCTATCGCGCAGCGGGAAAACAGGAAGCGGCGCAGCAGGCTGAACAAAAGGCCCGGTCGCTTCGTCAAACGAAAGCCGGGAAGGAGTAGGGACGTCCCGAGTGGCGTGCGGTGAGGTCTGCGTCCCCCCGTCGTCCCTCGTTACTCCAGACCAGCCTACGCTACGCCTTTTGCAATCCTCTCTATCTGCAGCAGGTGATTCTGGTCGTGGCCGGCCATCATCGTCGCGATGTGCTCGACACTTTCTTTCCCGCGCTCCTGATGCATGCCGTAGTTTTTCCACAGACTGCGCGCCACCGATTTCAGCATTCTTAGATTGTTCTCCCGCAACAGGCGAAACGTCTCCAGCGACCTTTTGGCATCGATGCCCTTGTAGTTAAGAGTCAGCGCCCAGGCATCCTGGTCAAAGGCCTGGATGGGCGTGCCGTTGCAGCCCAGGATGAGACGCATGCGGTAGCCGATCACCAGTTCCGCATCCGCCAGGTGCGCCAGGATCTCCGCGATCGACCACTTTCCCAGCGCCGGTCTCGTGGTCAGCCGCTTCCGGTTCAGCCCCCGGATCAACCGTGCCAGCCTCTGAGGCGTCGCTTTCTGCAGACTGAGTGGATTCCCGCCCTTGACGTGCTTCAGCATGCGCTGCGTGTATTGCTGCGGCGTTTCCTGCATGTCTTCATTCCTCCATGGTGCGCCCCACGCCAGTTAACACCAGCCGGGGATCGCCTGTTCTGTTAAGGTCCGCTTAAAAAACTGAGGGAGCGCACGCGGCGGCGCTCCCTTGAGGTTCGATACTGCGCAGATTTCCGGAATCTGGCAGCTACCAGAATATACTCCGCATGACTAAAGCTATCATGGGAAATCTGCCCTGCATCCAAGAAACAGTGCCTGCGGGGGTCCGCAGCGGGAAAGCCCGGAGAGGCGGTTGAATTGCTGCAACTGCAGGGGTTACAATCACGCGGCATTTCAACCCCGGAGTCACACACTTCGTTTCGGGAGGCTGGCTTGATCAAATTTCAGCGCTTGTGTCTTACCCTCTTGCTGGTTGCGGGCAGCGTATTGCTGATTGCCTGCCCACCCCATGTCAGCATCGACCGGCTTCTACGCGATCCGGGACGCTACGCAGGCCGTGAGGTTTCCATTGGCGGAAGGGTAACCAACTCCTTCGGCGCCCTGGGCTCTGGGGTGTACGAGGTAGATGATGGCACGGGTCGCATCTGGGTTTTCAGCCAGCGATATGGCGTCCCCAGCAACGGCGCTCGAGTGGGCGTGCGGGGAACTATTTCCCAGGGGTTCAGCTTCGGCGGACGCAGTTTTGCGGTGGTGATGCGCGAGACCGAGCGCCGACACTAATACGGCATTAAGACTAATCGTTTGTTGGGTTTACAGAGGACCTGGGATCCGGGATGGTCTGCGATTCCTGCACTTCCAGCTCCAACTGGCGCAGACTGTTCGCGTGGGACGCGCGCCAGGGAAACTCGGTTGATCCGAGCTTCTGGCTCTGAAAACAAATCGTGCCCGCGCGTGGGTTCCCGCTGCGG
>CAYOZX010000288.1:0-4727 GCA_964408515.1 uncultured Acidobacteriaceae bacterium | reverse complement strand
AGGTGTGGTCCTCGCTGGCGTCGTCGATGATATAGATCTCCGCGGCCTCCTTTTTGAGCTGGGCCGGGATCCGCTCGTACGCAACAATGAGCGTACGCACCGCCTCATAGGCCATGATAAAAATGCCGATGCGTTTCATGCTTGCCTGCGATTACGGAACCTGGCGAGCTGGCGCCAGTGCACTCGGGGCCGGTCCTTCGAAGAGCGCGTCAAATTGCGCCTTCCCCTGCTGAACGGATGCAAGGCTCCTCGCTGATAAGCCTTTCGTCCATGCCGTCCAATATGGACTGGCCTGGCCGTGCCAGGAAAATATTTGAAAGAACTCGAAATCGCCCAGTGCCATCCCCCAGCCTTCCAAGAGGTCCTGTTGATAAGCGTGAGGGAAGCGCTCCAGCTCGGTGGGCGGGACCCAAGGATTACCGATGGGGAGAGTGAACAGGGCTTGCCCGACGCCTTGGAGGAACGATCTCTGCACCGCAGGATCGAGCCGCGGCACGAACGCTTGCACGCGGGCGTTGAGAAGGCTCAGGGATCGATCGTTGTCGTTCCAGTACCGGCCCGCCAGATGGCCGAGGGCGCGCCAGTAATGCGGGGACACCTCCGGAGCCACGGCTCCTGGTGCGTTGACGAGCGCTTCAGGGCTTCTGTCCAAGGCCGCAACCCTGGGCCAAGCTCGATAGATTCCGATGAGGGCCAGGTGATGCGCCGCGGCCGTTCGGTGACGGAGAAACTCCACGGCCGCGACCGCCTTGGGCAACTCCTTGGGATGCCGTCTCATGGCCGTCACTCCCAACTGATAATAGAAGTGTCTCTCGAACCCGGGAGGAACCACCCGCTTGAAGCGGGAGAAGTCCTCGGCCTGTCCGTTCAACGGGGCCGCGTGGGCGAGCATCTCCACGATCGCGAGGGAAAGGTACCCCTGATCATAGAAAGACAGTTTAGGGAGGATGTCGGAGAGGAAGGGCCGCTGCACCATTTGCAGAATGAACTCGCGATCGCCTTTTAGGAGGAACACGGAATCGCTCGGGACTGCCGGTGCGTGAGTGGACAAATACCGCTCTGGCAGGAAGGCGTAGGCATAGCCCTTGGCGGAGAGGGCAAAGCCAGGCCGGTCCAAGGAGACCAGAGGCGTGTGCGTCCCCAGTCCCAACACGACCACGCTGGCGAAGAAGACAGTCTGGATCTGCCGTTGGACACACGGGACCAGGTCCTGACAGCGCGTAATCGAATAGGCCGCGAGAAAGAACAGGAACGGATAGGCCGGCAGGTAGTACCTGGCCTCCCTGAAGTCGCTGAACTGCACGGCCAGGGCGAACACGACGAGGTACAGGGTGGCAAACTCTACGAGCGTGAGGCGGGTGAGGCTGGCTCCGGTCGGTGCGGATCGACCAGTTTTCAGCCACAGGACTCCCGCAGTCAGAATGGGGCCAAGAAAGAGCAGTGAGTAGAGCAGATTCACCGCCCGTCGGTACAGATCCCAATCATCTTCGGAGGCAATCGTGCGGAGGAATTCAACCGGGGCGAGTCTCAGCGGATGGGCCAAGCCGTCCCATAGATTGTCAGGTCCGAAGTGCTCCCACACATTCTTACCCTGGACCACAAGCCCGGCGAAATGAGTCTGCACATTGATGAGGATCCAGGGGGCAAAGCCCACGACAAAGGCCAGAGCGAACCACAGCACGCGCGGTCGCCAAAACCTCCCCTTGTCGTGCCAGAACCAGAATCCCAGCATGGCCAGGAGGGTGAGCCCGTAGATGTAGGCGAACCAGAGCCCGACCCCCGCGGTGAGTCCCAGGAGCACGGGATACGCCAGCGAGGGCTTTTCCTCCGAGAGCATTCTGAAGAGAAGAAACACAGTCAGTGCAGAAAACAGGATAGAATCCGCATGATCACCGAGCGAGGCCACGGAGTAGGCGGTAAACAGTGGCGGCGAGAAACAAAAGAGCATGGCGAAGTACCGTGCCACCCGTTCGCCGGCAGCGCGCTGGAGGGTCCAGTACCAGAAGGCCAGCGCGAGCGTGAACACCAAGAGCGAGGCGAGCTTCAGGGCGAACACGGTCGGCCCGAACAGCAGGAAGAAGCCTGCGGCGAGCGCCCCGATCACCAACGTGCCTAACATATAGTTAGATCCGCGGTACTCTGCGAAGGGCATGGAGAGGCCCGTGACGAGTTCTTGCGCGATGGTGCCCACGTACAGTTCGTCGCCTGGTTGGATAAGTAGGTAGCCTGGATCGATGAGCACCACGTACAGGAGACGGCTCGCGACGAACAGCAGCAGAAATCCGCCGAGTGCAGCGCGGGCATCGCCTGAAGGTTTCATCATTGGCTGAGAGGCGGCTCCAGTGCGCTCGGGGCCGGTCCTTCGAAGAGCGCGTCAAATTGCGCCTTCCCCTGCTGAACGTAATATAAGCTCCTCGATGATAAACCCTTCGTCGCTGCCATCCAAACGAGACTCGCCTGACCGTGCCAGGGCAATTCGGTATTGAGCTCGTCTTCGCCCAGTGCCATCCCCCAGCCTTCCAAGAGTCCTTCCTGATAGGCTTGGGGGAAGCGCTCCAGCTTGGCTGGCGGGATCCAAGGTTCTTTAGGGTTCATGATGAGGTGATGAAACAGGCGTTCCCCGACCCCTTGGAGGACATATCGCTGCACGGAAGGCTCAAGCCGCGGCACGAACACTTGCAAGTAGGCATTGAGTTGGCTCAGGGATCGATCTTTCTCGTACCAGTACCGGCCCGCCACATAGCCGAGGGCTCGCCAATAATGCGGTAACAACTCCGGAGCCACGGCTGCTGGTGCGTTGGCGAGCGATTCAGGGCTCGCGTCAAGGGGTGTAACCTTCGGCCATGACCGGTAGATGCCGACCAAGGCCAGGTGATGCATCGCGGGCTTTCGGTGACGTATGAACTCCACCGCCGCGACCGCCTTGGGCAATTCGCTGGGATGCCGTCCCATGGCCGTCACTCCCAACTGATAATAGAACTGTTTGTCGAAACCGGGAGGAACTAACCGTTCGATGCGGGAGAATTCCTGGGCCTGTCCGTTCAACGGGGCTGCGTCGGCGAGCAGCAGTGCGATCTCACGGGACAGATCCCGTTGATCGTCGAATGACAGTTTGGGGAGGATGTCGGAGAGGAGGGGCCGCTGCACCATTTCTAGGAGGAAATCGCGACCGCCTTTTAGGAGGAACCCGCGTTCGTCCGAGCCTGCCGGTGCGTGAGTGAGAAGATATTGTCCTGGCAGGAGGGCGTAGGCATAGCCCTTGGCGGAGAGGGCATAACCCGGCCGGTCCAGGGACAACAGGGGCGTGTGTGCCCCAAGTCCCAACACGACCACGCTGGCCAGGAATACGGTCTGGATCTGCCGCTGGACACGCGGAAACAGATCCTGACAGCGCGCCAGCGAGTAGGCGACGAACAAGAACAGGAAGGGATAGGCCGGTAGGTAGTACCTAGCGTCCCTGAGATCGTTGAATTGCACGGTCAGGGTGAACACGATGAGGTACAAGATGCCAAACCCTTCGAGCGTGGGTCGCTTCTCCCTTCCGCAATAGCTGGCTCCGGCCGGGTCAGAGCGAACCATCTTCAGCAGCAAGACTCCCGCAGTTAGAATGGGGCCAAGATAAAGGAGGGAGTAGAGCAGGTTCACCGCTCGTCGGTACAGATCCCAATCATCGTCGGAGGCAATCGTGCGGAGGAATTCAACCGGGGCGAGTCTCAGCGGATGGGCCAAGCCGTCCCACAGATAGGCAAGTCCAAAGTGCTCCCACACATTCTTGCCCTGGACCACGAGCCCGGCGAAGTGAGTCTGGATATTCAAGATGATCCAGGGGGAAAAGCCCACGAGAAAACCCAGGGCGAACCACGCGAAGCGCGTTCGCCGGAGCATGCCCTTATCGTGCCAGAGCCAAAACCACAGCAGGGCCAGGAGGGTGAGCCCATAGATGTAAGCGAACCAGAGCCCGAATCCTGCGGTGAGTCCCAGGAGTACGGGATACACCAGCGCGGGCTTTTCCTCTAGAGGGGGAGGGGCCCCCGCTGACGCCCATCCCGCACCTACCGAGAGCATTCTGAAGAAGAGAAACACCGTCAGCGCGGAGAAAAAGATAGACTCTGAATGAAAACCCATGGCGGTCATGGAGTAGGCAGTAAACAGCGGGGGCGAGAAACAGAACAGGATGGCGAAGTACCCTGCCACCCGCTCGCCGGAAGCGCGCTGGATGGTCCAGTACCAGAAGGCCAGCGCGAGCGTGAACACCAAGAGCGGGGCGAGCTTCAGGGCAAAAACGGTCGGCCCGAACAGCAGGAAGAAGCCGGCGGCGAGGGCCCCGATCACCAACGAGCCACCCGAGTAGTTATCCGCGCGGTACTCGGTGAAGGGCAGCGTGAGGCCCGTGACGAGTTCTTGCGCGATGGTGCCCCGGTACAGTTCTTCGCCTGAGTAAGGCAGTAGGTAGCTTGGATCTATTAGCACCACGTACAGGAGACGGCTCGCGACGAACAGCAGAAGGAGCCCGCCGAGTGAAAGCTTTTGAGACGTCACTTGGCCGCGTGGGATGTCTGGAGGCTCTGGCAAGTCAGACGTGTCCTGCTGAGTGAGCCTTTAAGAAGCCCACCAGCCCCGATCCCAAAGGCGTTCCCGTAGTTTCCAGTAGAGCAGAATCGTACCCGACACCCCAAGCCTGCCGGACAAATACGCCTTGAATTCTCCGGCACTTGGTTCGCCGAGGA
>CAYOZX010000287.1:0-4740 GCA_964408515.1 uncultured Acidobacteriaceae bacterium | reverse complement strand
GGCCGTATTCGCGAGCTGATAAATGTGCTCCGGTGAGCAATAACAGGCCGCAGAGAAAGGCCCAGAACATCAGGCTCACCGACAGCGCAAACGGACCGTACACCTCCTGGAAATTCAACCGGGGCAGGGCCAGAATGTAGGCGTACTTTAAGGTTTCGGACAACAGGCCCGTGATCACCGCTGTGGGCAGCACCGCGCGCGCCGGCACTTTGCCGTTTGGCAGCAGCCAGTAGATGAGGAAGAAAATCATGATGCTCGCGGTCACGGCGAAAATCTTCATCATCAGGAAACCGGCCAGGCGAACAATAAATGGCCCGTGACTCCGCAGAGCGGTTTCCAGCCAGGAAATGTTGCCCGCGGTCAGGGCCACGGACAGCAGGGCCAGCACCCCGCAACCCAATGCCAGCCCGAGCGAGGTCAGCTGGTTTCCTAAGTATGACCGGTTGTTGGGGAATCCCCAGATGCGGTTCAATGCCACCTCCAGCGGCATGAAGATTCCTGAGGAAGTCACAAGCAGAATCAGGAGCGACAGAACCTGTACCCGATGGCGCGCTCCCACCAGGGCGTTCAGGTTGCGGATGACGAAATCCTGCCCTGCGGGCAAGTAGTCGCGCAGTAATTGCACCACCACCTCATACATTTCAGGAGAACGCAGAACTTGCCTGATCAGCGTAAGCAGCAACACCACGAAGGGAAAGAAGGAGAGAATGGCGTTGGCTGCCACAGAAAATGCGAACGTATGGACCTCGGTGCGTAACAAATACTTCACCGAGGAGACGACGGCTCCGGAATAGCCCTTCCTGGCCCGCGTGCCCGCACCAGGCAAACCTGACGTCGCCGTTCTTCGTGACTCTGGGTCATGTGCCATTTTCTTCAATCCTATCAGAGGGTTGCAGTCCGCGCTAAACGCTGCCCCCGAGGCGCTCCAGCAAGTCGACTGGCCCTTATGCCACTGCCAGGCGCGGCTGGCATGCCCAACCGATTATTTCTGGCTACCATTTCTGTTCTTGCCAGACGAGGGCTTCCTGCATATTATCTTGTGCTCGCCGCCGCAATTCTGGGCAGCGAGACTCGTAGTTGGGGCACAAGCTGGCGTCGCACAGTGGAAGCTCGCATCATGGAAATCAGTTCCTGCCGTCCCTTGCCACCGGTTCCATCGGTGGGAAATGACCGGGAGTCTTTCTTTTGGATGCGATTTCACCGGGCTGCCGGCCTATCTGGTTGTGCTTCGTGTTGTTTGAGGGGGAAGTAAAGAAGCATGGGCTTCACGGACGATACGAAGGTTTAACAGCAGCGCAGAGGCGAAAGGAGTTTCTTGTGAGAGAGAAGGGTACGGTGAAGTGGTTTAACGGGGCGAAGGGGTACGGGTTCATCCAGCGCTCCACCGGGGAGGACGTTTTCGTTCATTTCTCCGCCATCCAGGAGAATGGTTATCGCACGCTCAACGAAGGCGAGACGGTGGAATTCGACCTGCTCAAGGGGCCAAAGGGCTTCCAGGCGGGTAACGTGGTGAGGGTGTAGAAACACATCCATCCGCGAACTGGCGAACCCTCTCAGCTTCCCCTGAGGGGGTTTCTTATTGCATCCCGGCCGCGCACGGTTATTGCACTTCCACCGAAACCAGATCGCCGTCCGCCTTTCCTCCCGCCTTGTAATTCGCCACCAGCGCCCGGTTGGTCCATTCGCAGGAAAAGTCGTCAGCTCCCACGATCAACAAGGACTTGTAGTTATCGGTTCGCAGCTTCACGGTTCGGGAGCCAGCGCGAATGGTCAGGACGGCTTCCGGGCTGTGACTGCAATCGACACGGATTAGTGTGCCTTTCAGAAATGTGATTTTTCGCCTGTCTTGGGCAGATTCTGCGGCAGGGGACTGGCCTGCCGCGGAATCCTCCTCGCCCTCGCCTGCCGAACCTGCTGATGCCGTCTGCTCCTGGGCGCGGGCCGGAGATTTCGTCCCTGATGCCGGCGGGCCCGGCTGCGGCAGCACCCCGTACTTTTTCAAAGTGGGCAAGTCCTCAAGGCTCTTGCTCGCGGCCTGCGAAATCTGGGGATCGGCGCTGGCCTTCAGCCGCTCCAGCAACGCGCGCGCATCTTCCCACTGCTTCCCGGCCAATTCGATCTGAGACAGGTTCAACAGATACTGCTCATTGCGTGGGCTAAGTTGGATGGCCACACGCATCGCGTCCTGCGCGGAATGGATGCCACCCCCTTGCAGCCTCGCCATGGCCAGCATGTTGCGGGCTTCGGCGAACTCCGGTTTCCAGTCGAGCACGAACAGTAAGTCCTGGATCATGTTGGAAAGGCCCTGCAGGGGTTGGCCGCCTGACTGTGCGGCGCGAAACTTCAGGAGCGCCAGATAGTAATGGGTCCATGGGTCGCGATTGTCGAGTTCGGCCGCGCGAATCAGCTCTCCGCTGGCTTCCTCGTACTCCGCTCGATCGATGTGCACCCACGCCAGCGCGCGGTGGGCGACATTACTGTCAGTCTTGGGATCGCTGATGATCCCGCGCAGGTCCTTTGTGGCCTGCTCCCGATGCTCCGGCAGGCGCAGGGCCATCTCGCCCAGCAGGGCGGACGCCTCCGGCGCGTCCTGCACGCTCATGCCGACGTCTATGGCTCCCGGCACTTTGAGAAACTGATAAGGACTGTTCGGCGATCTCGCCGCCGGCAGCGCTTTGCTGTTTGCCGCAGGCTCGGCCCAGGGAAGGGCCTGAAAATAGTCCCGCACTGCCTTCTCCAGTTGAGCGCTGGTCATGCCGAACGCCTGCTGGATGGCCTGCTCCACCGGCGCCTTCTTGAGTTGAACCAGGCCGAAGTACGTGCCGGTTTCCGACAGCTTGTTCTGGTCGAGCAGATACTGCATCACCATCCACGACTGCGCATAGAACATCGCCGGGTAGCCGGCGCCGCCCCCGCGCGTGCTGAACAACTCCACCAGCGGAATCCAGGGACGAGCCAGAAGTTCCACGAACGACTTGGCCGGCAATGTGTCGCCTGACTTTTGTCCCGGCAATATCTGATTCCAGGGCTGGTTCTGCGTCGGATCGCCCCCCATGCGCGCGCCTCGGTCATCGAGCCGCAGGCTGGAGAAATACTGGGCGAAGCCTTCGTCGAACCAGTCCTGTGTCGGAGGATAGTTGAAGTACAGCATCATCTGCGCAAAATCGTGAGAGACGGCCCGCCAGCTATCTTCCGCCGCCGGATCAAGCACCACGTAGCCGCGGTCCTCGCCGGTCAGAAAGAATCCGGGCGCCGATATGGGCCGCCCCTGCCGGACAGGCGCCAGGCGAATGTATTCCTCGTCGTCCCGGACCGCGATTACGTCGACAGGCCTGGGGAACTGCAGCTTGGACTTCAGGAACGTCTGCGCGAAGACGTCTCGCATCTGCTCCAGGCGCAGGATTATTTCTCTGCCTTGCTTGTCCCCTGCATCGGTGAGAACGGAAAAGTGCGCCGAGTTGATCCGCGTCCACTTCGGCTCCGGAGCGCGCGCCGGTGACGCCGGAGAAGGAATGCTGGCGTAGAGCAGGCCCGCAACAAGGAACCACGAGGTGCAGCGACGGCCGGGCATGGGGCAGGCGGGAGGATACCGCGATCATGCTATCACGGGGACGGGCGCGGTGATGCTTTGAGCCTTCGGACCGCCCACGCTGCGCTCTCCGCCACCACTGCATCTTCGTCCGTCTTGAGCGCTTCCAGCAGATTGGCAAAGCGCTCGTCGCCGCTGTTTCCCATCGCGACCACCGCATTACGCCGCAGACCGCTGCGCTTGCTGCGGCGAATGGCCGAGCCCCGGAATTTCTCCCGGAACTCCTCCTCTGTCATCTCGGCCAGCCATTCCAGCGCCGGGTTGACCAGCTCTTGCCGCGCCTGAAATTCGGGTGCTTTCGTGGCCGGCGCCTTACGGTTCCAGGGACATACGTCCTGACAAATGTCGCATCCAAAAACCTGCCGCCCCATTCCTTCCCGCAGGTCCTCGGCAATGCTGCCGCGTTTCTCGACGGTGAGATAGGAGATACAGCGATTGGAATCAAGTTGAAAGGGGGCAACCAAAGCGTCGGTAGGACAGGCGTCGATACAGCGCGTACAGGTGCCGCAGCGGTCGGGAGCGGGCACATCGGCTTGCAGATTCAGAGAAGTCAGAATCACGCCCAGAAACAGCCACGATCCTAGCTTCTGGTTGAGAATGCAGGTGTTCTTCCCGATCCAGCCCACGCCCGCGTATTTGGCATAGACACGCTCCACGAGCGGCCCGGTGTCCACGTAGCAGCGTGTCTCCAGCGCCGTCCCTCGCGGATTCCATTCATGAAGCCGGCGCTCCACCGCGCGCAGGCGATCCATCACCACATCGTGGTAGTCCTTTTGGCCCCAGGCATAACGCGAGACCCACCCCCGCTGCGCATCGCCCACCTGAGTGGAGTACGGCTGAGCCGCGTTGTAGTTGATGGCGCATACGATCACGCTCCGGACCCAGGGCAGCCGCGCACGCAGCGACGTACGCCTGAGCGCGCCCGACTCATCCCGGGCCTGCAGGTATTGCATCTCTCCCGCCCGCCCCGCCGCGATCCATTCGCGAAAACGATCCAGTTCGGCAAATTCCTCAACCGGAGCAATGCCTGCGAGCTCGAACCCGGCCTCGGCCGCTGCCTGTTTTATCCGACTGGCGATTGCCGCGCTCTGGACCACCTGAATTCACCTTGGCGACGCGTGAGTGGCGGGAAGGAAGCGGTCCAGGATGGG
>CAYOZX010000286.1:0-4748 GCA_964408515.1 uncultured Acidobacteriaceae bacterium | reverse complement strand
GCTCGATGCCGTTCCTGATTCCGCTGACGCTGCAGGTGAGCCTGGGCTACTCGCCGTTCCACGCCGGCCTGATGATGCTGCCGGTAACCGCCGCCGGCATGGCTTCCAAGCGGCTGGCAACCCGGCTGATCGAGCGGCATGGCTATCGCCGCGTGCTGGTGGCCAACACCTTCCTGGTCGGCCTGGCAATGGCATCGTTCGCCTTTATCTCGCCCCGGCAGCCGATGGCCATCGTGCTGATCCAGCTGGCGCTGTTCGGCATGGTGAACTCGATCCAGTTCACGGCCATGAACACCGTCACGCTGAAAGACCTGAGCGGCACCGGGGCCAGCAGCGGCAACAGCCTGCTGTCGATGGTGCAGATGCTGTCGATGAGCCTGGCGGTGACGTCGGCGGGCGCGCTGCTGGCAACGTTCGAGCGCGGGTTCGGCAACGGGCCCGATGGCGTGCTGACGGCATTTCATGCCACCTTCGTTTGCGTGGGGCTGATTACCTCGGCGTCGGCGTGGATCTTCTTTCAGTTGGCGCCGATGGAGGCGAAGGCGAGGGAGCGAGGCAGGGGGCAGCAGGGGGAGGAGGTGTAGGGGCGTTCACGCTCTCCTTGTCCGTCGTTGCCGCCCACATATCCCGAAGGGGTGTGCGTGGGAGCGGCGAGCATTTCCAATCAGTCTCTTAGCGCGCCAGAGTCGCCTGTATCGGCCTCGGCCGCACTGCGCTCATCTGTCGTGCCCACTCTATCTCGTAGGCGTGCAGGTAGCGGTGGGTAGTCGAGACGACATGCCGGGCAACCTCGCCCGGCGCCTCTTCCGTCATCAATTATTCTGAAATCAGATTTAGATAACGCGAAAGCACTTTCGAGATTTTCACATATCTTTCCTTAGTCACATTAGAGATCTTCCCATCACATCAGGTGCATTGCGCTGGCGGCGGAAAATGGCTCTCACACCGTGCGCCGCGACACGATCCGCCTGGGTTCACCGATACCCGCACGCTCCTCGTTGGGCGTGCCAGCACGGAGGAAGATCCACATGGCGGAAGGATGGGATATCGCCGCGAAGGCGATGACGGGACGGCAGGCGTATTTCCTGGAGGTGCCCAGCGCGGCCACTGCCGCCGCGTTGTCGGTGGTGTCGTTCGAAGCGGTGGAGCGGCTGGGCGAACCCTATGTGGTGACCGTGCAACTGACCCACCCGCTGGAGCTGGATCGCAGCGATTACCTCGGGCGCGATGCCACCTTCCGGATCGACCCGGCGGACGGCACGGAACCGCGCACGTTCGCGGGCCGCATCACGGGATTTGCCAAGACCCGTCAGACGCATGACTTTTGCGCCTACGAGATGGTCGTGGAACCGCTGGTCGCGCTATTGCGACTCACGCATGCCAGCCACATCTTCCAGCACCAGACTGCGCCGCAGATCATCGAGGCCATCCTGCGCCGGCATGGCCTGGAGGGCCACCAGTTCGCCTTCAAGACGCGCCGCCAATACCCGCAGCACAAGTTCCGCCTTCAGTACCAGATGTCCGACTGGGACTACATCCGGCTGCTGATGGAGCAGGAAGGGCTGTATAGCTACTTCGTCCCAGGGAAGTTTGGTGAGGTCTGGGTGGTGGCCGACGATATCGACCATTACCTCTACCAGCCCGAATTGAGGCCACCGTATCAGGAGACGGCCGGGCTGGAAGCCGGCGTCGAGGCGGTCTTCGCCATCAAGACCCGTGCACGAACCGTGCCGGCGTCGTTCCTGGCGGCGGACTACAACCCCGATCAGGCCTATGAGCGCTGCAAGGCAGATGGCAATGTCGCGCGCAAGGACAAGACGACCTACGGCCAGCCCTATGTCTATGGCACCCACCATCTGGACCAGGACAGCGCCAAGTGGGAAGCGCAACTGCGCCACGAGGCGGCAATCGCCCGGCAGGTGGTCTACGAAGGCGAGAGCAACGTGCTGGAATTGCGCCCGGCCCGCATCCTGCGGATGGACCTGGCGCTGCCCGATGCACCCAACGGTCAAGTCATCACCGAAGTCACACACAGCGGAGCGCGTGACGCGGCCTACCGCAACACCTACAAGGCCATTCCGTCAGACCGGCGTTTCCGGCTGCCGCTGGACGAAGCGAACTGGCCGCGCATCGCCGGCACACTCAGTGCGCGCATCACCTCTCCAGGCCGGTACAAATATGCCTACCTGACGAAAGACGGCCACTACACGGTCCGCTTCGACCTCGATTTCGACGAATGGCCAAACGGCGGCGAAAGCGTGCCGCTGCGCCTGGCCAAACCGTTCGCGGGCGCCTTGCAAACGGGCTTCCACTTCCCGCTGATCGACGGCACGGAGGTGGCGATTGCCTTCACCGACGGCAACCCGAACAAGCCCTACATTGCCGCCGCCCACCACAACAGCCAGCAGGGCGACCACATCACCAACGTAGACCGGTGGCTGTCGCGCAACGTCATTCGCACGCAGAGCAACAACAAGCTGCGGTTCGAGGACTGGGAAGGGCAGGAAGGGGTCAAGCTGTCCACCGAGTACGGCGGCAAGACGCAGTTGAACCTGGGTTACCTCGTTGATGGCAAGAAGCAGAAGCGGGGGGAAGGGTTTGAGTTGCGGACCGACAAGCAGGGGGTGGCGCGCGCTGGCGGCGGTCTGCTGCTGTCCGCCTATATGCAATCGGGCGCGCAGGGTCGGCAAACCGATATGGGAAAGGCCCTTGAACAGTTCCAGCTCGTGCAGGTCCAGGCGCAGGAGCTGGCCGAAGCGGCCCGCACTGCCAAGGCGGAGATCGCGGATCTCAAAGCGGAAAGCCAGTGGCTCCACGACGCCGTGGCGGACCTCAAGCAGTCTGTGATCATGCTGGCCGCGCCCAATGGCATTTCCGCCGTGACGGCGGATCGCGTATCGGTATCGGCGGGCAAGGACATCAGCCTGTCCACTGGCGCGAATATTGAAGGTAGCGCGCTACGCAATATCGTCATGGCCGCACGCGGAGCCTTGTCGCTCTTCGCGCATGGCCTCGGCATCAAGCTGCTGGCGGCACGCGGCAAGGTCCAGATTCAGGCGCAGAGCGATGAACTCGAAGCATCCGCGCTCAAGGATATCAAGATCACCAGCACGGACGGCAAGCTCATCCTGTCGGCGGCCAAGGAAGTGTGGATTGGTGCCGGCGGCTCTTATCTGCGCATCACGCCATGCAATATCACGAACGCCACGCCGGGCGATTACTTCGAGAAAGCGGTGTCGTTCCAGAAGCAGGGGCCGGATTCGGCCATGAAGAAAGAAACCTTGCCGTGGACGAAGGACCTGACCGATCAGGCGAAGCACGGCTCCGGATTCTCCGGCTGATGCCGGCATGGTTCCCCTGTGTGCCCTGACCCGATTTCGATGCTGCCATGACCACACAACCCAATGCACAACCGGCCAATGCGCCAACCCCTGCCGCTGCCGCAGCGCCTTCGCTGAACTGGCAATACCCGTTTCCCAAAAAGGATCACAAGCCGATTACCGATCCACAGGAGTGCTATGCAACGTTGGCGCTCATGGATGACGGCTTCTTTCCGCTGGGCGTCAATGGCTTTCCGCATGGCGGGATTCACTTCGGGGCCGCCGCATCGAGAACGCTGGATCTATCGGGCGGGGTGCGGTGCATCGCGGACGGGGAAATTGTCGCGTACAAGATCGATGGTGCCTATCCGCACCTCAACTTCACTCAAAGTGGCAAGTGGGCGATGTACTCGACCGGCTTCGTGCTGATGCGCCATCGCCTTACGATGCCGTCCGATCCCAAGAGTGCAACTGCGCAGTCCGCCGATGAATCGCATGACGTGTATTGCCTGTACATGCACATGGCGGATTGGGCTACCTACCTGGCGGATGGCAAGCTTGACCGCCCGTGGTGGTGGCTGGGTGTCGATGCGCATCGGGTAGGCAACCCTGCGCGCCAGGATGCGGCCAGGAAAGGCGGCAGCCGCGGCGCGGCGGGCTCCTTTGTCTGGACGGAGCCGAAGCCCGGCAAGAAGGCCGGCCAGTTCACCCCGGGCCAGCATGTCGGATTCCTGCCGGAAGGCAGCGAGGTGACCATTGGGGAAAAGCGCGGCAAGTGGGGGCACATCACGGCGATTACGGCGGGCGGCATGATCAGCCCGACCGATGGCGGCATCTTCGGCGAGGAGGATAACCCGGTGCCCTGGAAGCATGACGACAGCGCCACGCCCAATGCGCCCGTGACGCCCGAGGGTGATTGGGGCTGGTTGTACATGCCGGAATTGCAGGCGGTGAAAGAGCCCGTGCCGGTCGGTGGCGTCGTCGTGCCGCCCAAGCCGATCAGCGTCAAGGCGGGCACCCTGATGGGCCAGCTTGGGGAATACCACGACTACGAGCGGTCCACGCCGCTGCCGCCCGTGGCAACCCGCCAACTGCTGCATATGGAGGTCTTTGCCGACGATGGCTTTGCCGCGTTCCTCGCCAAGTGCCGGGAGCGGGCGAAGAGTCTGCGGGCGGAGCAGCGCACGACCCTGGTCATCAACAAGGGCGCCAGGCTTGTTTCGCCCCCCCAGCCTCCTGGCATGGAGGTGGCGGCGCCGGGGGCTGATCTTTGGGTGGCGTCGCCGAGCAATCCCAAGAATGGCCGGTGGGCGCATATGAGGGCGACGCGCATGTACGAGGGCTTTGTCCGAATATTTGTGAGCGACAGCCTGTTGATCGAGCGCAAGGACGCCACCCGGTCGGAGATTCGCCACCTGGTCGGCAGGT
>CAYOZX010000285.1:0-4755 GCA_964408515.1 uncultured Acidobacteriaceae bacterium | reverse complement strand
CACCCGCAAACGGGAACGCCGCCTCGCCGCCCCCGGCAGGGTGTCGGACTCGGCCTCGACTACGCGAGCAGAATACTGACAATGGAGGCTGACATCAGATTCGCCATGGTGCCGGCGATCATGGCGCGGAACCCGAGTTTGGCCAGCTCCCCGCGCTTGTTGGGTGCAAGCGCGCTGATGCCGCCGATCTGAATTCCGATGGAGCTGAAATTGGCGAAGCCGCACAGGGCAAACGTCGCGATGGCGAAGGAGCGCGGATCGAGCGTGGCCTTCTGTGCTCCCAGCAGGGAGTAAGCCACCAGTTCGTTGATGACCATGCGTGTGCCCAGCAGGTTGCCGACGGTGGCACAGTCTCTCCAGGGAATCCCGATCACGAAGGCGATGGGAGCGAAGATGGCGCCAAAGACCCGCTCCAGGCTGGAAGGGAACCAGCCAAGCAGATGGTTGTGAATGGCTCCGAAAATTCCATTGACCAGGGCGATCAGGGCAAGGAATGCGATCAGCATGGCGGCAATGTTCAAGGCCAGATGCAGCCCGTCGATGGTTCCACGGGTGATGGCGCCGAGGACGTTTTCATCCTTGGGCAGCTCGGTTGTGTCTATGGTCGCCGCGGGAGCGGCCTCGGTCTTCCGCCGGGGACTGGTGACAGGTTCCTCCGTCTCCGGCACAAACATCTTGGCCATCAGGACCGTACCGGGAGCGGTCATGATCACTGCGCTCAGCAGGTGCTTGGCTTCCACTCCGTAAAGGATATAGGCGCCCATGATGCCGCCCGAGACGTGCGCCATGCCCGCAGTCATTACCGTCATCAGTTCGGAGCGGGTGAGAGAGGGCAGGTAGGGACGAATGGTCAGCGGAGCCTCAGTTTGTCCCATAAAGATACTGGCAGCCACGTCGAGCGACTCGGCGCCGCTGGCGCCCATGCGGATCATGATCTTGGCAAACTGGCGGATGATGAACTGCATGATGCCGTAGTGGTAGAGGACGGCGAAAAACGCGGAGATGAAAATCACCGTGGGCAGCACCTGAAAGGCGAAGATCAAGCCGAACTGTCCGCCCTTCCGGCCCAATTCACCGAACACGAGCTGCGAACCGGCGAAGGAATACTCGAGAAACTTGTCCACGCCGTGGCCAGCAAATTCAAGCAGATTGCGGCCAAAGCTAAAGCGCAGGACGAAGATCGCAAAAACAAACTGCAGCAGCACCCCCAGGATCACGGTCCGGGGACGGATGGCCCGGCGGTTGCTGGAGAACAGAAAGGCCAGCCCGATCATAACCGCCAGGCCAAGAAGTCCGGTGAGGCGGCTCACGCGCACCTCCACCCGCCCATCGCCTGGGAACGTCCGAAGGCCGCCGAACCCCGAACCGCTTCACGCCCGCTTTGAGTCATGCTGCTGCTCCTTGCCGGGAAATCACGCGGCGGACGAGTGGCCGCTTAACCGTGGACGGTTGGGCCGCAACCCGATATGCCTGCTCCAGCAAGCTGCACGCGTCATTCAGCCGGGCGTCGGCATTGTAATGCAGGGTGCAAATCGGTTCACCGGCGCGAACGGCATCGCCGACCTTCTTGTGCAGAACCAGCCCCACCGCGGGATCGATCGCGTCTTCCTTTCTTTCGCGGCCGCCGCCCAGCACCAGGCTGGCGACTCCAACCTGTTCGCACTGGATGGATTCCACAAAACCATCCGAACGGCTGAGGATTTGCCTGCGATGACGGGCTTGCGGGAGGCGGCGGGTATTGTCGACGGCCTCCCCGTCACCACCCTGCGCCTCAACAATCTGGCGGAACTTCGCCAACGCCGAGCCGTTCTGGATGAGTTCGTCGGCCAGCTTTCGGCCGGCCTGCAGGTCGGGAACACCCTGCGCCAGAACCAGCATCCAGGCACAAAGTTCGACCGAAAGATGGCGCAGATCCGCAGGTCCTCCGCCCTTCATCACTTCGATACACTCTTCAACCTCGAGCGCGTTGCCTACTTTGAGACCAAGGGGCTGACCCATGTCGGTGATCAGCGCCACCACCTGTTTGCCCATGCGTTCGCCGGTCTCGACCATTAGCTGCGCAAGGAAGGCGGAATCTTCTTCCGTCTTCATAAAGGCGCCGCTGCCGGTCTTCACGTCCAGCACCAGGCCGTCGATGCCCTCCGCCAGCTTCTTGCTCATGATGGACGCGCAGATCAGATAGGGGCTCTCCACCGTCGCGGTGACATCGCGCAGAGCGTAAAGCTTCTTGTCGGCGGGCGCAATTTCCGCAGTCTGGCCGATCAGGGCACAGCCGCAGCGTGCGAGGACGCCGCGAAATTGGGCCAGAGAGAGGTTCACGTTGAAGCCGGCAATGGACTGCAACTTGTCCAGAGTTCCGCCCGTGTGACCCAGGCCGCGCCCGCTGATCATGGGGACGGTCACGCCGGCGGCGGCCACAACCGGCGCCACGATGAGCGAGGTCTTGTCGCCCACACCGCCGGTGGAATGCTTGTCGATCTTGGCCCCGGGAAGCGCGGAGAGATCGAGCACGTCACCGGAGTGCAGCATGGCCGCAGTCAGGGCGCTTAGTTCGGCCCGGCTCATGCCGCGGATGACCACGGCCATCAACCATGCCGCCATCTGGTAGTCGGGAATCCGGTCGTCGGTGTAGGCGCGAACCAGAAATTGAAGTTCGTCGGAAGAGAGCTCGCCGCCGTCGCGCTTCTTGCGGATCAGGTCGAGCGGGCGCATGGTAAGGGCGGCTGGCAAGCAGGGAAGCTTACCCTGCCGAACGGCCTGAGGGGAAGGGGCAGGCCAGCCGGCGGTTTGGTCACTCTCGTGAAGCGGCGAAGAAGACCGCCAGGGACGCAACCAATCGTGCAATCAGGAACTCGCGGGTGGACGGGGTTTCGCCGCTGCTAAATAGCCGGACATGCGCCCCGCCTGAGAAATTCACCCTGCCCGGGCTTTCCCAAAAACTGGTCACCCTGCACCAGAATGCGACCGCGCGACAGCACCACGTCCGGCATGCCGGTGACCTTGATGCCTTCAAACATCGAATAGTCCACGCGCATGTGATGCGTCTTGGCACTAATCGTGTGCTCGCGCTTGGGATCGAAGACCACCAGGTCGGCATCGCTTCCCACAGCAATAGTTCCCTTGCGGGGATAGAGTCCAAAGAGCTTGGCAGGCGTGGTCGCGACCAGCTCCACAAAGCGGTTCACGCTGAAGCGTCCCTGTGCCACTCCGCCGGAATACACCAGGCTCATGCGGTGCTCAATGCCCGGGCCGCCATTGGGAATCTTGGTGAAATCGCCGATCCCGAGTTCCTTCTGCTCCTTGAAGCAAAAGGGACAGTGATCGGTGGAGACTACCTGAAGGTGATCGTTTTTCAATCCGTTCCAGAGCTTCTCCTGGTGCCATTTCTCGCGGAGTGGCGGGGTGAAGACGTATTTGGCGCCCTCAAAGCCGGGGACGTCCATGTTGTCCAGTGAGAGGTACAGGTACTGGGGACAGGTCTCGGCAAACCCCGGCAGGCCGCGGTCGCGCGCCTCGCGCACTTTCTCCAGCGCGTCGTTACAGCTCAAGTGCACGATGTAGACCGGCGCACCGGCCATCTCCGCCAGCGCGATGGCACGCGCGGTGGCCTCGGCTTCGGCGGTGGTGGGACGGGTAAGAGCGTGATACTTGGGGGCGGTCTTCCCTTCCGCCAGCGCCTGCCGGACAATTACATCGATAGCGCCGCCGTTTTCGGCGTGCATGCATACCATCGCCCCGGTTTTCGCGGCCGTCCGCATCGCCTTGAAGATGCTGGCATCATCGAGCATGAAGACGCCCGGGTAGGCCATGAACAGCTTGAAGCTGCTGACGCCTTCGCGCACCAGTTGCGGCATTTCGGCCAGTTGTGCGTCCGGCAAGTCGGTGATGATGCAGTGGAAGGCATAGTCGGCCACGGCTTTGGCAGACGCCTTCTGCATCCAGGTGTCAAACGCAGTGCGCAGCGATTGGCCCTTGTACTGGATGGCAAAATCGATCAGCGTGGTCGTTCCCCCGAAGGCGGCGGCGCGCGTGCCGGTTTCAAAGTCATCGGCGCTGGTGGTGCCTCCGAAGGGCATATCGAGATGGGTGTGCACGTCTATCGCGCCGGGAAACACATACTTGCCCGAGGCATCGATCAGCCGGCTAGCGTTTTCACGGGGCAGATCCTGGCCCAGGGCAACCACGCGTCCTCGCTCAATGGCGACGTCAGCCATATACGTGTCAGTGGCCGTGACCACCGTTCCGCCGGTCAGGATGCTGTCGAACCGCATTGGCTATCCCCTTTGTTATGAGAGGCCCGGCTATCCGGGCAGAATCGTGATGTATTCTAGACCAGATACTCGGGGGTTGCGTTGCCACGAGCGGTGGGGCCAGGGCGATGAAATTCGGCATCACCATTAAACCGGATCTCTCCGTAGAGCGAATTGTTGGACTGACCCGCCAGGCGGAAGAAGCGGGCTTTCAGTACGGCTGGATTTTTGACTCGCACGTGCTGTGGAAGGAGCCCTACCCGCTGCTGACCCTGATGGCGAAAGCGACCAGGACCATGCGGCTGGGCCCGTGCGTTACCAATCCCGCGGTGCGCGATCTGACGGTGACCGCAAGCCTCTTTGCGACCCTCGACCTGATTTCCGGGCGCCGTAGGGAACCGGGCATTGGCCGAAGCGACAGTTCCCGCTGCGTGCTGGGCAACAAGCCGGTAACGCCATCCAGGCCCAGACGGGCGGGCATCGACGTCCGTCGTCGTACCGCGGG
>CAYOZX010000284.1:0-4759 GCA_964408515.1 uncultured Acidobacteriaceae bacterium | reverse complement strand
TTTCATTTCCGGACCGGACACATCGACAGCTGCCTGGATGGAGCAAATGACGTGCCACGATGCCGGCGCCTCCACCCGCCAAGGCTGGCGCCGTCAGTATCCGGTGCGCCTGATCCGGTAAGCGGGCCGGGATGCGGTGGAGCGCGACACCATGTATCTCCCTGTGACGCGCACGGAAACCTCGGTCACGGTCGCCGTCTGATCCAGTGTTCGTCCGCTCTCCCGCCGATTGAGTACCGGATTTCCCGTAAAGAAAATTGTTGATTTGCGTTATTTGTGTAATTGTCCTTGGCACGGGTGACGGCGGGTGTAGAATCGGCCCTGTAAGGACGACAAAGCTTCACGGGACCCGCTACCCGTGCTCTGAGGCTTGGTATGAATGTCCACATCAGTTACAGGCTGCGCAAGACGCCTGACCTCGAAAAAGAAATTCATCACCTGCTGGGCAAACTGCAAAAGCGACTGCAGGTCTTTCGCCCGGAGCTGGTGCACCTCAAGGGGGTGATCGAGCAGAACTCGCCGCGCGAAGGGACCACGGTGGCTCTGAATCTGCGTCTGCCCTCGGGACAGATGGCGGCGCAACGCTCCGCCCCTGTGCCCCTGGCCGCGGTCAAGAACGCTTTCGATGATCTGCTGCAACAGACGACCCGCCACAAAGACCTGCTGCGCAGCTCGCACAAGTGGAGCCGCCGCCACTCTGTCCGTTCCCGCCCCGAGGCCCAGGTCCCGTTCGAGAACACTCTGGCGGCGGTGCGGCCGCCCACGGTCTCGGCTGAGGACATCCGCTCCTACGTCAATGCCAACCTTTCCCGCCTGGAGCGTTTCGTGGAACGGGAACTGTATTCCCGGGAAGCGGCGGGGCAACTGGTTCCCGGTTCCGTCCCCCGGGGGGAGTGCGTGGCCGAAGTCACCGGTGCCGCGCTCAGCGACGGCGCCGCAAAGCCTGAAAAGCTGGCCCTTGAGCCCTGGCTCTACCGCCTGGCGCTGCATGCCATCGGCGACCTCCAGGCCCACAACTCCGATCAGGTCATGCCGGTGCACCTCGAGGACTCCGCCCGCCTGCCCAACGTCCGCGCCAGCGACGAGCCCGAGCTGCAATTTCATCAGCCCGACGAGACTCTGACGCGCGAAAGCGTCATCGCCGATCGCCGGGTTCTGACCCCCGAAGATCTCGCCTACTCAGACGAGATGACCACGCTGATGGAATTTGCCTTGCAATCTACAGCGCCTCGCGACCGCGAAGTCTTCATCCTTCACAGCATCGAGGGTTTTTCCATCTCCGAAATTGCCGCCATCACGGACCGCAAGCCGGAAGCTGTGAGTGCATCCATTCTGGCGGCCCGCGAACATCTGCGGCGGGCTGCTCCGCTGGTTCAGCGTTTGAAGAGCAGGATGCCGGCAAACAGCGCCGCTGACTGATCGCCCTGGAGGAGGTGGAATGATCACTCGCGAGGAGATTCGTGATCTGGCGCAATTCCAGTGCCAGGGGGAAGACTGCGCCGTCAGCTTCTACTTCCAGCCTCCCCGCCCGCAGAACAAGTCCCACCGGGAGGAAGCGATCCTGGCCAAGGACCTGATCCGCCAGGCCCTGCGCGACGCGAAAGATGGCGCCACAGCGCCGGCGCGCGCCGACCTGGAACGCATGCTGGACATGGCGGCGGACCTCCGCGGCAGTCAAACCCGGGCCAAGGCCGTGTTTGCCTGTGCCCGGCAGAAGCTCTGGCGCGAATTTGACCTGCCGGCGCAGCTTCCCGGCACGCGGATTTTTGTGAACCGCCGCTTCCATCTGAAGCCGCTGGCCGTCGTCCTGGCTTCCCAGCCCCACCTCATGCTCGCCCTGGTGGATCGCCACCGGGCCCGTTTCTTTGACGTGCGCTTCGAGGAGATCAGAGAGCGGCAGGCGCTTTTTCACTCCCTGCCCCGGCGCGGCCGCGGCGACGGCTTTGCCGGCTACGATGCCGGTCATGCCGAGCGGAGCGTCCACGACGACGTGCTGCATCACTTCAAGAACGTGGCCGAATATCTGAAGCAGGCGGCGGAGAATGGCGGATTCGATGGCCTGATCGTGGGTTGCCAGGACGTCAACTGGCCTGAATTTGAGCCGCACTTGCATCCTTACGTCAAGAAACGGCTGCTGGGCCGCTTTCCCTCGGATGTGGCCAGCGTGCGGGACGAGCAGCTTCGATCCGAGGCGGCGCGGGTGGTCTCGACCTCGCTCGACGAGCACCGGCAACACGCAGTCCATGAAGTGCTGGCTCAGGCCCAGAGCAATAGCCGCGGCGTCACCGGTTTGCGCCGCGTCCTGCGTTCGCTGGAGATGGGAGAGGTGCAGGCCCTGATCATGGGGGAGAAGTTTTCCGCGCGCGCGGTCGAGTGCGCCAGTTGCGGCCACCTCGATTCTCATCTCGTGCGCTACTGCCCGGTGTGCGGCCGCGCCACCCGGGAGCTTGAAGACGTCTGCGAGGCCCTGGTTCCCGCCGCCATTCGCCGGGACATCGAGTTACTCTACGTGAAAGATGATCCTGCGCTCGATCGGGTGGGCAACATCGCCGCCCTGCTGCGCTTCCGTGCCGATCAGAGCAAAAGCAGAATCGCCGCCGCCTCCTAGACACGTTCCGAGTCCTCAACGCGGAGCGCACACGGGCACTCTTTGGATTGTCGGCTGGACTATCGGCGCTTCTTCCTGGTGAAGGTTGCGGTTGGCGCTGGTGGAGGCGGCATCGACCCAAAAACTCGTGCGCGCCTGCATCGTGATATCCTTTCCCGTTTTTCCAGCTCCAATTCCTTCGGTTCCGGGAGGCTGCAATGTCATTCTCGCGCCGCGACTTTCTCGCCACCGCCGTCATGGGAGCGGCGTCGCTTGGGATGGAGGCGCAGGAGAAAAGCCAGAACCAGCCGGGGATATCGGCGTCACCTTCAGCCTCGGGCAAGCGTCCCATCATCATCTCTGCGTATAACGGCTTCAGCTATCTGGACGAAGCGTTCGTCTTCCTCAAAAATGGCGGCGACACGCTCGACGCCGCTCTCAAGGTGGCACAGGGGCCGGAAAACGATCCTAACGAGGACAGCGTCGGCCTGGGCGGCCTGCCCAACGAAGAAGGCGTGGTGGAACTCGACGCCTGCTGCATGCACGGTCCTACTCGCCGCGCGGGGGCGGTGGGCGGGGTTCGCAATATCAGGAACGTCTCCTTGCTCACCCAGGCGGTGATGCAGCAAACCGGCCACGTCATGCTGGTGGGAGAGGGGGCCGAGCGCTTTGCCCTCGCCCGAGGCTTCCAGCGCGAAAATCTGCTCACCGAGCGCTCGCGAAAAATCTGGCTGTTGTGGAAGGAAACTCATTCCGACTGGTGGGGCCCCGGACTGGCCGATCCCGGATGGAAAAAGCGCGTGCCTGGATCTCCGCAAAGCAGTGACTTCCAGCGGCGCCTGGAGCACATGCAGAAATTGGCTGCCGATCTCGGCATCGAGCCGGAATTACGCATGGCTGCGATCCGCCGCGTGCTCTATCCGCCGACCGGCACCATTCACTGCTCGGCTTTGAACGAAAAAGGCGAGATTTCCGGCTGCACCACCACCAGCGGCCTGGCCTGGAAGATCCCCGGGCGGGTGGGTGATTCTGCCATCATCGGCGCCGGCTGCTACACCGACCAGGAGGTAGGCTCGGCCGGCGCCACCGGCAGCGGGGAAGAAAACATCAAGGTGGCGGGTGCGCACTCCATCGTGGAAAACATGCGCCGGGGAATGTCCCCACTGGAAGCAGGCATGGACGCGCTCAAGCGCATCGTTCGCAACTACAACGGAGACATGAGTCGTCTGCGCTTCATGGACATGACTTATTACATCCTGCGCAAAGACGGCGCTTACGCCGGTGTGTCTCTGTGGGACGGTTACACTCCTACGGAACCGCATCGAATCGCGGTGCACGACGGAACCCGCAGGGCCGAGAAGACAATCAGCCTCTTCGCCGGCGCCTCGCAGGAATGGCCCCCCACCCCGCAATAAAGGTGGACGTGGGTTGCGGTTAGCGCTTTCCTTGCGGTCGGTCGGGACCTCGAGGCGGAAGGCGGTGGAAGCGAATGCCTGTGGGTGCGCGTCCACCAATCTGCGGTGTTATTCTCTTTCCCGTATGTCCACGCTGGTGGAATGTGTTCCCAACTTTTCCGAGGGCCGCGACCAGGCCAAGGTGGAGGCCATCGTCAAGGCCATGAAGAGGGATGGCGTCTTCCTGCTGGATCGCGAGATGGATGCCGACCACAACCGCTGTGTCATCACCCTGGTGGGGGAGCGGGAGCCGATCCAGGAAGCGGCCATTTGCGGTGTGGGGAAAGCGGCGGAACTCATTGATCTGACGAAACATCAAGGGGCGCATCCGCGGATGGGCGCGGCCGATGTTGTGCCCTTCATTCCCATCGACGGCGTGACCCTCGAGGATTGCGTGTCCATGGCGCGTCATGTGGGCGAGCAGATCGGGAAACGCTTCGAAATCCCGGTTTATCTCTATGAGGCAGCAGCCAATTCGCCCGAACGGCAGAATCTGGAGAACATCCGGCGTGGTCAGTTCGAGGGCCTGCGGGCGGAGATTGCGACCAATCCGGCGCGTAAACCGGACTTCGGCGAAGCCCGGGTCCATCCCACGGCGGGCGCGACCGTGGTGGGGGCGCGCAAGTTCCTGATTGCTTACAACGTGTTTCTGAATACGCCGGATGTCGAAATCGCGAAGAGAGTGGCGAAGGCGGTCCGCTTTTCGAGCGGCGGCCTG
>CAYOZX010000283.1:0-4770 GCA_964408515.1 uncultured Acidobacteriaceae bacterium | reverse complement strand
CTGGAATGGAAAAATCGCACCCTCCGGCTATTTACACAAGCAGCTTGACGTCACCGCCGCAGTGGGGCTCGGTTGGCATCTGAGGATCAAATCGCAAACAATGAGGTGAACATGGATATTCGATCGCTTCAGAAGCCTTTGAAGGAGCAGTACCGAAACGATCCGGACGCCTCGCGCATTACTCTCCGGGCGAAGGGAGAGCAAACTGGCGTCCCCGTGTCATGCTCGGTCGATCTAGGGCGCGCCCTCTACCAGGCCGAGGCCCACAAGGGAGTGGGGGGAGCCGGTACCGGCGCCTGTTCTGGTGATCTCCTGCTGGGAGCTCTCGCGGCTTGCGCCCAGATCACGTGCCAGATGGTGGCCGCGGCCATGGGCATACCCACTGAACGCATCGCGGTGGCCGTGGAGGGAGACCTTGACCTTCGCGGCACGCTCGGCATCGCCAAAGACCGGCCGGTCGGCTTTGAAAGCATCCGCCTTCGTTTTGAGGTAGCAGCGCCCGGCGCGACTGAGGAACAGCTCCAGGGTTTGCGGGAGAAAACAGAACAGTATTGCGTCGTGATGCAGACCCTGATGCATCCCCCCAGACTGCGGACGGAGTGGTCTGGCCGGGGGTGAATGCGGGCTGAGAACGTGCTAAGCGACTTCCTCAGGCCGCAGCCACGATCCCCCTTTCGCCTTCCTACATCAACTCCGCAATGAAGGCTTGGGCGATATCCGGCGACACCCGCGGGTCGCGATCGACTAACGGACCAGTGTTGAGGACCGGCTCTGCCGCGTGCAGGCTGGACACATCCGTGCGCGCAAAGAATTTACCGATGGGGATCTCTTCGCCCCACAGCAGCGATTTTTCCATCGCCGCCACCCAGTCCGACGAATCGTAAGCGGGATCGTCCTCCAGCTTTTTCACCCGCGGACGGAACCACTGATAGGTGTTGTCGTGGTTGTAAGTCACACATGGACTGAAGACATCCAGGAATGCGAAGCCCTCATGCTGAATGCCCTGCTTGATCAGTTGGGTGAGATGTTTCTGCTCTCCGCTGAACCCGCGGGCCACAAACGTGGCTCCTGCTGCCAGGGCCAGCGAGATGGGATTGACGGGAGCTTCGATGTTGCCGAAAGGCATGCTCTTGGTCTTCATGCCGATGCGGCTGGTGGGCGAGGTCTGGCCGGTAGTGAGACCGTAGATCTGGTTGTCCATCACGATATACAGGAGATCGACATTGCGCCTCATGGTGTGGACAAAATGGTTGCCGCCGATGCCGAATCCGTCTCCGTCTCCACCGGTCACCAGCACGGTCAGGTCATGATTGGCCAGCTTCACTCCCGTGGCAACGGCCAGGGCGCGGCCGTGCAGAGTGTGCATGCCGTAGGTATTGATGAACCCGGGAAAATTCGAGGAACAGCCGATGCCGCTGATGGTGACCACCTCGTGGTTCGGAATCTGCAATTCGACCAGGGCTTTTTCCACCGCGGCGAGCACCCCAAAGTCTCCGCAGCCCGGACACCAGTCGGGATCGACCTTGCCTTTCAGATCCGCCATCGTCAGGTAGTTGGGGGGCTTTAGGGCCGTGGCCATGTCTTCTTCTCCTCAAACCATGATTTCGTGCTGGGGGACGGAAAGGTTTGACTTCCCGGCCAATTGTTCCTTGACCGCTTCCACAATGTGGTGGGGCATGAAGGGCTCCCCGTCATACTTCCGGATGTAACCATCCGGCACGTAGCTGGTCTCGCTGCGCAGATAGCGGGCAAACTGGCCGCTGTAGTTGTTTTCCACGATAAACGTGCGGCGGGCGCCTTTGAGGATCTCAAGAATGGCTTCGCCGTGCAGTGGAATCAGCCAGCGGATCTGGAGCTGATTGGCAGAGATACCCTGTTCGCATAGGATCTCGCAGGCTTCTTCAATCACTCCCTTTGTCGAACCCCAGCCGATCAAAGTCACGTCGGCCTGGGGCGGACCGGTCAGAACGGGCGGGGGAACGGCCGCCGCGATGCCGGCCACTTTCCGCATGCGCTTCTCCATCATGGCGCGCCGCTTGGTTGGATTGGTGAATTCGTCGCTGATCAGCACTCCGTCTTCTTCGTGCTCGTCCGTAGCAGCGGTGTGAGTGTGACCGGGAACACCTGGAACGGCCCGCGGAGAAATGCCGCTCTCGGTGATCTTGTAGCGCTTATAGCCGCCGTTGTTCTGGCTGGCGGGGGCTGAGGCGGGGGTGATCAACTCGCCGCGATCGATGACGGGGTTGAAGTCCAGTTCCTTGGGAGCCACACTCAGCCGGCCTTCCGATAGCAACAGATCGGAGAGGACCAAACCAGGACACTGGAAGCGATCCACAAGGTTGAAAATCTCGGGAATGATCTTGAAGCTGTCCCCAATGTCGAGCGGGGCCGCCAGCACGCGCGGATAATCGCCAAACGCGGCGCCCAGCATCTGCCAGAGGTCGCCCTGCTCCGTCTTGGTCGGAACTCCTGTGGAGGGGCCGGCTCGCTGACAATCAATCACGACCACTGGAGTTTCCATCATGGCCGACATGCCCAGCCCCTCGCTCATCAACGCGAAACCACCGCCTGAGGTGGCACACATGGAACGGACGCCCGCGTGCGCGGCGCCGATTGCCATATTGATAACTCCTATCTCATCCTCCACCTGCCGCACCATGATGCCGGCTTTGCGCGCGTGCGCCGCCATCCAGTGCAGCACGCCGGTCGAAGGACTCATGGGATAGGCGCAATAGAACTTGACGCCTGCCGCCGCGCCACCCATGGCCATGGCCGTATTACCGCTCAGCACCGCATAGCGATTCTCCGTCATCGGGAGCGCCCAGGCGAAGGGCTTGAAATTGGCGCTGGCGTAATCATAGCCAGACCGGGCAATGCCGACGTTCTCCGACACCACGGCGTCTCCCTTTTTCTGGAACTGCTCGCCGAGGACTTCCTCCAGCGCCTGGAATCCGACTCCCATCATGCTGAGCGCCGCTCCCACCGCCAGCGTGTTCTGGGCCACCTTGTTGCGGCTGATGTCGGCCAGGGACGACACCGGAAGCGCGCAGAGTTGCACCCCGTCGGCCGCGGCCCCAGGTTTTATCGTGTCAGAGTTATAGATGCATGCCGCCCCGGAGCTGAGCAGGCCGAGATGGCGGTTCACGGCATCCTGGTTCAAGGGGATCAGCAGGTCCAGCCGGTCGCCCATATTGGTGACCTTTTCCGGACCGGTGCGAATAGTGAGAAAAGTGTGGCCGCCCCGGATGATTGACTGGTACGCGTTGTATGCGTTCAGGTGCAGGCCGCGGCGGCTGAAGATTTTGGCGAAGATATCCCCCGGTGTAGCCACACCCTGCCCTGCCGCTCCTCCGATTCCAATGGCGAACGTCTGCTTCATACCCACTCTCCAAATCTAGCCTAATCACTGCACTCCGAGCCCAACGCGGCCACGCCGCAAGCCGCGCCCGGCGGATTCATGCCGGATAGTTGCCTGCGATGTACGCCTCCAGCCGCTCGATCGTTTCTTCCTGGCCCGAGATGATGCATTTCACCAGATCGCCGATCGACAGCACCCCGAGCACCTGCCGCCCGTCCGTCACCGGCAAATGGCGAATGCGGTGCTTGGTCATGATGGCCATACACTCGTCCAGGGTGTGCCGGGGGCTGACGCAAAGCACTGGGCCGGTCATGATCTCTCGTACTTTGGTTTCCCTGGAAGATCGTCCCTGCAGAATGACCTTGCGAGCATAATCCCGCTCGGAAATCACGCCCACCAACTCGCCATCCGCGATCACCAGCAGCGCGCCCACGCCTCGGGCAGCCATCTGCTCAACCGCTTCGTAGACTGATTGCTCGGGGCCCACCGACCAGACTTCGCCGCCCTTGCGCTTCAGAAGCGAGCCGGCGAGATCAGTAAATCGCATTTCGGTCCTCCTGATTCAGAGGACTTGCGCGAACTCCGCCAGTCGACGACCGTGCGTTGGGCGGTAGCAGCTTGGGACAGGCATCGGCGAGGGCGCCGTTTCCACTGCTGACGCGGGATTCCGCTCGGACACAGGCCATGGGCCACCTCGCCTATGCGGTCACAGATTATAGCCTGTGCAGGCCAAGATTCAAGCGTTCCCAGGCACATGGAGTCGGCCCGGACCGCGGACAATCACTCTTCAGTCACGCTCAACATGCTCACGGAGAAAGGCTTCCCGGTACGCTCTGTCGCGGAAGGCTTCAGTGCCTCCGGGCCGGGTAACAGAGAGCGCGCCCGCACGGTTGCCGCTGGCCAGGCAGGCTCTGAGATCGGCTCCACGGAGATAGGCATGCAAGAATCCAGCATTGAAACTATCGCCAGCTCCAACAGCATCCACCGCCATTACGTTCAACGACGGACTGGTGACTCGTTCTTTTCCCCGTTGCGCCAGCGCTCCCTCCCGCCCCAGCTTCACCACCACCAGCGGCACCCACTCCGCCAGCCGGTTCAACGCAACTGCCGTGTCTTCCGCGCCCGCAATCCGGCACGCTTCGCGGGCGTTGGGCAGCAATACATCCACATATCTCAGCAAATTCTCCAGCCCACCGCCCCACCGGTCCTCTGGGTCGTCGTTGGTATCGAGAGAAATGGTCAGGCCTTTTTCTTTGAGCCGGCGGAACAGCTCTCCAACGTCCGGCAGCAGAGCGCGTTGGAGATAAAGGGAAGAAAGATGAAAGTGACCTGAATCGGCCAGGTAGTCGACGTCCATGTCCTGCAGCCTCAGCTCGGCGATGGTGCCGGAATAAGTCACCATGTTTCGCCAG
>CAYOZX010000282.1:0-4790 GCA_964408515.1 uncultured Acidobacteriaceae bacterium | reverse complement strand
AGGAGGAAAAAGCAACTCATGTTCGTCGCCAATCTAGCAGCACTCACTGTTACGCATATTTCCACGCTGGCCGCCTGGTTTTTTCAGGAGGGAGCGGTGGGTTGGGACCCGGTTTCGCTGTGGCACCAGATGGGAATTCCGGCGAAGGCTGTGGTCATCATTCTATTCGTCATGTCGGGCTGGTCGATCGGCGTCATGATTGACCGGGCGATGGCGTTCAGCGCGGCACGCAAGCAGAGTCGGGCCTTTGCTCCGGCGGTGGCGGGCGCGCTGCGCGACGGCAAGATCGAGGAAGCCATCAAGGTGGCCGAGCGCAACAAGAAGAGTCACCTGGCCAAGGTCGTGACCTCGGGCCTGATGGAATTCCGCGCCCATCAGGAAAGCGGCGAGATTCCGGGTGAGACCATTGAAGCCTCCAAGCGCGCGCTGGAGCGCACGGAAGCCATCGTGCACGCCGAACTCAAGCGCGGCCTGGGCGGGTTGGCGACCATCGGCTCCACCGCTCCCTTCGTGGGAATGCTGGGCACGGTGGTCGGCATCATCAACGCGTTCAAGGGTATTCAGTCAGAGAAGGCCACCGGTCTGGCTGCGGTGGCGGGCGGCATTTCAGAAGCCCTGGTGACCACCGCCATCGGACTCTTCGTGGCCATTCCGGCCGTGATGATGTTCAATTATCTGACTGGCCGCGTGGAAGCCTTTGACGTGGAAATGGATAACTCGTCGAGCGAATTGATCGACTATTTCCTCAAGCGCCGCGGATTGCGCCGTTCCTAGATCCTCCTGGCAGGACGGGACGACCTCCGAGTTGCTGGCAACCGGCGCCGGTCCGACACCCGGCGCCGGGTGCAAGGCGGAAGCAGCTGAGGCTCATTCTCAGCAGGGCGAACGGAAAGCGCGCCGCCCAGGAGATGTGAATCTATGGCATTAGCAAAGCGAAATGAGGGACGCAACGTCAACTCCAACATCAACGTCACCCCGATGGTGGACGTGATGCTGGTGTTGCTGATCATTTTCATGGTGATCACTCCCATGCTGCAGCACGGCGTGAGCGTCGACATGGCGAAGGTGAATAATCCTGAACAGATGCCTGACGCCGACAAGGAAGACGCCCTGCTGGTTTCGATCATGCGCGACGGGACGGTTTATTTCGGCACTGACAAGCTTCCCGTGGACCAGCTCACCGGCAAGGTCAAAGACCGACTCATCAACCGCGTGGACAAGCGGGTGTTCGTGAAGGCAGACGCGCGCGCCCGGTTTGGCGCCGTGGTCGAAGTGGTGGATAACGTACGCGCGGCGGGAGTGGACCAGCTCGGACTGCTCACGGAACAGCGCAAAACGACGCCCGCGGCTCCGACCGCTCCGGCCCAAACCAGCGGACAATAGCAGAGGTTTCCAAGGAGAAGGCTTATGGCAATGTCAATGGGTGCCACCGGCGGTCAGAGCGCGGACATGAATGTGACGCCGCTCATTGACGTGTTGCTGGTATTGATCATTATCTTCATGGTCATCACGCCGTTAACCCCCAAGGGATTGGAAGCGCTGGTGCCGCAGCCGCCGCCACCGAATGCGCCCAAGAACACGACGCCCGACCGCACCGTCGTGGTGCAGTTGATCGACCGCGGTGCGGGACAGGCGCCGGCGGTGAAGATCAACCAGGAGGACACGACCTGGGAGAATCTGCAGGGCCGGCTGACGGATATTTTCAAGACGCGCGCGGAGAAGGTGATGTTCGTCAAGGGCGATGACGCAGTGCCGTTTGCCGATGTGGCCAACGTGATTGACATCGCGCACGCCGCCGGCGTCGACAAAGTGGGCTTGATTACGGCCAAGATTGAGGCTGGCGGCTAGTCCAGGCGCTCAGGTTCAAGGAACTCCGTTCCGGGATGGGGCAGATTCACCCCCTTCGCGTCCCTGCTTCACATCCGCGGCCAGCCGGCCGCGGCCAGTGTGGACAGGCCTAGAGATTCTCTGCAAGGGAGACTTACAGCGCAATGAAAACGAGCGTGAGAAGGCTGGCGGTGACAGGGCTCGGGCTGGTGTTGCTGGCGGGCACGGGCTGCGGCAAGCTGAGAGCGCGCGACCAGCTGAACAAGGGCGTGCAATCCTACAAAAATGCCCGCTACGAAGAGGCCATCAATCACTTCCAGCAGGCGGTGGCGCTCGATCCCAGCCTGGTCAATGCCCGGCTCTACCTGGCCACGGCCTATGCCCAGCAGGTCATTCAGGGTGTGGACACGCCGGAAAACATACAGAGCGCGGAGCAGGCCATCGACCAGTACAAGCAGGTGCTGGACCGCGATCCCAGAAACCTGAACAGCGTGAAAGGCATTGCCTACCTGTACCTGCAAATCAAGAAGTTTGACGATGCCAAGACCTTCTACCGCAAAGCCATCGAACTCGATCCCAACGATCCCGAGCCCTATTACTCGGTCGCGGTCATAGACTGGACGCAGAGCTACCAGCCGCGCATGGAAGAGCGCGCCAAGGTGGGGCTGAAGCCGGACGAGTGGCTCATGAAGGACAAGAGCAACAAGAAAATCTGTGAAGGGCTGGCGCAGAAGAACGGAGAGGTCATCAAGGACGGCATCAGCATGTTGGAAAGGGCGCTGGAGAAACGCCCGGACTACGATGATGCCATGGCGTACATGAATCTCCTGTACCGGGAGCGGGGTGACTTGCAATGCGACGATGCCGCGGCGCGCGCGGCTGACCTCAAGACCGCCGACGAATGGGTGGACAAGACCATGGCGGTCAAGAAAGCGAAAGCGGAAAGACAGCCTGGAGCACAGGGCATCACCATGGATAACAAATAGGAAACCTGAAGGATGGGTGCGAGCCCGTCGATCGTCAGTCCAGCGTTCAAGCCCCTTCTGTACGGAAGGGGCTTTTTGTTGAGCTGCACGGTGCGCGACAGGCAAAGGCGCCCAGAAGCCGCGGAGCATGCCCGAGGGAGCTCGTGTTCAAGAAGATTCTAATCGCCAACCGGGGTGAGATCGCAGTGCGCGTGGCGCGTACCTGCCGCGAGATGGGCATCCCGTGCGCGGCGGTGTATTCCGAGGTCGACCGCGCTGCGCTGCATGTCCTGAAAGCCGACGAGGCCTATTTCCTGGGTCCGGCGGCTGCGGCCGAATCCTATCTCAACATCAATAAGATTCTGGACGTTGCCCGGCACTGCGCCGCGGACGCGATTCATCCCGGATATGGATTCCTGGCGGAGAGTGCGCAGTTTGCGCAGGCGTGCGCGGGAGCGGGAATCAAATTTATCGGGCCAGGCGCGGCGTCCATGGAAATGATGGGATCGAAGACGCGAGCCCGCCAGGAAATGGAAAAGGCGGGCGTGCCCCTTGTACCGGGCACGGCGCGTGGGCTGGAATCGCTGGCGCAAGCCCGGGAGGAGGCGGCGCGGATCGGTTACCCGGTCATGCTGAAGGCGGCCGCCGGCGGCGGCGGCAAGGGAATGCGCCTGGTCGCCGGGGATCGCGAACTGTCGGCCGCATTGGACGTAGCCAGCAGCGAAGCCCAGCGGGCTTTCGGAGATGGAGAGGTCTATCTGGAGAAAGCCATCGTCGATCCCCGGCATATTGAGGTTCAAGTGTTGGCGGACGAACACGGCAACACGGTCTACCTGGGCGAGCGCGAGTGCTCGGTGCAGCGGCGCCACCAGAAGGTCGTCGAAGAAGCGCCTTCGCCCGCCGTTGATGCGGATTTGCGCCGGCGCTTGGGCGATGTGGCCGTGCGGGTCACGCAAGCGGCGCGATATCACAACGCCGGTACGGTAGAGTTCCTGGTGGACCAGGACAAGAACTTCTACTTCCTGGAGATGAATACCCGCCTGCAGGTGGAGCATCCGGTAACGGAACTGGTGACAGGCCTGGATCTGGTGGAGTTGCAGATTCGCATCGCTGGGGGCGAGAAACTGCCATTCCAGCAGCCGGAGATTCGACTTCGCGGGCACGCCATGGAATGCCGCATTTACGCAGAAGACCCGGAGAACAGTTACTTCCCCAGTCCGGGGAGGATCAGCAGGCTGGTGGCGCCGGAAGGGCCGGGAATCCGGCTGGACAGCGGCGTGTACGAGGGCTGGAGCGTGCCCCTCGAGTACGATCCCCTGTTGGCCAAGCTGATCGCCTATGGGCAGGACCGGCAGCAGGCGATGGCCCGCCTGGAACGCGCGCTGCAGGAATTGTTTCTGGGGGGAGTCAAGACCAACACGACGCTGTTTCGTCGCATGCTAGCCGACGAGAATTTCCGCATGGGGCAGGTGGATACGGGATTCCTGGAGAGGCTGGGAACGGCTGCAGCGGAAAGCGGCGCGTCCGGGGCGGATGTGGCCGCCATCGGCGCGGTTGTGTTTGCGATGTGGGACGCGGCGGCGGGCGGGAACGGAGCGGCGACCGGAGCGGCGACCGGAGCTCGGGGAGACCATCCCGGCCCAGCGCCGTCGGCATGGAAACGAGCGGCACGAAGCGAAGGACTGATGTAGCGTCCGGCAAGCCCGGGCGGAAGTTGCCATGAGGTTCAACGTCACCATTAATGAAAAGGAATTCCGCCTGGATCTGGTGGGGGATTCCTCAGCCGGGCGCTGGAGTGGCGAGCTCGATGGAGTGCCGGTCGAGATCGATGCAGCGCGCCCGCAGGCGGATGTGCTGTCGCTGCTTTTCCGGGGCAGGAGTTACGAAATCCGGCGAGAGCAGGCGGAAGCAGGCCTGCGGATATGGGTTGAAGGCCGTGCCTATGCCGCCGAGGTCCGGGATCCACGGTCGTTTCCCGAGCGCAGGCGCCGGAGCGGC
>CAYOZX010000281.1:0-4802 GCA_964408515.1 uncultured Acidobacteriaceae bacterium | reverse complement strand
CGATGGCGGCAAGCCCGCCCGCCAGCGCAAACAGGAGCTGACGCTGGAGGTCGTCGCCCCGCTCTTGCTCCAGTGGAGCAAGAAGCCGGTCGTCAATGGACGCCGGGTGGAAGGCGCGGTTCAGGTCTCCAACCAGACCGGCCAGGATTTTGACTTCACCCTGATTGCTCTCGCGGTCGATCAGAACGGCCGCGCCACGGCCGTCGGGTACCAGCACTTCGTCCTGCGCAAGAGTACGGATCGCCTGGAAATCCCCATCGGAGAAAGCCTGGCCCCGGGGCTATACGATCTTCACGTGGATGCGGTGGGGGAAGTTGAAACCAGTGGCGCTATCTACCGAGCGCGATTGTCAACCGGGGAGAGGCTACAGGTCGTACAAGTACCCTAGGTCGCGGCGGGACCGTTCGGCTCAAAAAACTCGGATCAAAAACTTAAGAGCCCCGAGGTGGTGTCAAACTCATTCCTCTCGGCCAGTAGCTCGCTTTAGACCCTCGCCGACCTGCTTCCGCAGCCTCCCTTGCGGGGCGCTGCATGCGATCATGCTCGGGCTCCGGGCTTACCGCCAACCGGATAAACCAGTCTGACGCCTCGGGGCTCTATCCTGCCTTCGGCATTTCTTCCTGTTCGCCTCGACCAGCGCTTTGCTATAGACCCTCACCCGCCTTCTCTCCGTCGCTTTGCAGTGCGAAGAGTGACTTGGCTCGAGCCCCGGACGCCGCACCAACCGGGAAAACTTCAGAAGCTGCCAAAGAACGAGTGTCTTTTTACTCTTTCTATTTTTAGAGTCAATAAAAAACGATGTGCTATATCTTCCGCAGAATCAGTAGAGTGCAAGCCGTTCACAGCCACCTGCCGCGGAACTTGTGCACCTGCTCGCTGCGCGGCTGTTCTGAATCTGCGGCCGCTATCGTCTTTTCAGCCTTGCTTCGCGACCGGGGCCAAGATTCGGAGAAGTAGCGAGCCGCCCGCGAAGTGTGAAAAACTCAGCGCTAATCGTGATTCACACTGTGTTCAGCCTTATCCACCACGGAGCGAATTCTCCAGATCAAACTGACACCACCTGATATCTGGCATGCGTGAACCGTTTTTGGTTATGCTCTGTTCTGCCCGGGCGTGACTGCAGCAAGAGCCCATCTCATGACCGACCCCTTCAACCAGGCCGAATCCGCCGCTCGCTTTCTTCTGTCTCAAACTTCGCTTCGCCGGAAAATCGGTCTCGTGCTGGGATCCGGGCTGGGCGGATTCGCCGAACAACTGACCGGCGCCAGCTCTATTCCCTACGCCAACATTCCGTTCTTCCCGCGCTCGACAGCCGTGGGTCATGCGGGACAAATGGTGCTCGGCCTGGCTGGCGGCATCCCGGTGGCCGCGATGCAGGGGCGCGTGCATCTGTATGAGGGCTATTCCGTCCGCGAGGTTACCTTCCCCATGCGCGTCTTCAACCTAATGAACATTGCCGCGGTGATTCTCACCAACGCCGCTGGCGGCATCAGCCTGGAATACCAACAAGGCGCCCTGGTGGTGCTTACCGATCACATCAATCTGCAGGGACAGAACCCGCTGCTCGGCCCCAACGACGAGCGCTTCGGTCCCCGCTTTCCCGACATGAGTCAGGCCTACTACAAGCCCTACCGGGAAATCGCGCTGGCGGCGGCAGCGAAGCTGGGCAAGATGCTGTACCAGGGTGTGTACGCCGCATTGCTCGGACCCAACTACGAAACTCCGGCGGAGATTCGCTATCTGCGCACCATAGGAGCCGATCTGGTGGGCATGTCCACAGTTCCGGAGGTCATCGCCGCCCGTCACATGGGGATCAAGGTCCTGGCCATATCCTGCGTGACCAACATGGCCGCTGGAATTCTGGACCGGCCGATCAACCACGAAGAGGTGCTGGAGACCGGGGAGCGGGTCCGCGGAGATTTCACCGCCTTGCTTCAGGCAGTGCTGCCGGAAATCGCCAAAGATAAAGATGTCGAGCGCGACTGATCGTCCCGCCACGATGGGGTCATGCCGCCCCCGGTATGGTTTTGGATTCGCCTTTAGTTCCCGGCCGGTTGAATCAGAATCGGGACCGGCGGCTTGATGGAATAGATCGCCGCAAAGCTATCCTGGTTCACCGCCAGCCCAACACGCCCCCGCGAGTCGATGTACAGCAGCGGCTTCTTGACCGGGACGTCGCTGAAGGTGCGGACAAAAGGAATGATCATGTCCCTCTTCCCGATGGCGACGCGCACCTCCTGCCCGCGCCTGTAACCCAGCCGGAGGAAATCCTCGCTTTCGATGTTGGTGACCAGATTACCGTACGGACCATCGGTTGCAATGACGGTGCCGTTGAGGCCGCGTTCGTCGAGACGCACGGGCTGCAGATCCAACCGGACCAGCTTGCTCACATCCATGCCCGGACCCACGCCGGCCCAGTCCCAACCCTGCGCCAGATGCGCGCCTACTGGCGAGAAAATGTCCCGGCCGTGGAATGTGGTGGAGAGGGCGGCTCCGAGCATCCAATCGCGATTGGTAATTTCCCGCGCTGCTTCGATGCCATCACGATCCTGCACCAGTGTCAGCAGGCCGTTGTCCGGCAGCACGAAGTATTGTCCGCGCTTCGACTTTGCCACGATCGCCTTGCGCGCGCTGCCCACCCCCGGGTCAACCACCGCCACGAAGACCGTGGCCGCCGGAAAGTACGGGCTCGCCCCGTAGAGAAAACGCGCCCCATCGAGAATGGAGAACGGTGTGACCTGGTGCGTAAGATCCACGATGCGCAGCTCGGGCGCAAGCGAGTACATCACTCCCTTGCACAACGCCACGGAATCGTCCGCCACCCCGAAGTCGGTCATGAAGACCACTGTGGGGCGCGTTTGCGCGGCGCCGTGATGGGCTGCGACCTGGCCGCCCGCCACCGGGACGAACAGCAGCGCCAACAACACAGCCCATCTCAAGGCTGCCCGGCGGCCCGTCGTGCACACTCCCGCCAATACCACGCCTCTCATTCTCGACCGTTCGAAAGTCTAGCAGCTTGCTGGAGTTTTTTCGCAGGATGCAACCTGCTCTGCCGTCTATAATCTCCAGACCGAAAAGTTTCTCGGCCATCATCGCCAGGAGGTACTCATGTCCCAGGCCATCCCCGAAAAGTATCGTGATCTGTTCAACAAGCGCGCCTTCGCCAGTCTGGGCACGCTCATGCCCGATGGCCGCCCGCAGGTCACGCCGGTGTGGTGCGATCTGGAAGGCGATCATGTCCTTTTCAACTCCGCCAAAGGGCGGCAGAAGGACCGGAATGTGCGCCGCGATCCCCGGGTGGCGCTGGCCATCGTGGATCCGGACAATCCCTATCGCTATCTGGAAATCCGCGGGCGGGTGGTCGAGATCACGGAGCAGGGAGCCGATGCCCACATCGACAAGCTGGCCAAGAAATATCTTGGGGCCGACAAGTATCCTTACCGGCAGCCCGATGAAATTCGCGTCATCTACAAGATCCAGCCCGAACACACTACTATGATGGGCTGACGACCGCGGCGCGCGCCGTGACCTGTCGCCACAGACCGTTCACCAGACATCAGACAAAATCTATGCCAACTCTACAATCTGAAGCCGCTCTCGATCTCGCCTGGGTTCGTGCCCAATTTCCGTCGCTGAACCAGACCGTCAACGGCCAGCTCGCGGTTTTCCTGGACGGTCCCGGCGGCACGCAGGTCCCGCAATGCGTGTTGGATGCCATCAGCGGCTATCTTGGGCATTCCAACGCCAATACCTGCGGCGCCTACGCCACAAGCCGTCGCACGGACGCGGTCATCGCCGCCGCCCGCGCTGCCATGGGTGACTTCTTCGCGTGCGACAGCGACGAGGTCGTGTTCGGGCCCAACATGACCACCCTGACCTTTGCCATCAGTCGCGCTGTCGGACGCGAGCTGGGTCCCGGCGATGAAATCGTGCTCACGCATCTTGACCACGATGCCAACGTTTCCCCCTGGCGAGCCCTCGAAGAGCGCGGAGTAACCATACGCTTCGTCGACATCAACGAAGCTGACTGCACGTTGAACCTTGCCGACCTTGGGCAGAAGATCGGACCTCGCACGCGAGTGGTTGCTGTGGGGTACGCGTCCAATGCTGTGGGCACGATCAACGATGTGAGGGAAGTCGTCCGGCTGGCGCATCAGCATGGCGCGCTGGCCTATATTGACGCGGTTCACTATGCTCCCCACGGACCGATCGACGTGCGCGCCCTCGACTGCGACTTCTTGGTCTGCTCGACTTACAAGTTCTTCGGACCCCACATGGGCGTCCTCTACGGCAAGCGCGGGCACTTGCAGCGTTTCCGGCCGTACAAGGTACGCGCCAACACCGATACCGTCCCCAATTGCTGGGAGTGGGGAACGTTGAATCACGAGTGCATTGCCGGAATCTCCGCCTGCGTAGATTATCTTGCGGGGCTGGGACGGCACGCCGACCCCGGTGTACCCAATCGCCGAGCGGCTCTGCTCGCCGCTTATCGAGTCATTCAGCAGCACGAGCGCGCCCTGGCCGAAAATCTGGCCGGTGGCTTACTTTCGATCCCCGGGCTTAAGCTTTACGGGATCAGCGATCCCGCCTTGTTTGACCGCCGCTGCCCGACCTTCGCCGCACGAATCAGCGGCTACACTCCTCTGCAACTCGCCACTCGGTTGGGGGACCGCGGCTTCTTCACCTGGGACGGGAACTACTACGCTCTCAATCTCACCGAGCGGCTGGACGTGGAGAAGGACGGCGGCTTTCTGAGGATCGGGCTGGCGCACTACAACTCTGCGGACGAGGTGGAACACCTG
>CAYOZX010000280.1:0-4830 GCA_964408515.1 uncultured Acidobacteriaceae bacterium | reverse complement strand
AGGAGGCGCAGCGCAAGCGGATTGAGGCCGCCGGGATTCGCGACTTCCAGCAGATTGTAGCCCAGGGAATCAGCCCGCAACTGCTGGAGTGGAAGGGCATCGAGGCGACCGAAAGTCTGGCCAAGAGCGGCAACTCGAAAGTGGTAGTGATCGGCAACAACAAGAACGGGCTGCAGCTGATCCTCGGACCGTAGACAGGGGGCAGTAGACGGGCCAACCCAGCTATGGCCTTTCCAACCGAAACAGCGGGCCGAGCGCGGCGCTGCTAACATAGCCGCGTGAACGCTCTCCTGGAGGTCCGCAACCTGCGAGTGCAATTTCCCGCCGGCGGGAACGGCGAGGGGCTGGTGGCGGTGCGCGATCTCAGCCTGTCCATCGCGCCGGGCGAGGTTCTGGGACTGGTGGGGGAATCGGGCTCGGGGAAGTCGGTGACGTCGCTGGCGGTGATGCGTCTGCTGCCGCCGCAGGCGCGGGTGGGCGGGGAAATCCATTTCGCCGATGGCGGAGCCGCCTGCGATCTGTTGCAGCTTTCAGATGAGAGCATGCGCCCCTTGCGCGGCTCGCGGATGGCGATGATTTTTCAGGAGCCCATGACGGCTCTGAACCCGGTGATGCGGGTGGGCGAGCAGATCGCGGAGGCGGTGCGGGCGCATTGCGATACCTCCCGAAAAGACGCCTGGCGGCAAGCGGTTACGGCCCTCGATGAAGTGGGGATTGAGGAGGCGGAACGGCGGGCGCGGAGCTATCCCCACCAGCTCTCCGGCGGGATGCGGCAGCGGGTGATGATCGCCATGGCCATCGTCAACCGCCCGCGCCTGCTGATCGCGGATGAACCGACGACGGCGCTCGATGTCACCATTCAGGCGCAGATTCTGGAGTTGCTGGGGGCCCTGAAGGCCCGGTTCGGCCTGACCATGCTGTTTATCTCGCACGATCTGGCAGTGGTCTCACAGGTGGCCGACCGGGTGGCGGTGATGTACGCCGGCAACCTGATCGAACTGGGCAGCAAGCGCGACCTGTTTCAGGCCGCCGCACATCCCTACACGCAGGGACTGCTGCAGGCGGTTCCGACCCTGCACACGGAGCGGAGCCGGCCGCTGGCCACCATCGAAGGCACGGTGCCCGCACTGCAGGCAATGCCGCCAGGTTGCCCGTTCGAGCCGCGGTGCGGGTTTCGGGTGGAAAGCTGCGCCCACGCTTTGCCCCCGCTGGTCGAGATCTCGCACGGGCATTGGGCAAGATGCCCGGTGCTGAACCGGGCACAATAGCAAACAGTTCTCAGTATCCCAGATGGACTGTTCCCAGTCAGCGGGCCACGACCTTCTCGATGGCAGACCTCAGCTGATCGTAGGGCATGACGCCGGGATGGTAGAGGGCGACGCGGCCGGCGCCATCCAGCAATACCAGGGTGGGGGTAGTACTGGCGCCGTAGCGATCGAAGTTCGCCCGGCTCACGGGAACAGGGACCTGTTGCAGCCCGGGATAGAACCGCTGCCAGACGCGCTCGATGTAGGGGAGCTCGTCCTGGGGCGACACCTCCGCGCCGAAGGCGCCATATCCGTAGAGTTGAGTGGGGGCCAGAGCCGCGAGGCCGCGGGCTCCAAACTCGGCGTTGAGCCGGGCGATCACCGGTCCTTCCGCCTTGCAGTCACTGCACCAGTGGGCCCAGAAGAAGAGCAGCACGGGTGTTCCGGTGAGCTGGGCGAGGGGCCTGGGTTGGGGGCCAAGATATTGCGAGACCTGCAGGGGAGGTGCGGCCTGGCCGACGAGCGCGAGCAGATTCAGGTTCTTTTGCAGGCGGGCACGAATCGAGGTATTGCCATAGGCGGTCAGACTGCGGCGCAGCAAGGCGACAGCGGCAGACTGGTCGCCGCGGGCGGCCAATACCTGGGCCTGAACTTCGATGGCGGCGCCCAGGGCGAGAGGCAGATGGGGCTCAGAATCCAGGGCCGCGTGCCGCAGCAGGGGGCGGATCAGGGATTCGGTCTGTTTCGCGAAGCTGTCGGCGTGGTCAAAGTTGCGGTCGGCGAGGCTGGCTCGGGCCATCCAGGAGAGAGCCTCCAGGTAATCGGGGGTGGCGCCGTGACTGGCCCGGTAGGCTTGCAGGCGGGCGTCGGCGCCGAGGACATCGTGCCGGTCCAGCGCGTCCCGAACTTCGTCGGCGATGCCGGCAAAGGAGAGGGACGAGATCAGGAGGAAGCAGGCAAGCCGGCGGACGGGCATAACCCATGATAAACGGATTCATGGCGGGACAGGCGCGCGTGAGATACAATGGGGCTGCGTGTGAGCTTGCGGTTTTTTGCAGTTCCCAGTTTCTCCGCTCAACCGGCGTGACCTGCCTGCGAAAGCTCTGCGAGTCAATCAGCGCTACATCAAAGACAAAGGAAATCAAGCAACACATGGAAACAGGAACAGTCAAGTGGTTCAACGACGCTAAGGGCTACGGTTTCATCAGCCGACAGAACGGCGAGGACGTGTTCGTACACTTCTCCGCCATCCAGGCCGGCGGATTCCGCAGCCTGCAAGAGGGCCAGCAGGTGCAGTTCGACGTGGTCAAGGGCCCGAAGGGGTGGCAAGCCGAGAACGTGCGGCCGACGTAAGACCACTTACCGCGTCCAAGTGCAGGGCGGCCTTCGGGCCGCCCTCAATTTTTGCGTCTGGAGGGGGGGACTCAACTGGCCTGTTCGGCGGCGCTGAGGGAGTCGAAAATGGTGAAAAGATCCCTCACCCGAGTGACCTGGAGCGCATCCTGCACGCGCGGCCGGACGCCGACGAGGCTCAAGCTGCGCCCATCTTTGTTATGGGTCACATACGCCCCCACCAGGGCGCCGATCCCTGCGGAATCCACATAAGGCACATTGCTGAAGTCGAGGACAAGGGCACGGGACTGGTCAGCGCGGACCCGGGCCTGAAAGTCAAACAGGTTGGAAAGGACGAGGGGCCCGTTGAGGCGGAGAATGCGCTGACCTTCCTTCGGGCCCGCCAGATCTTCAATGACGAGAGGCTCCTGTGGCATCGGACGATATTAGTATCCAGGTGGATTTTCGAGTGTTAAAGCAATGTTAAATTTATGGGGAAAGCGCGCCAAGCGCGGCCAAAGTGCGGGTGGCGAAGCCAGCTGAGGTGGCGCGCAAGGAGAGAGCCATGGCATTGAAGGTCGGGGATATGGCGCCGGACTTCGAGTTGCCTGCGGTCGAAGGCGATAAGCCTCTGACGGTGAAGCTGAGCGACTACCGGGGCAAGAAGAATGTGGTGGTCAGCTTTCATCCCCTGGACTGGACGCCGACCTGCGGCGCCCAGGTGCCGGCGTTCGACGCGGATCGCGAGAAGTTCAAGGGACTGAATGCGCAGGTCGTGGACATCAGCGTAGATTCCATCCCCAGCAAAATCGCCTGGCAGAAAAAGGAGATCGGAGTTTTGCAGACGCCCATGTGCGCGGATTTCTATCCCCACGGTAAGGTGTCGGAGCTGTTCGGGGTGCTGCGCAAGGAGGCGCCCTTTCCGGGAATCTCGGAGCGGGCGGTCTTCATCGTCGACAAGAGCGGCAGGGTCGCGTTTGCCAAGATCTATCCGCTGGACCAGGCTCCAAATAACGAGGAGTTGCTGGAGGCGTTGAAGAGGATCGGGGGATAGTGGGGACGGGGGCGGTCAGATTGCCCCAAATGTCTGTGAAGCGCTGCGTGGCGCTCCTCAAAAGTGGAATCGATATCTCACCTGCACCGAGATTTCACTCGGGTTGACGTAGTGGGTGCCTTCGAAGGTATTGCGCCGGATGATGATGGCGTTGCCCAGGCTCGTGTCGGCGGTCGTCGGCTCCTGGATCGAGATCGGCTCGTAGCAGTTGGTGAAATGATTGCCGTCGATGGTGATGTTCGTCAGGTTGTACATGCCGATGACGTTGCCACCGACACCGGCGAAGTCGTTGTTGATGATCGTGCCGAACGACGCACCGTTCATCCGGATCGCCGAACCATCGAAGCCGTTCGATTGCTGGTTGTTGAACTGGCTATTGCCGATCGTCCAGCCGCTGGCGTTGGTGGCGTCGACCAGGCTGCCGTTGAAGATGAAACCCTGTTCCGCGGCCTTGCCGCCGATCGTCCAGTCGCTCTTGCCAGAGAAATCGAACGCACCGCTGGTGCCGGCGCCCGGCGCATTGGCGATGACCACAGGGCCATCGGCCCAGATGGTGACGCCCGACTTGCCGACGATCGTCGTTCCGCCGAAATCGTACGTAGCGCCGCCGGTGAACACCAGGCTGTTGCCCGCTTGCACCGAGTTAAGCTTTCTCTGGATCGTTGCCCGGCTGTCGCCGGGCAACACATAGGTAATCCCCCCCGGAGGCGCTCCCGTACCACTATAAGCCAACGTATCTCTCCTCGTTGTGGCGACAGATGTCGCGCTTCGACCACGCACGGCTGCGCAGGCGCGCAGCTCCCCTGGCGCTCGTCCGGCGGACGAGCGTGCTCACGCGCGATCCTGTCCAGTCAGGCTCCTGCGGACGGTCTCCGCGTGCGGAAACCGCCGCGCGCCGTCACGACTTCAGGCTGTCCTGAAGAACGCGGACCCGCTGCGTATCAGTTGATCGGAATGTCTGCCGACGATCAGTCTGGAGGCCGGCGCCTCACTGGAAGGATCGTCATCACGTGGCCATCGGCCCTGTGCCGCAGGTCACACCTGCAGCCGGACGCGCTTGCAGGAGCGCGTCGATCCCCGCTGTGATTATCCATAGTCCACCCCCGAAGAAAGGCAGCATTCGCCACCAGGTCGGACGCATGAGCGCAACGCCCAACGTCCCATTCGCTACGAAGAAAGAGGAAATCCCACTTCGGG
>CAYOZX010000279.1:0-4899 GCA_964408515.1 uncultured Acidobacteriaceae bacterium | reverse complement strand
GTGGGCAATTCCGTATACCACGCTCTGCAGCTGAAGGTTACGCATCGTCTGAGCCATGGGTTGCAGATCCAGGGGTCCTACACGTGGGCGCACGGGATCGACGATTCTCCTGATCCCATCGACCCCGCCAAAGGCAACCGCACCTTTCCCCGCAACTCGCGCAATCTGGCGCAGGATAGGGGCAACTCCGACAACGATGTTCGCCAAGTTGCTGTGATCAACTATGTTTGGGAATTCCCGTTCGGCAAAGGTAAGCCGCTTTTGAACAGCGGTTTTCTGGGGCGGGTGTTTGAGGGCATGCAGTTGTCGGGCATTGCCAGCGCGCAAACCGGGCATCCGTTCGAAGTTCGGGGACGCAGGGATAGTCAAAGGACGGGTATCGCGTCGTGGGCAGATCAGGTGGGGGATCCGTTTGCACCAGGTATCAACGATGACCCGGCGATCAATGGCGGCAGCAAGGTCTACTTCCGCAATCCGGATGCGTTCCAGAACCCACCCTTCGGCCGTGCCGGCAGTGTCGGCCGTAACCAGTTTTACGGACCCGGCTTCGTGAATTTCGATGTGGCATTCACCAAGGGCATACGGATAACCGAAAAGTTCGGGGCAGAACTGAGGTTCGAAGGTTTCAATGTTTTGAACCATCCGAATTTTTCCAATCCGGACAGCCTGGGAAATCAGATCGGCAACCTCGGAGCTTTCGGGTTACTTAACTCTACGGTGGGACGGCCTGATGCCACGACCTCGGCGCGGCAGATGCAGGTGGCGCTGAAGCTGAATTTCTAGACGCAAAATGGTTACACTAACCGCCTGCGGGTTCGCGCCCGCAGGCTTTTTTGTGGTCGGTGGAAGATCGCAGAGACCAGAGTTTCAGACGAAGGCGATGCAGTCGGGCGACAAAGGCTGCGGGGACAAACGATCAGGCGCGGGCGATGCAGGCTGCGCGCCAGACTGAGGGGTGACCTATGACGATTCGAAGACTTGCCTTCCGGAAGGCTTTTACGGCTACGCTCGCTCTAGCTCTTGGCACGAGCGCTCTGCCGGCACATGCCGCCGATACGACGGCTGAAGAAGTCGTTGCCAAGCACCTGGACTCGATGGGCACGGCGGAGGTCCGCGCGGCCGGCAAATCGCGCATCATTCAGGGAACGTCAGCGTTCAAGATCCGTGTGGGCGCCGGCGGCGAACTGCAGGGCACGAGCGCTATGGTGTCCGAGGGCCGGAAATCGGTGCTCATGCTTAAGCTGCCTAACAGCGACTATCGCGGCGAGCAATTTGTCACTGACGGAGACAGGGTATCTGTAGCGGCCACCACCTCCAACCACAAGTGGTCCGATTTTGGCGCGTTTGTGCGCAGTCAGGACCACATTGTTCGCGAAGGCTTGCTGGGGGGAGAGTTAACCACCGCCTGGGCGCTGCTGAATATGGCAGAGAACAAGGCCAAGCTCAGCTACGACGGGGAAAAGAAGGTAGATGGACATCCGGCCCATCAGCTGACCTATCACTCTAAGAAAAGAGACGATCTCACGATCCATCTTCTGTTTGACGCGGAAACCTACCGGCACGTGATGACGACGTATTCCGTGACCCTGGCGTCAGGGCTGGGCGGCTTCGTACCGTCCATTTCCGACCAGGCGGGGCTGACCACCTCCTCCAATGCGGGCGGCGCCGATGTTACCCAGAGTTCAAAGCAGAAGGAGACGCGCTACACGATCGAAGAGCGGTTTGGCGACTTCAAGACCGCAGAGGGGCTCACCCTTCCCAGCAAGTACAGCATTCACTTCACCGAAGAACTACAAGACGGCACGACCAAGGTCTACGAATGGGACGTAACGGCCGAGGAGGTGACGACTAACCGGCCGCTAGATCCCAGGAATTTCCAGGTCAAGTAGCCAAAACTGGCGGGCGGGCAGGGCCTCGTCTCTACCGCCCCAGAATTGTGTAGTGCGAACTGGCCGCCATGAAAAAGATCATGGGCACGGACAGGAAGAAATTGGTGCGGGAGGCCAGGAAGGCCTGCCGGGCGAGCGTGGCGGCGTTGGCCGGCGGCGTTCCCGCCAGCGTCCCGCGGATGATCTGCTTGTTGTTACGCCAGATGATCCCCCAGACGTTGAAGAGCATGATGAAGCCCAGCCCGCCGCCGATTCCGATCGAGAGCACGTGGTTGTCGTCCTGGCCTACGGGGGTGTAAGTCACAAAGAGCCACGCCGCCAGGCAGACCAGCACGGCCACGATCGCCCCCAGAACGTAACCGCTGGGGGTCTTCGAGATCACGAAGTAGAGCACCATGGAGGCGGCGATCCAGATCAGCAGAAACAGTCCGATGGTGCTGCCGGCTCCCACACCCATGCGGTGGGCGTCTGCGGCCACGTACATCTGCGCCCAGTACCAGAAGCCCACAAATACGGTCAGCAGGGCACTCCAGCGGAACAGCTGCAGGGCAGGCATGGTCATGTACTGGAAGACCTTGGGCTTGGTGGCGCCATCCACTTGCTTCATGAAGGGAACATTCACCAGGTTGAAAAAGTAGAGCAGGCCCACCCACAGAATGCCCGCCAGCAGGTGAACCCAGCGCAAAAGGAAAGCCAGGGCTTCGGTGGGGGTGTGGTTAGGCATAACCAGCAGGGCAGCGACGGAAAACATGGGGTCAGTCATGGGCTCCCTCGCAAAAATGGCCAGGGCTTGCAGCCGGGATAGTTGCACTTTGTCAGGCGGTTGTCAATTACGGGCAAGGGCGCAGGTGCTCTCTTGAAATGTGCAAAGCAACGCCGTATTGTACCGTTGTCGCACCGAGATTTGCGCCAGCGCCCCGGTTTTTCCCGGGGCGCGAGGGCAGCCAGCATTCTCCCGGCCGCGGGTGGCGGGCGCGATTCGCCATCCGGGGCCCATGGCAGTTCATCACCAAACGCCGTCGAAACGCGCAGTTCGGACCAAGGAGATCGGCGATGGAAAGCAAGCCGGCGCAGAACATTCAGGATTCCTTCCTCAACACCGCCCGCAAGGAGCGCACCAACATCACCATCTACCTGCTGAGTGGGGTCAAGCTCACGGGAAGGATACGCTCTTTCGACAAGTATTCCGTGGTGCTCGAAACCAACAATCAGGAGCAGCTGATTTTCAAGCACGCGATCTCCACCGTGGCCATGGGGCGGGTCGCGCACGGCCACGGCGAGAAGCCGGCCGTGATGGCTTCCTCCGCCGCAGCCTCGGGCGGCGCGGAGGGCAGTCTTCCCCCCCGGCCATCGGGTACGGAAGGGTAGCGCGGCCGGGTTGATCGAAGTCTGAACGGCGCGGGGTCAGCGTCGCACCGCCGAGGTCAAGGCTCGTCTTTCGGCGTGCCGTCCAGGCTGTTCAGGTCGAAATATTTCGCATTCAGGGATTGATACCCTTGAACCGTCGGCCAACCCGGGCCTCCCACACAGCAGGCGCCGCCGCACAAGGCCAGGCCAAGGCCGGGAACGCGCGCCGGGAACGGGCCTTTCTGGTGGGCATCGAGGTGCGCTCGCGGGGCCGGAGTTCGGGCGCGCCGCGGACGCATGACATCACGGCCGCGTCTTCTGCACGCGAGGCTTCGCCCCTTGCTGGTGTGAACGCTCCGCTCGTTCCCCAGTTCAGTGCGGAGGAGTCCCTGGCGGAACTGCGTTCCCTCGCGTTGAGCGCGGGCGCGGAGATCGCGGGAGAGCTATTGCAGCGCCGCGACCGGCCCGATCCCGCCACCCTGGTCGGCCGGGGAAAGCTGGAGGAAATCGCCGGCGCCGCAGCTTCGCGGGCAGCCGATCTGTTGCTGTTCGATCACGACCTGACTGCCTCGCAGCAGCGCAACCTCGAGAAAGCAATCAACATCCGGGTGATTGACCGCACCCAGCTGATCCTCGATATTTTTGCCAAGCACGCGCGTACCAGGGAAGGACAGCTGCAGGTCGAGCTGGCGCAGCTGGAATACCTGCTGCCGCGCCTGGGAGGGCGAGGCGTCGAGATGTCGCAGCTGGGCGGCGGTATCGGTACCCGTGGACCGGGCGAGACCCAGCTGGAGACCGACCGGCGCAAGATCCACCGTCGCATCCGGCACGTCAAGGAGCAGATCGAGAACGTTCGGCGCATCCGGGCGCAGCAACGCTCGCGGCGGGAATCGGTTCCCATGGCGACCATGGCGACGGTGGGATACACGAATGCAGGAAAGTCCACCCTTTTAAACGCGCCAACCCGGGCGCAGGTGCTGGCCTCGCCGCGAATGTTCGCCACCCTGGACCCAACCATTCGATCGGTGACGTTGCCCTCACGCCGCCAGGCGCTGCTTTCCGACACCGTCGGGTTCATCCGCAACCTGCCCCACACCCTGGTTTCAGCCTTCCGCGCAACCCTCGAGGAGGTGCAGCGGGCGGCGCTCATCCTGCAGGTTTCCGACGCGAGCAGCCCGTTGTCAGCGGAGCAGGACGCCCAAGTGGATCTCGTCCTGCGGGAACTGGGGGTCGAGAACCAGCCGCGTTTGCGGGTGACTAACAAAATTGACCTTCTATCCGCCGCCCAGCGCGATGCCCTGCGCGACACCCCGAACCGGGTGCACGTTTCGGCCGTCAAGGGAATCGGCATGGGAACCCTGCTCGATCGGATTGACGAAATGCTCTCCGAGGATGCCGTGAGCCGTGTTCTTCTGCGCGTTCCCCAAAAAGAAGGGAAGGTTCTGGCCCTCCTCCAGGCGAGGGCGCGCATTTATTCGCAGAGTTACCGGGACGGCTTGGTGGAGCTGGAAGCGGACGCGCCGGAGTCGGTGGTGCGGAAGGCCAAAGAGTGGGTGGTTTCAAAATCGCCGGCGGCAGTTAGAGTTCAGCGGTCAGATTGAGCCGCAGCGATGCGGCGTGCGGAGAGATTCGTGGGCTGGGGCTTGAAAAGCGTTGCAATTGT
>CAYOZX010000278.1:0-4904 GCA_964408515.1 uncultured Acidobacteriaceae bacterium | reverse complement strand
GGTGGTTGATGAGTCTGTGAGTGCACGGCGGTTGGCAGGGGATGATCCCCCAATCCATCGGCAAACACTTTGATGCACCCGATTCCCACTTCGGGAACGTTCTTGAAATCGTCGCGAAACTTCACTGCCCTCGCCAACTGCTGCTCGGGATGCCCCTTCTTGAACTCGATCAACGGCAGCGCCAGCACGTGCGAGTCCAGCCCGCCGTCCATGGCTAAGCTGCGATAGCTCGCCAGAATCGCCGGGCTGGCCATCGGATCGAGCCAGGCCGTGATGCCGAGTGAATGCAAGTGCGCCACCGCCGCGCGCCCCGCGGCAAGCATTTGCTCCGGACTGGGATCGGGCAGCAGGACGCTGACTTTGTCCACTCCCGCATCCACCAGAAACCCATTCGGCTCCAGATCGGCCCCGAAGCCGTAGTACCCCCGGCCCACGGCGTCCAGTCCGGAGATCAGCTGCCTGCTGACACCCGCACGCGCTCGAAGGGTTTTGTTGGCCCAGGCGGTGTGGCCGTCCATGCCCTCGAGCAGAACCGGGTGCCAGGTGTATGGTCCGTTGTCGAAGGTCTGGTTCAGTTCGTCGATTTTCGACCAAAAGGCAAGCGGGATGCCGCTGACCACCAGAATGTCGCCTCGCATGCCTCGCCCTGTCCGCTTGGCGTCGGCAGCAAACGCTTCCAACTCGGTCACAGAGCCAACGTCCTCGCCGACATCGGCTGACAGCAGAGTCAGCCCCCCATCGACGGCATGGCAGTGGCTGTCGATCAACCCCGGCAACAGGAAATTGCCCTTGAGGTCGATCTCCGCCGCGCCCTTCGAGAGCGCCCGGGAGACTTCACTCCGGTAGCCGACAGCAACAATCTTGTCGCCGCGGATAGCTACCGCCTCCGCATAGGGATGCCCAGGCTCTCCCGTGAAAATCTTGCCGTTGTACAGAATCTGCTCGCCGGTTCCAGAGGCAAAAGAAACTGCCTGGAGAAAAATGCACAAAAGCAATGCGAACATCCAGTTCGCTCTCGACATTGGACTCTGTCCTCGGTTCGAAGGTGATGACATCTAAGGCTCTGGCCGCCTGCAGGAGCCAGATACAATATCACAGCGACACGCCTCGAACGGTCACAGCGGGACGGGGTAGCGCGTTCCGATTTTGCCCGGTGACCTTTTCTCGAACCTGGTGAAGCCGCGCCTTTGCGGTTTGCTGTCGGGGCATCAGGGCCAATCTAACCACAACCAGAAGGCACCCCAAGGGCCACAGATTCGGATACCTCAGTTGCGCTGATTTCGCCGAATGCCTGCGATTTATAATCGTGTGCAACATGACCCTGGCTCCGGGCAGCAAATTTGGGCCATATGAAATCGCAGCCCGCCTGGGCGCAGGCGGGATGGGCGAGGTCTATGGCGCTCGTGACCGGCGCCTCGATCGCAGCGTGGCGATCAAAATTCTCCCCGCGGCATCTTCCGCAGACCGTGACCGGTTGCACCGTTTCCAGCAGGAAGCCCGTGCAGCGTCGGCACTCAACCACCCCAACATCGTAACCATTTACGAACTCGGGCAGGAAGCCTCCACGCATTACATCGCCATGGAGCTGGTGGAGGGAAAAACCCTGCGCCAGCTGCTGGCTTCCGGAGCCTTGCCGGTACGGACAGCCATCGAAATCGCGACCCAGATCGCGGAGGGACTCGCCAAGGCCCATGACGCAGCCATCGTTCACCGGGATTTGAAGCCCGAAAACCTGATGGTCACGCAGGATGGATTGGTCAAGATTCTGGATTTTGGTCTCGCGAAGCTCACTGCATCCAGCGGACCGATGTTGGACAAGGACGCAACTCTAGCTTTACACACGCAGGCCGGCGCGATTCTGGGAACGGTGGACTACATGTCTCCGGAGCAGGCCGGGGGGCTGCGGCCGGATTTCCGTTCTGACCAGTTTTCGTTCGGCCTGGTGCTGTATGAGATGGTCGCCGGCCGGCGCGCTTTTCAGAGAGCGACTGTACCCGAGACGCTGGTGGCCATTCTTCGCGAGCCGGCAGGACCCGTGGGCGTGCGCAACCCCAAGGCTCCCGCCCCTCTGTGCTGGGTCATTGAGAGGTGTCTGGCCAAGGACCCCGGCAAGCGTTATCTCTCTACCCGCGATCTGGCGCGAGAGCTAGCCGCCATACGAGACCGCTTCTCGGAGAAGCCGGTGACGATAGAAACCCATCCGGCCAGTCTTCCCGTACAGCGAACCGGACTTGTGGGCCGCGAGAAGTTGGTTGCCGCTGCCCAGGAACTTCTGCTCCGTCAGGATGTGCGTCTGGTCACCGTATCCGGGCCAGGGGGCATCGGCAAGACGCGCCTGGCGGTGGAAGTGGCAGCCAACCTGGCCGAGCACTTCCCCGGCGGGGTTCACTTCGTTGCTCTGTCCCCGGTCCGTGATGCTGAGCTGATCCCTGCCATGATCGTGCAGACGCTGGGTATCCGGGAGACGGAAGGCAAGGCGTCGCTGGAAATGCTGAGGGCAACCTTGCAGGATCCGTCGCGGCCGCCGATGCTAATCCTGCTGGACAATTTCGAGCACCTGGTGGGGGCCGCGCCGACCGTGGCCGATCTCCTGGCCATGGGTCCAGCTCTCAAGATGCTGGTCACCAGTCGAGCTGTTCTTCGTCTCTACGGCGAGCATGAATTTCCTGTCCCGCCGCTGGCGCTGCCGGATGCGCAGGCTTTGCCTCCACTCGATGTGCTGTCCCAGTATCCCTCGGTCGCGCTGTTTGTGGAGCGCGCCCGGGCAGCCAAACCGGATTTTGAGCTCACGTCGGAAAACGCCTGGGCTGTAGCTGAGATTTGCGTTCGGTTAGATGGCCTTCCCCTCGCCATCGAGCTGGCGGCTGCCCGGATCAAGGTTTTGCCGCCCGCCGCCATTCGGACCCGCCTGGCGGGAAGGCTGCAGTTATTGACCGGGGGAGCGCGCGATCTGCCGCAGCGTCAGCAGACGCTTCGTTCTGCCTTCGACTGGAGCTACGATCTGTTGACCCCAGCCGAGCAAACCTTGTTCCGAAGACTGTCGGTGTTTGCCGGCGGATGCACCCTCGAGGGGGTGGAAGCGGTTTGCGATATCAAGGGCGATCTCGGCTTGGAACCGCTCGATGGCATGGCTTCCATGGTCGACAAGAGCCTGGTGCAGCAATTCGAACCCCAAAAGGGCGAGTCCCGGTTCGTCATGCTGGAAACTACTCGCGAGTACGCCTTGGAAAAGCTGGCGGCGAGCGGTGAAGATGCCCTGGTGAGGCGCGCTCACGCCGCCTACTGCCTGGTGTTGGCAGAGGAAGGGGCTGCGGAGCAAGGCAAAAAGGAAGCGGCCGAGTGGCTGGAACGCTTCCGGGTTGAGCATGACAACTTTCGCGCGGCCCTCGAACGGCTGACAGAAACCAAAGATGCAGAATGGGGTCTGCGACTCGGCGCAGCGCTGTTTCGTTTCTGGGAGGCGGGCGAGTATCTGACCGAGGGCCGGGACCGGCTGGGTAAGGTGCTCAAACTGGCCCGCGCCGCCAGTCCCACAAAAGCCGGGACGCGAGCATTTTTTGCCGCCGGCGTGCTCGCGGGCGAGCAGGGGGACTACGCCTCGGCGGAAGCGCTTTTCGGTGAGAGCCTGGAGTCAGCGCGTCACCTGGCTGACCAGCAGGGCGTCGCGGTATCCCTGAACGCTCTGGCGGTGATGGCCCGGGATCGGGGCAAGGTGGAGGTCGCGCGATCTCTGTTCGAAGAAAATCTGGTGCTGTGGAGAGAATTGGGCGACCACCAGGCTGTGGCTCGTTCCCTGAGCAACCTGGCGAACGTGGTGAAACTGCAGGGCAACTATGACCTTGCCCGCTCGCTGTACGCCGAGAGCCGATCGATTTTTCAGGAGCTGGGAGATCAAATCGGAATCGCCTGGTCGTTGAATTACCAGGGAGATGTAGCGCGGGATCAGGGCAACTCCGCCGCTGCGCGAAGCCTGTATGGACAAGGTCTGGCGATTTTCAGGGAGCTGGGCGATCGCTGGGGCATCGCCGGTACCCTCGCCGACCTCGGAAACCTGTCGCGGGAAGAAGGTGATTGTGCCACCGCAAATTCGTTGTACCGGGAAAGCATCCGGCTATTTCAGGAACTTGAACACAAGCGGGGCATTGCCCGTCTGCTGGAGTGCTTCGCCTGCTGCGCAGCCGCTCAGGACAACGCCGAACGTTCCCTGCGTTGGGCGGGAGCAGCGGCCGCGCTGCGCCAGAATATTGGAGCTCCGCTGACGCCGGCTGAGCAGGCCAGGCTGGAGGCGAGCCTGGAACCTGCGCGGCAGGGGTTGACCGATACGGCCGGGGCCGCAGCCTGGCTGGAAGGTTGGGCCCTGTCGATGGAAAAGGCGGTTGGGGAGGTCCTTGAACGGGCTTCGGACCAAGGTTAACCAAGCCCCGCTCCAGAATGTCAGCCGCGGCGGAAGAATCAAAGCTATTCCGCGGTCGCGGGATCAATGAGCCGCCGCACCGCGGAGACACGATTGGCCGGAATGCCCACACGCCGGGCATGCTCACGGATCGCCGCCTCGTCCGGAGCCAGATAGACGCAGTACACCTTGTCACCGGTGATGTAACTGTGAAGCCACTGGATCTCGGGACCCATTCCCCTTAACACGCCGATCGATTTCTGGGAGAGTTCCCGTAATTCAGCATCGGACAAATTCCCGGCTCCGGGAACCTCTCGCTCGATGACGAATTTTGGCATGGGCGCCTCCGTCGGATAGAAATATTAACAACCTGGCTGAGCAGCCACAAGCAGCGTGCCCCAGTGGGGCTCGGTTGGCATCTGAGGATCAAATCGCACACAATGAGGTGAACATGGATATTCGATCGCTTCAGAAGCCTTTGAAGGACCAGTACCGAAAAGATCCGGACCCC
>CAYOZX010000277.1:4294-4936 GCA_964408515.1 uncultured Acidobacteriaceae bacterium | reverse complement strand
GGAAATCTGCGGTTTCCCGAACCAGGCCGTCATGCTGCCAGCAGTCTGGCGATCTCCGCCGGCTCGGGGCGGTCTGCGTAGTATTCGTTTGCTGAGGCGTAGATCACGGTACCGTCCCGATCCAAAATGAAAGTCGCCGGGATCGGCAGCTCCCAGGTGTCATCCCCGTTGGCGAACGGCAGGTTGACGAACGCGCGCCGGTATACGTTCTCCTGCTCCACAGGGACACGGTAGACGAGGCCAAACTGGCGAGCCACGGTGTTGCCGGCATCGCTCAGCAAAGGAAAGCGCAGCCTGTGCTGGTCGGCCATGAAGTAGGACTGCTGCACCGTCTGCGGCGATATCGCCAGCAGGGAGGCTCCGGCCTGTTCAATTCGGGGCAGCACCAGATTCATGGCTTCCAGCTGCGCAACGCAAAAAGGGCACCAGCGGCCGCGGAAGAAGCAGAGCACGAGGCGGCCCCTGGCCAGTAGATCGGCGGAAGCCACCAGTCGGCTGCTGTGATCTTTGAGTTCAAAGGGAGGGGCCTTGGAGCCCGCTGGGAGAATTCCCTCAGACAGCCCGGCGGCTTTGAGTCCGGCAACCGTGCGGGCGTGAATCGCGCGCGCCTCCATGGGAACGTACTTCTCGGACAGGGCTTTT
>CAYOZX010000277.1:0-4284 GCA_964408515.1 uncultured Acidobacteriaceae bacterium | reverse complement strand
GGAATGGCGCGGACACCAATGTGAACGTACTCCCCGATTAGTGCTTGGCGCTCGGGGAAAATAGCGCTCAGAGGGCGAAAGTCAATCCCATTCGACTCTTCAAGAGAGAGCCATTTCATAGTGCGGCTTCCAGCTGCACGCTCCCAACTCTCCCCCGCGAGCTGGCGACCTCTATCTGCACGCGGCTAGAAAGCTAGAAGTTATTGGGCAGTCTCATTCCCGCCAGCTTCCGCGCAAAGTTGGCCTTCCCGATCTGTTTGAACATCTTGCGCATCTGCGCATACTGGCGCAGCAGGTTGTTGACCTCCTGCACGCTGGTTCCAGAGCCGCGGGCGATGCGCTTACGGCGGCTGCCGTTGATCACCTCGTGGTGCAAGCGCTCGTGCTGGGTCATGGAGCCGATGATCGCTTCCACCCGGTTGAGCTGCTTTTCGTCGACCTTGTCAGCGTGCTTCTGCAGGCCGGCGAACGGCCCGATGCTGGGCAGCATGCCCATCAGATTCTGAATGGAACCCATCTTTTTGACCTGGCGAAGCTGATCGCGGAAATCTTCCAGGGAGAAGCCGTCGCCGGAGAGCGCCCGGCTGGCCATCTCCTCGGCCTTTTTCTTGTCGACGCTCTGTTCCGCTTTTTCGATCAGCGAGAGAATGTCGCCCATGCCCAGGATGCGGGAGACAATGCGGTCAGGGTGGAAGGGCTCGAGCGCGTCGTACTTTTCGCCCACACCGATGAACTTGATGGGCTGCCCGGTGACCTGGCGGATGGAGAGCGCCGCGCCGCCGCGGGCGTCGCCGTCCATTTTGGTGAGGACCACGCCGGTGAGAGACAGCTTCTTGTGGAATTCGTCCGCCGAGTTGACCGCATCCTGGCCGGTCATGGCGTCGGCCACGAAGAGAATTTCCTGCGGGTTGAGCAGCCGCTTGAGCGACTGCATCTCGTCCATCAGTTGATCGTCAATGTGCAGGCGGCCGGCAGTATCGACGATCAGCACATCCGAACCGCTGTTGATGGCCTCGCGGCGGGCTTCCTTCGCCAGCCGCTCGACGGTGGCCGTGTTGGCCTCGGTCACCTGCCCCTCGTAGAGATTGGCCTTGATGGCCTGGGCCACGACCTTCAACTGCTCGCGCGCCGCGGGGCGGTACACGTCTACGGAAACCAGCAGCGGGCGATGTCCGCCATTCTTGAGCCAGTGAGCCAGTTTGCCAGACGTGGTGGTCTTGCCTGAGCCCTGCAGGCCGGCCATGAGCACGAGCGTGGGCGGCTGGGAGGCGAACTTGAGTCTCGCGGTGTCGCGGCCGAGAGTTTCAATGAGTTCGTCGCGCAGAATCTTGATGACCTGCTCGCCGGGCGAAAGCGCCGTGGCCACTTGTTGGCCGATGGCCTTTTGCTGAATGTGATCGATGAGCTGCTTGACCACTTTGAAGTTAACGTCCGCCTCGAGCAGCGCCAGGCGAATCTCGCGCAGCGCCTCCTGAATGTTTTCCTCGTTGAGGACGGCCTGCCCGCGCAGGCTCTTGAAGGCGCGCTGCAGCTTTTCCTGAAGGTTCTCAAACATAAATGCCTTCCGCTATTTTATCAGTGCGCATTTCGCGCCAGGCTCACGCACTCGCCATCCGCCGGTATCTGGACTCGATCCGCCATCCTGGTTGATTCGATCTGAACCGCCAAATCGGCGCCCGATTCAGCGGGCGCATTTCGATCTACATCACCTCCTTCGCCGCCACGACCGTGTTGCAGTGTATGGTCACGGTATCGTCCACATTGCGCGCATAGCCGCCGGCATAGGTCACCATCACTGGAATTTGGCGCGCCTTGGCCACGCGGAACACCAGCTCATCGCGCTTCTTCAGACCGCCGATGGTCAGCTTGAGGCCGCCGAGCTGGTCTTCCTGATAGGGATCGGCGCCGGCGATGTAGCAGATCAGATCAGGCTCGAACTGCCGCAGGCCGGAGCTGAGGGCGTTGTCGAGCCAGGCCAGGTAATCGTCGTCCTCGATCCCATCCGGCAGGTCCACGTCGATCGAGGAATGCGGCTTCCACGCCGGGTAGTTGTTGTGCTGGTGCAGGGAAATGGTGAATACGTCGCCGGCGTGCGCATGGCGCATCTTGCCGCCGGGACCACTGGGCGAACCGAGGCTCGAAGCTGAGGTCGAGGGCAGAGGCTGCGTCGGGACCCGCGTGCCGGCGAAAATCGCGGCGGTGCCGTTGCCCTGGTGAACATCGCAATCGACGGTCATGGCGGTGCGAATCTTGTCATCGCGCTGCATGCGTCGTATAGCGACGGCCACATCGTGGACCATGCAGAAGCCTTCGCCGTGGTCGGGAAAGGCATGGTGAAATCCGCCGCCGATATTGAACCCGATCCCGTCTTTCAAGGCGTGGTGAGCCGCCAGGATCGATCCTCCCGCCGCCAGCCAAAACGCGCGCACCAGCTCCGGCGAGTAGGGAATCTCCATCTGCATTTCCTCGCTGGGCGAGAGCGTGCCCGTCTTGAGTTTGCGCACATACTCGGGCTTGTGGACGAGCAGAACATCCTGGTCGGAAGCGGGCTGTGGAGTGACGAAGTCGGCGGTCTCAGCAAGCTGGGTGGCGATCAGACGGTCATGGACGCGGCGATATTTCTCGGCGGGAAAAACATGTGCGCCGATGGGCAGGAAGTAGTCGTCGCTGTAGATAAGCTTGAAAGGAAGCATGAAAAGCAGTTGCCCGTGATCACCAGCCGGTTGATGCGCCAATCGCGGGGTACGATTATCGCCTTCGGTTCTGGGGCGGCGCCACAATCTGCCTGCGCACCGGCACGATGGCTCCCTTGGAGGGGTCGGCAGCCGCGCTGGCCCGCGACAGCACCTCCTGCTGGATATACTTCACGAAGTCCTGGATCTGGAGCTGCATCTCTTCCATGCGCTCCCGCATTTGCAGGATGATGGCGATGCCGCTGATGTTGACCGCCAGGTCGCGGGCCAATGTGAGAATGAACTCCAGCCGCTGCAGGTCCTCCTCCGTGTAGAGCCGGGTATTGCCTTCCGTGCGCGAAGGCTTGAGCAGCCCTTCGCGCTCATAAAGGCGCAACGTCTGCGGATGGATGCCATACATCTCCGCCACCGCGGAAATCATGTACGCACCCTTGGACTTTCGCTTGGTCATTGCACTTGTAACATAGCAAATCAGCCTCGCCGATGTACAAGTGGAGGCATTGGCCTTCGCGAATCGCAGCTTCGCGCGGAGTGCAAGGGGGAGGAATTATGCCGCGGGTTGGGGTTTTTCCTGCGCCGGCGGCGCCCAGCCTGCGGGCTTCAATGCGTGGTTCAGCCAGTACACCACCACTCCCGCGCCGATCAGCAGCATGCCAAAGCTGAAGGAACTCATGCCCAGCACCTGCTCATACTGGCTCCTCACCACGGAAAAACCCAGGAGGAGCAAGGGCGTGAAGCCCACGGCCACCGCGCCGAACATTGCGCCCGGCACGCGGAAAGGACGGGGCAGTTCCGGTTCGCGCACCCGCAGCACGATCAGGGCAACAAACTCCAGCGCCAGGCTTGATCCGTAGAGAAGAATGTCGATGGTCACCAGCCGCTCAAAGCCCAAACCCAGGCACATCGCCCACCCGATGGCGCAGACCAGGATGGCGACCCACGGCCCCCGCGTCCGGGGATGCACCCGGGCGAATATCTGCGGCAGCATGCCGTCCTGGGCCATGGCGAGCGGCAAGCGGGAATAGCTCATCACCAGCGCGTTAAACATGCCAAAGGCGCTGATCATGCCGCCCAGCACCAGGCCGACCCGCAACAGCGGGCCGCCCAGCATCCCGGCCACGTCCGCCCAGGAGCCAGTTTCCCAGGCCGCCGGCGCCAGCCCGGTCATCCAGACGGCCGCGACTGGAATCACATAGGTGAGCGTTACCAGCGCCACTGCCGCCAGCATGGCCCGCGGATACGTGCGCTGCGGGCGTTCCACCTCGGTGGCGATGGTCGACGCATTGTCCCAGCCCATGTAGTTCCACATGGCGATCAGCAATCCGCCGATAAGGTCCACCTTGGATGTGGTCGGGGTGGTCACGGCGTGCAGCAGCGCACCATACTTCAATGGAGCCAGCACGACCATGAGGGCGAAAGGCAGGGAAAGAAGGAAGAAGAGCCACAGCGAGGTAGTCGAGACCACCCGCACGCCGGCGATATTCAGCAGTACCGCCACTGCCACCACCGCCAGTCCCACAATCACCCCGCGATGTCCTTCTCCAAACCAGGGGAAAAGCCGGGTCAGGTAGGCTACAAACAGCGTGGGATA
>CAYOZX010000276.1:0-4981 GCA_964408515.1 uncultured Acidobacteriaceae bacterium | reverse complement strand
CCTGAATTCACCTTGGCGACGCGTGAGTGGCGGGAAGGAAGCGGTCCAGGATGGGAAGACAGAAGCGGCAACCGGCGCCTACACACCCAGCTTCTTCACTTCTTCGTTGTAATACTTGCGGTACAGGATGTCCCACTCCTGGCTGCCTTCGAGGATGGTGCGCTTCTGACCTTCGATTTTTTGCCGGGCAGCCTGGTCGATCCTGGCTTCCCGGTTCAGCAGTTCTTCGAGAATCTTGCGCACTTCCAGCCGGATCGTATTTCGGTCCTCCACGAAATCGACGGCATCCAGTTCGGCCAGGGCGTCGGTGACGACGTGGGCCACCCGGTTGACCTTGTCCCGGCTGAGTCTCACAGCACCGCCTTGTATTTCCGTACCAGCTCGCTCTTCACCTTGCGGAACATCTCTTGATAGTTGGCCCCGCTGCGCCGCATCTCGTCTGCGTAAGCCTCAAGGATGACCCGCACTTCGTCGTTGATGCGGTCCTCCAGTGACAACTCCTCCAGCATGGCTGCATGCACCTTCTCCTTGACCGCGGGCGCGGCTTTGGTCTCGATGAACTCTCCCGCAATCAGCTTTTTGGTGACTTCGCGGGCTAAGTAGCCCACATATTCTTTGGAAAGCAGCATGGCGAGGCGTCGATGCTACGTTGCGAAGTTGGTAGTGTAGCACAGGAGGATTCCACGCTCAGCCGCACCTGTCGGCATTCAGCCAGGACAGATCTCAGCAACGGCGGCACTAAATCGCGGGTGACAAGGCCATTCTCGTTTTCATGGCGCAACGCTGCAGGCGGGCCGCGGATTCTCCCTGCTGCTTTTCCCCTCATTCGGGCTTACAATGCTCTCTGGAAGCGTGCCTTAGCGATGGCTCTTTTGCCCGACAACCTCGCCACCCTCAAAGATGACATGATTGCCTTTATCGAAGGCCATGGCATGCGCCGCTTTCGCGGTTATGTCGACTACGAGGAAGTCCCCAGCGTGATCTGGAAGACGGACGACAGTCCCGAGAGCTGGAAGGATTTCGTCGAACTGGCCAAGGCCGCGTCCGCGCCCTTCCTGGTCATGGACTCGTGGAGGCTGCGCCGCGAAGAGCTCGACGATATGATCGAGCGCCTGAACAATGCCGAGTTCACCAACGAGGAAGACGTGGAAGAAGCCCGCTGGCTGCGTACCTACGTCGGCAAGACAGGTTTCGTTCAGCTCGGCTTCGCCCACGAGGGTGTGATGATGGTTTACGAGGCCTCCACCCCCTGGTATGACCACTACCAGCGCCTGCTGGAGTTGTCGGAGGACTTCGGCGGCATCCCCATCGACGAACCTGGCCAGGACGACGAGACTTAGCGGCCGTGCGCTGGGTGCCCAAGACAGCCGATCCGATTCAAGTGGAGCGCCTCACGGCCGAACTGAGCGACGACCCCTCCCTGCACCTGGGGGACCGCAGCGTCGCTGGCTCATTGGCGCGCCTTCTTGTACTGCGCGGGATCACCGGCGCTGCCGCTGCCACCCATTTCCTGGCGCCGTCACTTTCTCACCTCCACTCTCCGTATCTGATGAGCGGCGTGAAACCCGCCGTCGAACGGATCTCAGCCGCGATCGAGAACAAGGATGCAGTCCTGATTTACGGCGATTACGACGTGGACGGGACAACGGCCATCGTCATTCTCAAGACGGCGATTGAAATGTGCGGAGGAAGCGCGGATTTTCACGTCCCCCATCGCATTCGTGACGGCTACGACCTGCGCGACGACGTGATCGAGCGAGCTGCGACCGCGGGCGTTCGGCTCATCATCAGCGTCGACATGGGCATTCGCGCCCTCGAACCCGCCAGGACCGCCCGGCGGCTGGGCGTCGACCTCATCGTTACCGACCATCATCTTCCCGGCCCCCAAGGCCTCCCTGACGCCCTGGCTGTCCTGAATCCCAATCAGCCGGGCTGCGCCTACCCCTGCAAGGCGTTGTGCGGCGCCGGGGTGGCTTTCAAACTGGCGCAGGCCCTCATCGAGCGCTGCCGGCGTCCCGCAGAGCACGCGCGTCTGCTGATGTCATTCATGAAGATGGTCGCCATCGCGACCATCGCTGATGCCGTGCCCCTCACCGGGGAAAATCGGGTCTTCGCCCGGCTCGGAATCGAAGGCCTGCGTGCGCCGGTGAACGCCGGGCTCAAGGCCCTGATGGAAGTCTCGCAGCTCAGCGGGCGGCCCCTCAGCGCCGGCGATGTTGCATTCCGCATCGCCCCGCGCATCAACGCCGCTGGCCGCATGGACGTGGCTCGCGAGGTCATCGAATTGTTCAGCGTCAAGGATGCTTCGCGGGCCCGCGACATCGCCAATCGGCTGGATCGGCTGAACAGCGACCGCCAGGAAGAGGAACGCCGCATTCTGCAGTCCATCGATAACCGCTTCGCCGACGATCCCCACTTGGGGGAGGCTTTTTGCCTGGTGATCGACGGCGATGGCTGGCATCGCGGGGTGATCGGCATTACCGCGACGCGCATTGTGGAGCGCTATCGCCGGCCGGCGCTGGTGATTTCCCGCGACGGCGAGGAAGCTCACGGCTCCGGTCGCTCGATTCGCGGCTTTCATCTCCTCGACGCATTGGAGTCCTGCTCCGGCCTTTTCACACGTTACGGCGGACACGCCCATGCTGTGGGTTTCTCGCTGCCTGCCGCCAATATCCGGCACCTGCGCGCCCATCTCGACACATGGGCTCGCGCCCGTCTTACACTGGCCGATTTTGAGCCGGCGCTCGAGGTGGATGCTGAATTGCCGCTTGATCAGGTCACTCCGGAACTGTTCACAGCGTTGCGGCTCATGGGACCTTTCGGTGTAGGGAACCCGGAGCCGGTCTTTGCTGCCAGCGGCGTCCGCCTGACGGCCCCGCCTCGCGTGATGAAGGACAAACACTCCAAACTGAGGCTGGCCCCGGCCCGGGCCGAGATCGCCATGGCGACTACGCCAGCTTGCCACCCCGACTCCGCCGCCTTTCGCCGTCAGGACGCGAAGCAGGTCCGCAATTGGAGAAACGCCGTCACCTTTGACGCACTCGCCTGGCACATGGCGGAACGCTTTCAGCAGGCCGGGCTGGTCCCCGGTGATCAACTCGATGTGGCGTTCACCATCGACAACAACGATCATCCCGAATACGGCGGACTGGAATTGTCTCTGCGGGATTTTCACACCCGGTCGGGGACAACCGACCCGGAAGGCGCCGCGGTCGTGGCCTCTGAGAACTGACTACTGCGGGAACCGGAAAAGTCTTTCCCTGCAACTCGTCACCACAAATGGTAGTAGCCCGCATGCCGCGCGACCGTCAGCCTGGCGCCAAACAAGCCCTCCAGACTTTTCGCCTGCAGCATTTCTTCTTTGCCGCCGTCAGCCACGATCCGTCCCTCCCTCATGAGCAGCACCCGGTCGATTTCCGGGATCAGGTCCGCCAGGTCGTGGGTCACCAGAATGATGCCAATCCCCGCCTTCGCCAGCGAGCTCATGGTTTGCCGCAGGCTCTGGCGGGCCACCACATCCAGCGAGTTGCTGGGCTCGTCGAACAACAGCGCACGCGGCTGGTGCACCAGGGCGCGGGCGATCAACACCCGGCGCGCTTCTCCCGATGACATCTCCCGCACGGGCCTGTCCGCCAGGTGCGAAATCTCTAGCCTGGCCAGTGTGGCATCGGCCAGGTTCCGCTGCCGGGCGTCAACCCGGTGATTGGGAAAGATTCGCGTGCTGCTGAAGAACCCCGACAGGACGACATCCCGCCCGCTGGCGTTGCCGGTGCAGGTCGCCATTAAGTCATTGGAAACGATGCCCAGCAGGAAGCGCAGCTCGAAAACGTCCCAACGCTCCTGCCCCAGAATCTTCATCGAGGATCCTTCCTGGGCCAGAGGGTAGCACTCGCGCGTGATGGTCTTGATCAAGGTCGACTTGCCGCACCCGTTCGGACCCAGAATGGCCAGCCGCTCATGGCCCCGGATTCGCAGGGTGAGCTTCTCCAGCACAACCTTCTCTCCGCGCATGACCGATACATTCTTCAGATCCAGCAGTGCGGGTTCGGGCTTCGTCATCGTGCGTCCAGTTTAGCCGACCAGCATACCCGGGTCTCGACGAGAGCTTCCCTTTGCGCATTCCATGATTTTCCGGCGTCCGGGATGTTTCCAAATGGGTTCGCGGGCCACTCAGGAAAGCCCGCTTCCCGCTTTCGGAACCGCCCTTCAAGTAAACTGAGGCTTAGATGCCCCTGCAGATTTCCCGCCTCCGGCGCTGGTTTGCGGCAGGCGCCATCGCGCTGCTCCTGCTGGTTGCCGCTGTCTATTTCTACGCCCGCCACCGGGTACAGAATGCGCTCCAGAACGTGCCCTCCAGGATCGGCCTGGAAGTTCAGCAGAGCGCCCAGGGTTTCAGCGTTTCCCGCTCCGAAAAGGGCCACACGATTTTCAAAGTCCAGGCCAGCAAGGCGGTGCAATTTAAGCAGGGCGGGCGCGCCGAATTACACGAGGTCACGATCACCTTGTACGGAAGCGATTCCAGCCGCTTCGATCAGATTTACGGCGCCAATTTTGAATACGATCCTCAATCCGGCGATGTCATGGCAAAAGGCGAGGTTCAGATGGATCTTGAGGCCAACCCCGAAGGACTCACCCATCCCGACCAGGCCCCGCCCAAGGAGCTCAAGAATCCCATCCATCTGCGAACCACGAACCTGACTTTCAACCAGAAGACCGGCAACGCTTTCACCTCAGAGAAGGTTGATTTCAGCACCCCTGAGGCCAAGGGATCAGCCATAGGCCTCACCTACATCGCCAACAGCACTTTGCTCACGCTGCAGTCTCAGGTCCAGGTCGACTATCACGGGTCCGCCCCCGTGCAACTGACTGCAGTCCGGGGCGCCATCGCCAAGAACCCCCGCGTCATCGATCTCGAGTTCCCGCGTCTGCGCAGCGCCGGGCGCAAGGCCTCCAAGATCACGTCGACAGGAAGCGTGGTCGG
>CAYOZX010000275.1:0-5018 GCA_964408515.1 uncultured Acidobacteriaceae bacterium | reverse complement strand
CGGTTTCGTGCTATCCTGCGCTGAATTCTTCACTTCTGCGTCCCGGAAGAGCTGGTGCTCGTCGAACTGCGGCTGGAAAACTACGCGGTGGTAGACAACCTGGCGGTTGAGTTCGCGCCGGGCTTGAATCTTCTGACCGGCGAAACCGGCGCCGGCAAGTCCATTCTGATCGACGCTCTGGCGCTCTTGCTCGGGGAAAAGGCCTCCGCCGAGGTGGTGCGCTCGGGAGCGGACAAGGCCAGCGTCTCCGCCGTATTCGAAAATGAAGGCGGCGCCGGGAAGACCATCGCCGCCATCCTCGAAAGCAACGGCGTGGATCAGGAAGGCGAAGCCGTCATCCTGCGGCGCGAGATTTCGACCGCAGGCAAGGGGCGGGTTTTCGTCAACAATCAGCCCGCGACGGTTTCGGTGCTCCGCCAACTGGCGCCCCATTTGGCCACGATCCACGCGCAGAACGAATCGCTGCTCGCGTTCGACGCCGCCGCCCGGCTGAAACTGCTCGACACCTTCGCCGGAATTCAGACGGAAGAGGCGGGCGAGGCTTTCTCGCGGTGGAAGAGTATTCGGGACCGCATCGCCGACCTTCAGCGAGATGAGCAGGACCGCCTGCGCCTGGTCGATCTGTGGACGTTTCAGAAGCGCGAGATCGAAGGCGCGAAGCTGCAGCCGGGCGAGGATGAACGCCTTGAGTCGGAGAAGGGCGTCTTGGCCAACGCAGAGAAGATTCACAGCGCGGCCATGCACGCCTTCGACCTGTTGTACGAAGGCAGCGCCTCCACCTCAGCTTCCCTGCGGGCGGCGCAGAAACACATCGAAGAACTGGCGCGCTACGAAGCCAAATTCCAGGAAACCCTGGCCACGCTTGAGAGCGCGCGCATCAGCGTGGAAGACGCCGGAGCCACGCTGCGCGACTACGCCGGCGGGATCGAGTCTTCTCCGGAACATCTGGCGGAGATCGAAGACCGTCTCGCGCTGCTCGACCGTTTGAAGCGCAAGTACGGGCCTTCTCTCGAAGACGTGGTGAAGCTGGGCGCTGAAGTCAGCCGGAAACTCTCCGACATCGAGAACAAGGACGAGGTGCTGCGCAACCTCCGCGCCGAATTGGCCGAGGCGGGCGAAGAGTATCGAAAAGCGGCGCGCGCCCTCTCCCGTAAGCGCTATGACGCTGCCCGCAAGCTGGAGAAAATAGTCGAGGGCGAAATCAACGACCTGGCCATGAAAGCGGTCTTCCGCGTTGAAGTAAACGGCAGCGAGGAAGAGGGGAACTGGACGGCCTCAGGCTGGGACCAAGTGGCGTACCAGATTTCACCCAATCCGGGGGAACCTTTGGGTGCGCTGGAACAGATTGCCTCCGGGGGAGAGCTCTCCAGAGTCATGCTGGCGCTCAAAGCCAGCGTCGAGGCCGCCTCGGCCAGACGCGGCCATGCCGGGCAGGCGCCGTCATCAGCCGTCACCACTGGAGCCGTCACCACTGGGCCCACCCCGCGGACCATGGTGTTCGACGAAATCGACATTGGCATCGGCGGCCGCGCCGCCGAGGCGGTGGGCCGGAAGCTGAAGGCGTTGGCGCGCCGCCATCAGGTGCTTTGCGTCACCCATCTGCCCCAGATCGCGACCTTCGCCGACCATCACTATGTCCTGGAGAAGAAAACCGTCGGGGGCCGCGCCCGCACCAGCATCCGCTGCGTCACCGGAGACGAGCGCACCGAGGAAGTCGCCCGCATGCTGAGCGGCGCCCGGCTCACCGACACCTCCCGCAAGCACGCCGAGCAGATGCTGAAAGCCAACGCCTAGCTGCGCAAGGGAACTCTGGCCTTCTGTCGCGGGCTCGATTTCCGGGTAAGAAGCTTGACCTCTTTACCCTAGCTAAGATAGGCTAGCTAAGTATGAAGACGTTCACCATTCATAAGGCCAAAACCCAGCTTTCCAGGCTGATTGAGGAAGCCTGCCAAGGGGAGGAGATTGTCATTGCGCGCGGCAAGAAACCTGTGGTCAAGCTGGTCGCACTGGGAGCCGTAGCGAGCAGGCGGATTCCGGGAAAGCTCGCCGGCCAGATTTCCCATGCTCCAGACGCCTTCAAGCCCCTTACCGACAAGGAGCTTTCTGACCTGGGATTTGAGTGATTCCTTCGCTTGTGGACCTTCTGATCGACACCCACGCGCTGTTCTGGTGGTTCAGTGAGCCCTCCCGGCTGTCCGAGCGTGCCCTTTCCATCATCCGCAGTCCTGCAAACAGGATTCTGGTATCTGCTGCGCTGGCATGGGAAATGGCTATTAAGATCAACCTCGGAAAAATGCAGGCGATGTCCCTGGTCCTGGATCTCTCCCGACATATCTCCGAGGAGGGTTTCGCAGAGCTAGTGATTGGGATCGAAGCAGCGACGAGAGCGGGACTACTTCCTTTACATCACCGGGATCCGTTCGATCGACTGTTGGTTGCGCAAGCCCAGTCGCTGAATCTGCCAATTCTTAGCGCCGACGCGCTGCTCGACGCTTACGATGTCAGGAGGATTTGGTAAGCGGCTTTTCCCATTCACTACCGAAATCTCCCCAATGGCTGTTAATCCCCTGCATTTCTGTAGCTTACATTGACCAACTCGATACTTCTCCGATAGCATCAATAGCAGGCATCAGAGGCAATGTGTACCCTAGTGAAGGGAAGCTCCATGGCTCAATCGGCTGAGGAAAAGACCCTGCTTTTGCTGAAACCGCGTGGGTTTTGCGCGGGGGTGGTGCGGGCGATTGATATTGTCCGCATTGCGCTCGAGGCCTTCGGGCCGCCGATCTACGTGCGCAAAGAAATCGTCCACAACCGCTTCGTGGTCGAGGAACTGCAGGGCAAGGGCGCGATTTTCGTCGACAGCGTGGAGGAAGTCCCTAACGGAGAACGGGTTATCTACAGTGCCCATGGGGTATCTCCGGAGGTCAGGGAGGCCAGCCAGGGGCGCGGCTTGCGGGTGATCGACGCCACCTGTCCGCTAGTCACAAAGGTCCACGTCGAGGCAGTAAAGTTTGCCAAGGAAGGCTATTCGCTGATCCTGATCGGGCACCGGGATCATGACGAGGTGATCGGTACGCTGGGCGAAGCCCCGGTGGTGACCCAGGTGGTTGGTTCTCCGGAAGAGGTGGATTCCCTGACCGTGGCCGACCCCAGCCGCGTGGCTTACCTAACCCAGACCACCCTCAGCCTGGATGAAACCAAGGACATCATCGCCGCCCTGCGCAAGCGGTTCCCTAACATCAAGGGGCCGGCGGCGCAGGACATCTGCTACGCCACCGAGAACCGCCAGGTGGCGGTGAAGCAAGTGGCTTCGGAAGCCGACCTGTTGCTGGTGGTCGGCTCGGACAACAGCTCCAACTCCAACCGCCTGGTGGAAGTGGCACGCAACCTGGGCACCAGTTCACACCTGATCGACAGCTTCCGCAATATCCGGCCGGAGTGGCTGGAACGCGTCCGGATCATCGCCTTGACGGCTGGAGCCTCAGCGCCCGAATGCCTGGTGGAAGAAGTGGTGAAGTTCCTGGGCACGAAGGGTTTCAGCAACGTCCAGGAAGTGGAAGTGATGCCTGAGAATGTCCGCTTTGGTCTGCCGCCCGAGATCGTGGAAGCGATTGCCACCGCTCCCACCGCGGCAGCCGTGGAGTAGCCGAAAAAGTATGGACGAAGCCGCCTCCCCCTCTTCGACGTCCACACCCGCAGTGCCGCAGATTCGCTTCGGGAAAATCGACGATCTGGTAAGCCGCGTGGCCGTGGCCATTGACGGCGCTCGCAACTGCCTCTTTTCCGAGCAGTCAGGGGAAGGCTACTGGTGCGGTGAGCTGGAAGCCGATGCCACGCTGGAAGCCGATTACATCCTCCTGCACGTGCTTCTGGGAACCGGCAACCCGGAGCGCATGGCCAAGGCGGCGCGCTACATCCTGCAGCATCAGAATGCCGACGGCGGATGGAGTATTTACGCTGGCGGCCCGTCCAACGTCAGCGCATCAGTAAAGTGCTATTTCGGTCTGAAACTGGCCGGCTACGGGACCGACGACCCAGCTCTCCAGCGTGCCCGCAAGACCATCCTTGAACTGGGCGGCGTGACCGAAGTCAACACCTTCACCAAGATCTACCTGTGCTTTTTCGGACAGTACGACTACGACGCGGTCCCGGCTATTCCGCCGGAGATCGTCCTGTTTCCCAAGTGGTTCTGGTTCAACATCTACGAAATTTCCTCGTGGTCGCGGGCCATCCTGGTGCCGCTCTCGATCTGCTATGCCAAGAAGCCGTTCAAGAAGATTCCCGACCAGATGGGCGTGAGCGAGCTGTTCGTGGGCGGGCGTGACCGGTCGCGGATGCATCTCCGCTGGGACAAGAAACTCCTGTCGTGGCGCAATTTCTTCCTGTCGCTGGACCGGATGACGCACTGGTTTGAGCGGGTGCACATCCGGCCGCTGCGGTCCCTGGCCCTGAAGGTAGCCGAGCGGTGGATGCTGGAACGCTTCGAGATGAGCGATGGCCTGGGCGCGATCTTTCCTTCCATGATGAACGCCATCATCGCGCTGCGCTGCATGGGCTACTCGGTGGACGATCCCCAGGTGATCCGCGCCATGGACGAGTTCGAGAAGCTGGGAATCGAAGAGCGCGACAGCTTCCGCATGCAGCCCTGCAAATCCCCGGTGTGGGACACGGCCTATGCCTTGTTCGCGCTGGGTGAGAGCGGGGTTCCCGCAACCGACCCGCGCATGGTCAAGTGCGCCGACTGGATTCTGCAGAAACAGGTGCGAACCGCGGGCGACTGGAAGGTGAAGAACCGCAAAGGTCAGCCCGGAGGCTGGTATTTCGAGTTCAACAACGAATTCTATCCCGACGTGGATGACAGCGCCATGGTATGCCTGGCTTTGAGCCATGCGGAGCACCCCAACGGGCGCTATCAGCGGGAATCCGTGCAGCGGGCCATTGACTGGATTCTCTCCATGCAGTGCCGCAATGGCGGCTGGGCCTCCTTCGACAAGAACAACGACCGCATGGTGTTCCAG
>CAYOZX010000274.1:3523-5030 GCA_964408515.1 uncultured Acidobacteriaceae bacterium | reverse complement strand
GTCGGTGGTCGCGGTGGACGATTCAGATCCGCGCAACCCGCGGGTAAAGATCAAGGCAGGGGCTTCCATTGCCAAGCCCGTGACCCTGGCCGAGATCAAGGCCAACAAGGCGTTTGCTGATTCTCCGCTGGTGCGACAGGGGAGACTCAGTGTGGTGCCGTTGACGGCGGCGCAGCACAAGTTTCTGACCGGGGAGTAGCCAAGGCGGGCGGCCAGCCGTGAAAAGCAGATCCTCGAGGGCAAAGCCTCTCGGAATGACGAACTGCAGCGCGGTTGTTACGAGAGTCCATGTCCAAAGCCGGGTTCGTTTCTGCCTGGGATAGCTCGTCGGCACCAGAACTAGCTGGCCAGCCGGCGCAGGAATTCGCGCTCGTCCATGCGGTACTTGAAGGCTTTGTAACCGTCGATGAAAACCACGGGAACCTCGTCGCTGAACTGGCGACGCAACTGGTCGTCGCTTTCTACGTCCACCTCTCGCCAGGTGAATCCGCCACGCCGATGCAGTTTGGCGAGGGTCTCTTTGACGATCTCGCACAAGTGACAGCCTTTGCGGGAATAGACAACCACCTGGCGGGTTTCCACCATGGGCGGAGTGTAGCAAATCTGATGCAGTCGTAAAAGCAGGCAGAAGGACACAGGGGGGTGGCAGGGGTGGCATGAAAACGTTTTCAGCAACCACGGCCAACCCACTCCGGGCGGGCCGGACCAGGCAAGGCGGAGGCGTCAGGGGCGGCCTGCGGCCGGTTCCATTTACAATCCCCTGCATGTCTCCTGCTTTCGACAAACCTTTGTCCGGCAAAGCCGTGCTCATCACCGGCGGCGCGCGGCGGCTGGGACGCGCCATCGCGTTGGGGCTGGCCGAAGCCGGGGCCGATGTCGCCATTACCTTTCGCAATTCCGCGCGGGAAGCGCAGCATACGGTCATCGATGCCGGCGGCTTTGGCGGCCGGGCCGTGGCTTTGCGCTGCGACATCACGGATGAGAAAAGCGTCAGGTCCGCGATCCGGGAAACCGTCCGCGAGCTGGGGGGAATCGATATCCTGGTCAACAATGCCGCCAACTACGAGACCGCAGAGTTTGAGAAGATCACCCTTGAGCAGTGGGACGCGATTTTCGCTTCCAATACGCGCGGGCCGTTTCTGATGTCGCGCGAGGCGCTGCGGTACCTGCGCCAGCGGAAAGGGAAGATCATCAATCTGGGGTCGCTGGGGGGACTGCGTCCCTGGGCGAGCCACGCCCATTACTGTTCTTCGAAGGCGGCGGTCCACATGCTGACCCGAGTGATGGCCAAGGCTCTGGCGCCGGATATTGCGGTCAATTGCGTGGCCCCCGGGATGATCGATCTGGGCGAGAAAGCGGCAGCGGCGTTTATGAAGCGCATGGCAAGGCAGACGCCGATGCGGCGCAATGGCCGAGGAGATGAAATCGCGGCTGCGGTTCTGTTCTTCGCCGCGGCGCCGCACTTCATTACCGGTCAGATTCTCGCCGTCGATGGCGGCCTGGGTTT